>JANXLV010000079.1 GCA_025355005.1 Myxococcales bacterium | reverse complement strand
CATGAGCGCCTCTGATCATGACCGCATGTAGAGTGCAAGCAAGATGTGCGGGATCGTGAGACAAGAGTACGTTCCGCTCCGTGCTCGCTCGAAGCCTTGCCTGACGGGCGGCTCTCACGCCATGCGACGCTGTTTACGCAGAAACGAGAACGGAGATGGTCCTGGGTTTTGGGGGCGGTGAACACGAGAGGGTGGTGAGTGCCCGCGATGTTCGGCCGGGTGGCGCGGCGCGGCGTCGCGAACGAGTCCACGCGTGGGGGCGAGCTCGGACAAAGCCGGATCGGCTCGCACCAACATCGCCAGCCGTCGCGCCCCCGATCGAGTCCACGGCTGCGGACGACGCGCTGCGGCCACAGGCCGGACATGCGGGCGCTCACCGCCAAACGCGATTCACGGTTCACGTTCAACGCGGCTCGAAGCTCCGACGAATCATGAGGCATCGCCTGGCGCGAGATCGCGCGCTTCGTGATCCCCGCACCGCGTGCGCGATGAAATCGTGGCGACAAAATGGCTCGAGCGCGGCTGGTCACCCAGTCGCGCCCGATCGAAGCTGCTTGTCCTTGGGGAGCATTCTTAGGTGCTCGTTCCAGCTTTCCAGAGCTGGCCCTTGGACTGTCGTGCAGGTCACGCACCTATGTGCATGATGCACGCATCCTGCGTTCCGCCCGGTTACCCCGATCTCCGCCACCCTTTCGCGAGGTAGAAGGAGAGAGAGAAGCGCCGCTGTTCGCCTGCGCCTGCTTCGGCGAGAGATCTCCCTGGTGCACCACTCACCGGACGCCTTTTCAGCGCCGAGGATGCTGACCGACCGTGCCCGCTTGTCGCGAGCTTGATCTGCCGTTGCCAAGAACACCCCAGCCTCTCACGCTCGCTTGTCGCCCCTGGGTACGCCCGGTGAACCATCTTCACCGACTCGCGGAGTTACTCACCAGAGGACCAGCACCACTTGCGTGGCATCAGTCGTGATGCGAGACCCACTTCCCAGAGACTAAGGTCGCACGACTTCCGCCCTTGTGAGGCGAAGGTCGAGGAGGACCTCGAGCGCGTTCCACCGTGTCGTTTCCGCGTGCCACGCTTGTTTAGAGCGCAATCTGCGAGAGTCGAAATTCCAGATCGTTTGGTGATCTAGTACTCGCCTCGTTCACCCTTTCGCCGTTTCTCCACGTGCAAGCACCGTCCATGGTGCCAACACACGCTTCCTTCGGGCTGATGCACACTGCTTTTCCCACCGCCGCCGAAGCGACAACAGGGGCTGTGCGCCAAGATGAATCCGACCGATGTCTGCCAACCGTGACTGCCGTAACGTGTACCCGCATCTCGCGCGCTTCGAGGGGGATGTTGATACGAGCTGCTCTTTCAAGCGACCCGCCTTGCCTCACCGTGTTTGGGCACGGAGAGACTCGACCCTCGAGAGTATGAAGCGTTTCACGACGCCACACCCGCTTTGGTGCATCCGCAAGCTTTTTGGGCTTTGCAAGAATGTCACCTCTGTCGCTCCCGTCGTAGACACCCGAGTACTCGCTCCCTTCCGGCATAGCTTGCGCTGACCAGAAGAGGCGACTGCCGAGTATCCACCGAGGCTACTTCGTCCGTCCCATCCGTGAAGAGGGCCGTCATCCGCAACCCAGAGCAACTTCGATCCGTGAGGACCCTTCCCATGCACCCGTCCCAGACGTGCGAGATCTTCCGAGCTCACACCGAGCGAGGCACGCGACCCGATCCTCTCTCGAGAGACCGTGCCGCCGAGTGGCGCTCATGACGCCACCCTGGGCCTTGCCTCCATCCAGTGGCCTTTGGCCGCCACTGCACGGAGTCGTGATGCTTCTTCGACGACTCGAGCGCTGGAGCTTCTTTTTACGGAAGACCCATCACCGCGCGCCATCTAGGCTCCCGTTCACTCTCGTCTGCCGCTGTTTTTGCAGCGCGTTCCGAGAACTTATTTGGAGCCAACACCACCCACGAACTTCTGCAACGTAACCGCGATGTGCGA
Organism: Myxococcales bacterium; assembly: GCA_025355005.1. Taxonomy (GTDB): domain Bacteria; phylum Myxococcota_A; class Polyangia; order Polyangiales; family Polyangiaceae; genus JANXLV01. Next base: position 9,290 of record JANXLV010000079.1, on the reverse strand, counting down.
GCACTACCGCGAGGACGTCCGCACCCGGTAACCCCACCTCCTGTTTAGAGAAGTAGGAAGCCGCAAGTGGACCGCAATCCACCTCGAGCTTCGGACCCATCAGACGCTTTCACGCCCGTCTTCCCTCACGAGAAGCCCTCTCTTGCGAGAGAGTGAATCCGCCGAGCTCCCACCCGTGATCCCCCCGCACCCTGCCTGGCGTTTTTAGTGCCCGACAGAAAACAGAGAGCGAGCAAGAGGCGAGGAGACCGAGAGAGCCGCTCCTTCCGCCCATCTCCCCCCCGAAGGGACGAGACAGACTGTCACCGCATGGCAGCAACGGGTCGAAACGCTTCTTGGCTACCTCCTCGGTACCCGTGTCACCGGAGTCCGTCACCGCGAGCAAATGGTTTGCGCGAAGTGAGTCGAGACCGGCCGAGGTCTACGGTCGTGGGGCGCTCCGCGAAGAGCCACCCTCGTACCGCAGGCCGAGGTACCTTTCACCGTGACAGGCTGGAAGCTTGGAAGCTTCCAGTAGGCCACCCCTTCACGCTGCCCCGCCGACTCTCCCTCCGGATGACTCGGCGTTTGGAACTGGGCTTTGCGACTGACCCCACGCGATCAAGCGAGGGGTCGGGATGGGCGGGCACCTTTGTGTTCGTTACCGACGCCTGGTTTGGACGACCAAGCGTGCGACTCCGACTCGAGTTCTGCCTTGCGACGGATTGCCTGTTGACCAAGCGATCCGGCGATTGAGTAGGCGAGACCCGCAGTGCCCCCAACGGTTTCTACTGACGCGACGTCCGCGGAAGAATGTGCCGCGAACTTCGTGAGGCGGAATATGCTGGATCTCTCTCCCGCGCGCAACAAAAATAATTAGCTAAGTGTCTATTTTCTATCAACTATTTGGCAACAGGGTTTCCACAGGGTTATCCACAGGCGCGCTCGAGAAGATATGCGAGCACCGTCGCGCACATCGGAGCTAGACAGCGTCAAATAGGGGTAGGGGGGTACCGTATTTGGCGCTCCCAGGGCTGGGATCTGTTGGGCCGTCGGAGGCGTGGTGTGTCGGTTTTCTTTTGGTCGCTACTTCACGCCGCCGCCGCCGCAGACCTCCGCCACGCCGCCTCCGCCGCACGTTTGCGGCGCGACGCAGGTTCCGCAGTGGAGGATGCCTCCGCAGCCATCTCCCGCCGAGCCGCAGTTGAAGCCCTGCTTCTGGCATGTGGAAGGCGTGCAGTTGCCTGGGTTGGGGATGCCGATGTGCTTCAGGTCCAGACCGCCGACGCACGAGTACGAGATCGCGTAGTCGTAGCCATAGAGCGATATGCCGAAGCCCTTGTCGCCGGTCATCGCGTGCACGCCCGCCTGGATGCGGATCTGCGCGAGGCCGTAGGTTCCTCCGCCGATCGGGGTGAGCGCTGGAATGGCCGCGCCGTCGAGCAAGATCTTCGCGCCCATCGGCGCGAGCACGTCCACGTAGTCGTACGCGTACGACGCGGGTGTGTAGAAGGTGTAGCTCGACAGGTACTGCGCCGTCGGGATCGCGAGGGTCATGTTCGCGTCGCCGATGCACTGCGCGCTGCTTGCGCCACCGGCGAACGGACACGCGTTCGTCGTGGGGTCGGGGAAGACCGTGGGGTCGTACTGGGTCCCCGAGAGCGTGCCCCACGCTTGCATGTAGTGTGCAACCAATACGGGCTGCGTGGAGTTGAGGTCGAAGTTCTCGGCCGTCGCGAACTCGAAGACCTGTCCTGCGGAGAGCGTTGGTATCGCCGCGATCGCGGGATTGGAGAGGGTCACGACCGTGTTGTCGACGGCCGCGACGACCCTCCAGCGATCCACGTCCGCGGACGAGCGCTTCATGTACTTCTCGCACTCGTAGGACTTGCCCCACGCCGCGGTGGGGTAGAGCTGCACCTCGAAGTGATCTCCTCCGAGCGCCGTCTGCGGCACGGTGGTCGCGCCGGACCCACCGAACGCCGCCACTGGCTTGTCGGAGGAGATCTGCGCGCCCGTGATGTCATCCAGGCTGTTCGCCTCGGCGATCTCGACGACCTGCCCTCGGTCGAGGATCAGGTTGATGGTGCCTCCAGCGGGCGTCGCCGGAATGGTGCCATCCAGCGACGCGAGCGTGGCGACGGGCACCTTCACCTTCACTGCCGTGTTCGGCTGCGTGCCTATGACGGCCAGATAGCCCTGTCCTTGCGGCGGCGACGTGCCGATGCCCGCGTTGTACTGGTACGACACCACGAAGTACGACTGCGACAGCGTGTGTGTCGGGAGCAGCAGCGCAGCGCTTCCGGTGAACGCCTTCGCAGCGTCGATCGGGTTGTACACGTAGGCCGCGATCGGCACGTCCGAGCGAAGGTGGAATGCGCTCGCCGACTGCGTCTTCGTGAGCCTGTTCTGCGCGTTCGGCACCGAGAACGTCGCTGCCTTGCCGGGCGCTACCGTCTGCGTCTGGATCACGCCAGCGCCGTCCTCGAGCGTCACCGTGGCTGTGAGGACCGTCGACGTATTGGATGCAACGACGCCGAGCGGACCCTGGAAGAAGCCAGGTCCGTCCTCCGTGTTCCACAGGTGCGCGGGCCAGAACTCGCAACCCTGGCTGGATGTGCCGCTGATGACCACGTCGCATGCGTTCGCGCAGTGGTCGCCGACGCAGACTTCGCCGGCGTCGGTCTGGCAGTTGACCGCGCCCTTGCACTGCGGCTTGCACGCGCCCATGACGCAGGTGAGGCCCGGGTTGCATGGGTTGCCGCACGCGCCGCAGTTGTCGGAGTCCGCCGCGAGGTTCGCGCAGACGGGACCGTCGGCGCTGTTGCACGAGACGAACGGCGCGAGGCAGGGTCCGCCATCCACACCAGTTCCGTCGCCGCACTGGGAGGGCACGCCCGCGCCGCCGCAGCTCCAAGGCATGGCGCACGCGCCGCACTGCAGGATGTTGCCGCAGCCGTCGCCGACGGCGCCGCAGTTCGCGTTCAGCGCGGTACACGATTTCGGGACGCAGCTGGAGGATGCCTCGCTCGCTCCGTCCCCGCCGCCGAGGAGATGCCCTCCGCCACCTTCGGAGCCGGGGTCGACGCCTCCGTCGAGATCACCGCCGCCGCCGAATACGGAGTCCGCCGAGCTGCCGCACGCGACGAAGAACAGAAGACTCACCACCAGCGAGCCCACGCACAGAAGCATCAAGCGCCAGCGCAAAGCGGCACCTCCCAACTATGAACTATGGCAGGCAAGAGCGGGAGAGCACGAAATCAAGCCGCTTCTGTCGCAAGAGGTAAGTGCATACCGCACGCATCCCCCCATGCACGCATGCAAGCATGCATGCATCGCATCCCGTGAAAACAGCGTCGGATTGGGCGCGAGACGCCCGTCAGGCGAAGCTTCGGTCGAGCACGGAGCGCAGCGACCTCCCGGTCGTGAGCACCGCGCGCAGTCCGAAGGTTCGTCTGACGGGATGTATCGCGCCCAAGCCGATGCTGTTTTAGTCGCCGAGGCGGGGCTCGCGGGAGTGCGGGGCGGAGATGGCTTCCTGGAGGAGGCGATCGCTCTTCATGAGGCGGACGCAGCGGTTGTAGCGGAGCACGGGGTCGGCGGCGTTCTTCGCGCCGAGGGCCTCGGCCTCTTCGTAGTGTTCGAGCGCGTGCTCGAGCGACGTGAGGGCGCCGTGTGCTTCGCCGCGAGAGAGCCGCGCTTTGCCCAGGCGCTCCCACGCGATGCCTTCGTGGTACTTGCGCTCGTAGCTGTCCGTGAGCTTGCCGAACACCTTCATCGCCTCGTCGAAGAGAGAGACGCTGTCGGCGAGGCGATCGGTGATTGCGAGGCCGAGCGTCTTCTGCGCGGCCTGGTTGCCCGGATCGACCGCGAGGATGTCGTGGCAGATGCTCTCCGCCTCTTCGGGCTGGTTGAGCGCGCGGTAGACGTTCGCCTTCTCCAGTGCCGCGACGAGATCGTGTCCCTTCAGACTCTTCAACGCGAGCTCGTCATGCATGACGCAGCCGCTCCCTTCGGTCGCTCTGCATGGTGTCCCCTTCTAATCCTCGGCGCCTTCGTCTGCGCTTCGCGGCTTCTTCTTGGTCGTGACGACCGTCATCTCGTCCTTGAAGTCGGGTGCGCCCGTGAACTGGATCACGGGAAGGCTCGCCTTCTTCTTCTTCTCATGACCGATGAACTTGCGTGCGAGCCAGCGGACCGGATCGAAGTAGTCGTCCGCGACGCGCTCCTTCATCGGGATGATGCCGTTGTCCGTGATGTTGATGTGCTCGGGGCAGACCTCGGTGCAGCACCGCGTGATGTTGCAGAGCCCGATGCCGAACTCCGTCTTCATCAGCTCGCGTCGATCGAGCGTATCGAGCGGGTGCATGTCCAGACCGGCAAGCGCGATGAGGAAGCGCGGGCCCGCGAACTCTTCCTTCTTGTCGTGGTCGCGGATGACGTGGCAGGTGTCCTGGCACAGGAAGCACTCGATGCACTTCCGGAACTCCTGGATGCGCTCGATGTCGTCCTGCTGCATGCGCCACGTGCCGTCCGCTTCCTTGGGCTTGGGCGCGAACGCAGGGATTTTTGCGGCCATCCGGAAGTTGTGGGACACGTCGGTCACCAGGTCCTTCAGGATGGGGAACGACTTCATGGGCGTGACGGTGATGGGCTCGTTGTCCGGGTACGCCGTCATGCGCGTCATGCAGAGGAGCTTCGGCTTGCCGTTGATCTCCGCGCTGCACGAGCCGCAGCGGCCCGCCTTGCAGTTCCAGCGCACCGCAAGACCAGGCTCCTGCTTCGCCTGGATCTCGTGGATGGCGTCGAGGACGACCATGCCGGGATAGGTCTCGACCTCGTAGGTCTTGAACTCGCCGCCTTCGTTGTCGCCGCGGTAGAGCTGGAGAGTGGCTTTCTTTTCGCTCATGATGCTCAGCCCTCCTCCAGGATCTTCTTGATCTCGTCCGGCACCTCGGGGAGCGCCACCTCGGCGATCTCCATCTCGTCCCCGGCCTTGTTGGTCTTCGAGACGATGTTGAACTTGCTGAAGTGACCCTTGTCCTGGTCGGGATAATCGTCACGCGCGTGGCCGCCGCGGCTCTCCTTGCGGGCAAGCGCCGCGCGCGCCATGGCCTCCGCGCAGACCAGCATGTTGCGCATGTCGAAGTTCTGATGCCAGGCAGAGTTGAAGTGGCGGTTGTCCTCGACCTTGATCTTGGAGACGCGCGCCTTGAGCGCCTGCAGCTCGTCGATGCCCTTCTTCAGCTCTGCTTCGGTGCGGATGATGCCGACGTGCGTCTGCATCGAGTCCTTCAGCTCTTCGTGCAGGAGGAACGGGTTCTCGCCCTTCTCCCGGTTGAACGGCGCGAGCGCCTCCGTGGCAGCCGTGTCGATCTCGCCGTCGTCCGAGGACGGAGCGTCTGCAGTCCTCGCGTATTTCGCCGCGTGCAGGCCGGCGATGCGACCGAACACGAGCAGGTCGGACAGCGAGTTGCCGCCGAGTCGATTGCTGCCGTGCATGCCCGCGGCGCACTCGCCAGCGGCGAACAGCCCCTTGATGCGCGACTCCTGCGTCTCCGAATCCACGCGGATGCCGCCCATGGTGTAGTGGGCCGTGGGGCCGACTTCCATCGGGTCGGTGGTGATGTCCACGTCGCCGAGCTCCTTGAACTGGTGGTACATCGCGGGGAGCTTCTTCTTGATGTCCTCCGCGCTGCGACGCGTGGCGATGTCCAGGAACACGCCGCCGTGCGGTGAGCCGCGACCGGCCTTCACCTCGGCGTGAATGGCGCGCGCGACGATGTCACGCGGCAACAGATCCGGCGTTCGCTTCGCCTTGCTTCCGCCTTCCTGCGTGCTCTCGCGCAGCCACTGGTCAGCCTCTTCGTGGGTCGTGGCGGTCTCGTTCGCGTAGAGCTCGGGGATGTAGTCGAACATGATGCGCTTCTGATCCTTGTTCCGGAGCGTGCCGCCTTCCCCGCGGACGCCCTCCGTGATCAAGGTGCCGCGAACGCTGGGCGGCCACACCATGCCGGTGGGGTGGAACTGCATGAACTCCATGTCCATGAGCTCTGCGCCGGCAAGATACGCGAGCGCCTGACCGTCACCGGTGCACTCCCACGAGTTCGAGTTGATCTTGAACATGCGACCGATGCCGCCGGTGGCGAGCACGATGGCCTTCGTCTTGAAGTGCACGAAACGCCCATTTTCACGCCAGTAGCCGAACGCCCCACGGATCTTCTGCCCGTCGGTGAGGAGCCGCGTGATCGTGCACTCCATGTACACCTTGATGCCAAGGTGAACGCCGTGTTGCTGCAGCGTGCGGATCATCTCGAGGCCGGTGCGGTCACCGACGTGCGCGAGCCGCGGGTACTTGTGGCCGCCGAAGTTGCGCTGGAGGATGCGTCCGTCCGCGGTGCGATCGAAGAGCGCGCCCCAGGACTCGAGCTCGTGGACGCGGTCCGGCGCTTCCATGGCGTGCAGCTGCGCCATGCGCCACTGGTTCATGAAGCGACCACCCTTCATGGTGTCGCGGAAGTGCACCTTCCAGTTGTCGCGCGGCTCCACGTTGCCCATGGCAGCGGCGACTCCGCCCTCCGCCATGACGGTGTGCGCCTTGCCCAGGAGCGACTTGCAGACGAGCCCCACCGAGAGCTTCTCGTTCGATGCCTCGATCGCGGCGCGCAGCCCAGCGCCACCGGCGCCGATGATGAGCACGTCGTGCTCGTGCGTCTCGTACTTGGTCTTTGCCATGATGCTCAGAAAATCCTGAAGTCGGCGAAGGCGCCGGTCGCAACGGAGCGAATGTAGAAGTCGGTAAGCCCCACGCCGAAGAGGCTCATCCATGCGAAGAGCATGTGCTTCTCGTTCAGCTTGGTGACGATCTTCCAGAGCTTGAAGCGCAGGCCGCCGAGGAATGCGGTCGAGTAGCTGTTCACGTTGCCGCCCACGAGGTGCCGGAGCGCGTGACAGGAGAACGTGTAGAGCGACAGCAGCGTCGCGTTCATGGTGATGACGAGCGTGCCGCCATTGAGGTGGATGCCGTCCTTCCAGCCGATGAGCGCGGTGATGGCGTCGTGCCAGAGGAAGACGAGGAACGCGAGCGCGACGTAGAGCGTGAACCTGTGGAGGTTCTGGAAGATGAAGAGCTTCGTCTCGCCGTTGTACTTGTGGGCGTTGCGCTCGCCGACCGCGCAGCCGGGCGGGTCCATCGCGAAGGCGCGGTAGTACGCCTTGCGGTAGTAGTAGCAGGTGAGGCGAAACGATGCGGGGCCGCCGAGGATGAGCATGGCGCCCGACACGGGGATGGGCCAGTTCTTCGCGAAGCTCGTGTCGATGAGCGGCGAGTACATCGGTGAGAGGTAAGGGCCGATCTCGTAGTGCGCGTTCTCGAAGCCGCGGAACGTGGCGTAGATGATGAAGCTCACGAGGATGACGCCCGTGGTCGCAGGGCCGACCCACCAGTTGTCACGGCGCAGAGTCTTCCCGAGCCCGCTCTGGAGGACGGGCAGATGGACGGATTTTGCTCCCATTTCAGGGCGCAACCTACTCCGCGAACCAGAGTGAGTGCAAGGGCCTGTACAAGCGCGGGTTTCCGCTACTCTCGGCGCGGTCGACGATGCGGCTCGCCGAGGAGATTCATCGCGTGGGGAGAATCGCGCAGGCGCGCGCGGGAGAGGCCGACGTGCGGCTGCTTTTGGTGCGTACGTCGGGCTGCCGGGCGCCGAGCGATTCACGCCGTCGCGGTACGAGACCATGGCGGTGCCGTTCCAGTGCCGCACGTGGCGTGATGCGCACCGCATCCACCATGCGAACCCGTCGGTGCTGGGCGCGGACCCGGACACGGTGCATCCGCTCTTCCGCATGCACGATACGCAGCGGTGGCGACCGTGGCACGCGGTGAACGGGCTCATCGGTGCGGTCTTCGCGTTCGAGACGTGGGCGTTCGACTACGACGCGTTCCTGAAGCGCACGGGCTACCGCGAGGCGCGCGACCGTCGGGAGCTCCGGAAGTTCTTTCTCTACGTGCTCTACCAGTACGTGGTCTTCCCGGCGCTCGCGGGCGCGCGATGGAAGTACGTGCTGTGCGGCGCGCTCGCGGCCACGGTGATGCGCAACCTGATCTTCACGGGCCTCCAGACCGCGAGCAGCGTGGGACACCGCGTGTCGACCAGGCACGCAGAGAGCGCCGGCAAGAAGCGAAACGACGCGTGGTACCGCTTCCAGATCGAGACCAGCAAGAACTTCGTCCTGCGCGGCGTCGCGGTGATCCTTTGCGGCGGCCTCGATCGCCACATCGAGCACCATCTGTTCCCGCGCCTGCCACCCGCACGCCTCCGCGAAGTGTCGCCCGAGGTCCGGGACGTCTGCGAGCGACACGGCGTGCGCTACGAAGAGCATCCGTCGTTCTGGCGAAGCGTCAGTGACAGCCTCTCGTACTTGTGGCGGCTATCGCAATAGGTGTATACTGCACGCGTCTCGTTCTTGTACCACGTGTGACCCGAGCGTCGATGCCGGTAACGGTGGAATCGGTGCGGTCGTCGAATGGTCGTTCGGGCCGCAGACCACGGTTCTCAGCTCATGGTGCGGTAACGGCTACGAGTTCGGGAGTGGCACACCGCACTGACTCAGCAGGAAAACGAGCGCACCGCATCGATCGCCTTCGCTTGCTCGTTCTCCGACAGCTCCGTGTAGAACGGTAGACGCACGAGCCGGTCGCTCAGCGCCTCTGTCACGGGGCAGTCGCCGGGCTTTCCACCGAAGCGCACGCCCATCGGCGAGAGGTGCAGCGGCAAGTAGTGGAACACCGCCGACACGCCCCGCTGCTTCAGGTGCGCGATGAACGCCGTGCGGCGCTCGAGATCGGGCAGCAGCAAGTAGAACATGTGGAACGCCTGCTCGCAGTGCGCGGGCACCGTGGGCAGCGTGACGCCCTGCGACGCGGCCCAGCCACCTAGCTCGCTCGCGTATCGCTCCCACACCGCGCGTCGGCGGCGCTGGATATCCACGCGCTGCTCGAGCTGGCCGAGCAACATCGCCCCGAGGAGATCGGAGAGCACGTAGCTCGAGCCAATGTCGACCCACGTGTACTTATCGACCTGGCCGCGGAAGAACTGACTGCGATTCGTGCCCTTCTCGCGCAGGATCTCCGCGCGCGCCGCAAACGCCTCGCCCGCGGATGCGTTGACGAGCAGCGCACCGCCTTCTCCGCACGTGAAGTTCTTGGTGTCGTGGAACGACTGCGTGGCGAGCTCCCCGAACGTGCCGAGTTGGCCCCCGCGATAGGTGCCATACAGCCCATGCGCGTTGTCCTCGATGACCGCGGCCGG
>JANXLV010000051.1 GCA_025355005.1 Myxococcales bacterium | reverse complement strand
TGCTTCGGCTTCGTCGGGCCGGTAGGTCTCGCGTACCTGCCCAAGCTCCTCACCGATTCGCTCGGTCTCACGCGGACGGTCCCGCACCCGTCGCACGACGGCGTCGATGCGCACACAGCGCTAGGTCCCGATCTCTCGCCGCAGATGCTCGGCGATCGCCAGGTCGGTCTGACCGAGGACCAGCGCGTCGCGATGGCCGAGGGGCTGCTCCGCGGGATGTCGCTCACTTCGGGGTTCGCGCGACTGGTGATGCTCGCGGGCCACGGTTCGACCACCGTCAACAATCCGCACGCCGCCGGGCTCGACTGCGGCGCCTGCGGGGGCCACACGGGCGAGGCCAACGCTCGGATCGCGGCGATGGTGCTCAACGAGCCGACGGTGCGCAACGCGCTCGCCGCGAAAGGCATCGACGTTCCCAGCGACACCGTCTTCCTCGGTAGCCTGCACGACACGACGACAGACAAGGTCACGATCTTCGACCGGCACGCCGTCCCGGCCTCGCACGCCGAGGACGTAGAGCGGCTCGATGCACGTCTCGCGGCGGCCGGTGTGGGCGCGCGCCAGCTCCGCGCGCCGCTGCTCGGCGAAGATCCTGCGGACGCGTCCGCCGACGCGCGGATCCTCTCACGGAGTCGCGATTGGGCGCAGGTGCGACCGGAATGGGGCCTCGCCGGGTGCGCCGCCTTCGTCGTCGCGCCGCGTCACCGCACGGCCGGAGTCGACCTCGGCGGTCGCTCGTTCCTTCACTCCTACGACTGGCGAGAGGACGAGCGTGCAGGCTTCCCGGTGCTGGAGCTGGTGATGACCGCGCCGATGGTCGTCGGGAGCTGGATCAGCTTGCAGTACTACGCGTCGACGGTCGACAACCGTGTCTACGGCTGCGGAAACAAGGTGCTTCACAACGTGGTGGGCACGATCGGTGTGCTGGAGGGCAATGGCGGTGATCTCCGCGTCGGGTTGCCCTGGCAATCGGTGCACGATGGCGAATGCTTGGTGCACGAGCCGATGCGTCTCACCGTCGTCATCGAAGCCCCGATCGCGGCCATGAACGCGATCATCGCCAAGCACGCCCTGGTCAGGTCGCTGCTCGACAACGGCTGGCTCCACCTCTATGCGCTCGGCGACGAGGGCGCGGTCACGCATCGATACGTCGGCGGGCTGAAGTGGGAGCATGTCGAGTCGACGACGACGGAGCTGGCGGCGTGACACAGCCTCGTTGGAAGGTCGCGCTTCGCGCGCATCGCGCGACTCACTCCGACGCTGCCGGTCCAGACCGCGCCCGCCTGATGTTCGCCGCTTGTTCGGAGAGCGTGGCCAGCGCGGAGCTGCTCGCAGCGTTCCCCGCGGCCTACGTGCTGCAGACGCTCGGTGGCTTGCCGCGAGAGCTCGACGAGGCGACGCGTGCGACCCTCGAGTACGGCGTCCTTGGAAGCGGCGTACGTCAGATCGTGGTCTGCGGTCACCACACCTGCAAGGAGCCCGGTGGAGCCCTCACGCCCGAGACGAGTCAGGTCTTGGTCGTGGCGAGATGCCGAGCGCTGCAGGCCGATGACCACATCGGCCCCATTCTGCGACGAGCGCACGTGACGATGCGCGCGCTGTGGCTCGAGGAGGCCTCGCGCGAGCTGTACGCGTGCGACCTCGAGGGACGCGCTGCACGATGGATGGGTGACGAAGACCTCGAGGCAATGTTCGCGAGCTTCGACGAGGTATCTGCGTGACGACCTTCGCGGGCACCGTCGCTGCGCTGGGCACCAGGCATGGCAAAGAGCTGGTCATCGGGCCGACGCTCCGCGCGCAGCTCGGTGTTCGTGTCGAAGTGGTCAGCGACCTCGATACGGACCGTTTCGGAAGCTTTACGCGCGCGATTCCGCGAGCGGGTACCGCGCGCGAAGCCGCTCGAGCCAAGGCACTCGCTGCAGTGGCGGCGCACGGCAACGCACGCTTCGGCCTGTCGAGCGAAGGAAGCTTCGGGCCGCATCCCTCTGTGCCCTTCGTCGCGGGGGGCGTTGAACTCGTGCTGCTCGTCGACCGCGAGACGGGACTCGAGCTCTTAGGCACCGACGTCACGATGGAGACGAACTTCGCGTCCACCTGCGTGAGAACGCCCGAGGAGGCGGCAGCGTTCGCCGGCGAAATCTCGTTTCCTTCGCACGGCCTCATCGTCATCGCTGCGCCGCGCGGGAAGCCGGACACCGCTCTCGGAATGACCAAGGGCATCGTTGAGCCCGCCGAGCTCGAGCAGGCCGTTCAACAGGCACTCCGGCAGCATGGTCGCGCCTGGCTCGAGTCCGACATGCGGGCTCACCTCAACCCGACTCGGATGCTGAGCATCGAGCGCGCAACGCTCGCCCTGGCTCGCGCGGCGCGCAGCCTCTGCCCCGCGTGCGGGCGACCGGGCTACGTAACCGTCGAGCGCCTCAGCGGTCTCCCATGCGCTGACTGCGGCGAGCCGACCGGCAAGGCTCGCGCCGAGGTCCTCGCCTGCGCGGGGTGCGGCCGACGCGAGGAGCGACCGCTCGTGGGCGCGTCCAGTGCGACCCCGTACGACTGTCCCGCTTGCAACCCATGATCGACTCACGGCGATTCAATTTTTGTAAGGTGCGCATGCCATGGAACGACTGATCGAGGCCTTCAAGCGCTTTCGAGGCGACTACTTCGAGGCCAACCGTGCTCGCTTCGAGCGTCTGGCGGGCCGGCCGCAACACCCGCGCTACGCCATCGTCACGTGCTGCGACAGCCGCATCGATACCACCCGTGTGTTCGACGCGATCCCGGGCGAGCTGTTCCTTATCCGCAACATCGCCAACCTCGTGCCCCCGTACGAGCCCGACCAGCACCACCATTCCACCTCGGCGGCCATCGAGTACGCGGTCCGAATCCTCAAGGTCGGCCAGTTCGTGGTCCTCGGCCATGCCGGGTGCGGTGGCATCCAGGCTCTGTTAGACCCGCCAGCTCCCCCCACTGACTTCATCAATCTCTGGCTCGAGATGGCCGGGCCTGCGCGCGACCGGGTCGTGAGCAAGCAGGGACTTTCGAGAGAGGAGCGACAGCGATGCTGCGAGCTCGAGGCCTTAAAGTCGTCGTTGGCGAACCTGCTCGAGTTCCCGTGGTTGAAGGCGCGAGTCGAGGATGGCAGCCTTCAGGTGGACGCGCTCTACCTCGATCTCGAGCGCGGCACGCTGCTCCTCTACGATCGAAACGGCGACACCTTCGCGGACGTCTGAGCGGTCGGGTCTACAACGAGATTGCAGCTCACGGACTGACCGTAGCGGAAGAGCGGCGAGGCGCTGTTCAGTGCCGGCGGTGACAGAAATCTCAGCGGGGACCAGCGAGCGATTGTCGACGCGCTCGAGCCATACGATGTCATCGTCGACTGCACCGCGTCGGACGATGTGCTTTCTCTCCTTGCTGGAGGGTGGTGGTCGATCCCACGCGTCTTCGTTTTCCTTCTCGATGGGGTTCGCCGCCAAGCGTCTTTTCTTCTTCGGAGCGACGGGGCATGAGTTCCGCAGCGGCGGTTCGCTCTCGAAGTGGCCCGATGGCTCCAAGACGAAGGGGCAACGTGGGCGGGCAACGAGGAACTGCTCGAAGGTGCTGGGTGCTGGTCGCCTCTATTCCCCGCGCGCCACGATGACGTTGTCATGGCCGCGGCCACTTGCGTGAAGGAGTTGGAGACGCTGGCCGCTCACCGACCTCGTGACCCGCGCTTCCGCGTTTTCGAGAAGCAAGAGTCCACCGAGGGCTTCCTCGGCTTCTCCGTTCGCCGGGAGCCACCGCCTGCTGAGGCCGCTGTGTCATGACGATCTGGACCGGTCGGACTTACGACGGTACCTACGGCCTGCAGATCGAGGAGCCCGTGCTTCGCGCCCTTGACCAGATGAGCACTGCATCGCGCAAGTGGCTGAAGCACGTACGCCTCGCCTGCTAACCAACGGGTCACCCCTGCGGCGCACGCGAACCCGCTGCGCGCAGGAGGCGGAAGTCCTGTGCCGCCTGCCACGCGGTCGCGAACGAGCACGAGGCTTTTCGCGCGATGTCGGCGATCGACAGGTCGGGGGCGTGGTCGAGCGCCGTCCACACGTCGGCGCGAAACGACGGCCCCATGAGCACACGGTTTCGGTAGCCCGCGTGACGTCGAACTAGAACCTCCGGCGAGAGCACGTCCTTGCGGCGATCTCGGAGCGTACCCTTGGGCACGCGCAGCTTCGAGCCGGTGAAGCGCTCATCCTCGCCGCGTCGTTTGACCTGGAACTCGGTCCCCGTCGGCAGCACGTCGATCGGCGCGCCTTCGTCTGCGCTCGCGAGCCGGGCGAGACGACGATCCTTCTTGAGCCACGTCGCGATGGCTGCCCAGTACGCGCGGACTCGTTCGGACGGATGGGTGCCCGCCAGCCGCACGAGCCGGTCGGCGTTCACGTGCGTGTGATGCACGCCGAGCCACGTGGTCAGCACGGCGAGCACACGGAGATCGCCTTCGTCCATGCCGAGGACGGAGGCGTGGAGCAGCGTGGTCTCGATGTCCGCGTCGGCCTCTGCCTTCGCGGCGAAGTTCATCCCGATGCCCACCATGCGCGCCGTCAGCTTGTCGGGCGCGGGCGTCGGTTCCGGGGAGGTCGCGCGGCTATACGCCATGACCGAGCCTCCGCGCGAGGTCGGCGACCGTCGCACGCACGTGCGCAGGCCACTGCTCGTTGCCGTCCTGCACCTCGAGCCACGGCACGCACTCGGCAAGCTCCTCCGCGGTCGGCGCGAGCGCGATGGAGTCGGGCAGATCGGTGCCGCGATCACGGAGCGCGAACAGCTTGCTCTTGAGCAGGTCGGGCCTGCCCAGCGTGCTGAGCACGAGGACTTGTCCTTCGAAGATGCGCTGCACGCGCTCGCACCACCCGATGGGCAGAACCTCGCCGAGCTGCATCGGACCGTTGTTGAGCCAGTCGTCGAGCAGGTCGACGCCGGCATCGCGCTGGGCCTTCGCGAAGTCGCGCGGAGCCGAGGCGATCGCCGGCGGTAGCTCGGGCACGAGGATGTCGAAGTCGCGCGTCGGCCGCTGGATGATGCCCATGAGCCCGAGCGCCGAGCCGCCGATGACGACGCCCTCGAAGCGCAGGCCGAGCCCGAGCAAGTGGCGGTCGAAGGCTTCGATGGTCGGGCGGGGCAGCATGGGTATCTCGCGTATCGGATAGTCCGATACCAGGGTGCGTCCCGCCGAGCTTCACGTCAAGAACGACGATGCGTACGATTTGCAAATTGTGAATGACGCGCTACCTTTGGATCACACCCCATGGCCGCCCACCTCAAGCCCCAGGATCTCGTGCTCGCGCTCAAGCTCGTCGCGCTCGGCCCCGCCGAGTGGACCCAACCGGGCGTCGCGCGCACGCTCCACGTGAGCGCGGGGGAGGTGAATCACGGCCTGAAGCGGCTTGCCGCCTGCCACCTGTACCTGGCGGCGGAGCGCCGGATCGTTCGCGCGAGCCTGCAGGAGCTACTCGTCTCCGGCCTCCGCTACGTTTTCCCCGCCCAGCTGGGCCTGATCGGCGACGGCATGCCGACGGCGTTCAGCGTGGGACCGCTCGCCGGTCAGCTTCGCCTCGGCGACGAGGACCGGGTCGTGTGGCTTGCCTCCGGCGTTGCCGCGACCGTCCGCGGGAGGGTCATCGACCCGCTCTATCCGTCGGCACCGCTCGCCGCCGCAGAAGATCCGAAGCTCCACGAGCTGCTTGCGCTCGCGGATACCCTGCGCATTGGGCGCGCGCGTGAACGCGCCATGGCGCGGACCGAGCTCGAGAAGCGACTCGCGGCATGACCTCGCGGCGCGACAGCTCGCGTGCCGCGATCGCGACCGTCGCGCGCGCCCTCGGTGACGAGCGCCGTCGCGTCGTGTTCGTGGGCGGTACGGTCGTCGCGCTCTACCCGCTCGAGGGCGGCGCGGACGTGAGGCCGACGGTCGACGTCGACTGCATCGTCGACGTGACGACTCTCGGCGCGTGCTACGCGTTCGTCGAGCGTCTCCGCCCCTCGGGTTCGGCGCGTGCACCGACGAGGGCGCGCCGCTCTGTCGGCTCGTCGTCTCCGGCATCCGGGTCGATGTCATGGGCTCCGCCGATACCGCACTCGGGCCGACGAACCGGTGGTACGCGGAGGCGATCGCGGGTGCACAAGCGCACTCCATCGCGCCCGACCTCGAGGTCCTCGCGATCTCGCCGCTCTACTTCGTCGCCACGAAGCTCGAGGCGTTCCACTCGCGCGGGCGCGGTGACTACATCGAGAGCCACGATCTCGAGGCCGTACTCACTGTGCTCGCTGGCTTGGCGAGCTTGCGCGCCGAGGTCGAGGCGGCGGGCTCCGGCGTTGCACGCGCCGTGCGCGATGATCTCGCCGGCCTCGCCGCCCGAGAGGCGTTCCTTGAGGCCACCCAGGGTCACTTCGAAGGAGATGCCGCGGGCTAGGCGCGCGCGGCGTCGACCGTCGCGTGGCTGCGCAGTCTCTGACGGGCCTCCGCCGAGCCGTAGGCAAGCAGACTTGACGAGGCGCTGCCGCTGGTAACGAGCACGTTCCTATCGCCGAATCCGCGGCGTCTTCGCGGTCCTCGGCCACTGCCGGACGGGCAGAAAGGACTTCAGCTTCCTCGCACGTGGAGCGTTCATGCCGACCGCCGCGGTGTCCCCTTTGGGGCCGCCCGCGGCTTTGCCGGAGGGACCCCATGCCGATGTACATCCTTGCGCTACCCTCCACGCCCGCATGCCCGGGTCGTCCCTCGTCCGCTGCGCGATCTACACGCCAGTCCGTCGCCCGCCCCGGGCGCGACGCGACGCTCGCCTCGTGCGCTCTTCAGCGCGCCGCTTGCCTCGGCCTCATCGCCTCAAACACGCACCTCCGCTGGACGCCCGTGCTCGATCACTTCGACGACGAAGGCGAGAGCGGGGCGACCACCGACCGACCGCCGCTCGATCGCCTCGTCGACGCTATCGCCGAGGGGCGAATCGATCGCGTGGTCGTGCATCGCCTCGATCGCCTCACGCGCAGCGTCCTCGACTGGGCGCGCATCCAGCACGCGTTCCGCACCCACGGCGTCGCGATCAGCGTCGTTCAGGGCGATCTCCACGGCACGAACGACGCGATCACGCAGCTGCGCCTCAACACTCTCGCGATCTTCGCGGAGTTCGAGCGCGACATGATCGCCGAGCGCTTTCGAGACGCCCGTGCAGCGCGACGCGCGCGTGGGCTTCGCGTCGCTGGCCAGCTGCCGCTCGGCTATGTCGCCGATCCCGCGACGAGGCAGCTCGTTGTCGCTCCGGAAGAAGCCGAGATCGTGCGCCAGATGTTCGCGGATGCGGACGGTGTGCTGCCGGCTGCGATCGCCGCGCGCTCGAACGAGGCGGGCACCGTCGATAAGAGCGGAAAGACGGGGCGGTGGGGTGCGAAGGCGGTTCTCCGAATCCTTCGAAATCCAACGTACCTGGGACTTCTCAACGACGGGACGCAGGGAGTCCACGCCGCCGTCGTGTCGCGCGAGCTCTTCGACCGCGTGGCAGCGGCGATCGACGCGCGCCGCACGCGACCGCCGACGCTGCACCCAGAGGTCGAGGGTGCGGTGGATCCGTTTCTTCTGCGCGGCCTCCTGGTCTGCGTGGGGTGCGGGCGCCGGATGACGACCTCGTCGACGGGGAAGGTCGCAAGACCGCAGTGGAACGCGCCGCACCGACCTGAGACCGGCACGCGCTACTACCGTTGCCGCGGCCCCTCGCCGTGCCCGAGCTCGCAGGTCGCGGCGCGCGTGATCGAGGGGTACATGCCGAAGCTCTTCGTGACTCCGCCACCGGGCATGCCGGAGCACGTCCGCGCTACGTTCGTCGAGGTCTCGCGCGCGTGGGATGTGCTCATGCTCCGGAATCGGCGCCGCGTGCTCGTGTCGCTGTGCCGCGAGGTCCGATGGGACGGAGCGCGCAGCGCCGTCGCGCTCATCGTCGACGAGGAGGGCGTCACGAACTGGACCGAGGGGTGGAACCGGGCGAGCGCCGCGATCGCCACTGGGCCGCCTTAGCCAGGACGCGCACCCTCACCATTGTTTCGGCTCGTTCGCCCGCTTCCACCGATCGAAGAACCCGCGCCGGCGAAGCTGGCGCTTCCGCATCGCTTCGAACGGAGCCGCGAAGGGGAGAGACGCGCCGTCGCGTTTCGACAGATCGCGCAGGTCCGTTGCGAGCGTCAGTGCCTCTTCGTACGCGCTCTTCTCGACGAGTGCCTCGAGCTCCGCCCACGCGGCGTCCACGCGCGCCGACAGCCGATCGAGGCGCTTGTTTCGCGCTGCCTCCGCAGCCTTCTTTGCCTTGTCCGCGCGAGCGGCCTCGGCGCGCTCGCGCTCTCCACGATGCCTCTCCGCGCTCGCGAGCAGATCGGCGACGGTGCGGCGGCGCGTATCGAGCGCCGGCTTCACCTCCGCTCGATGCGCCCGCAGCAACTCGCCGCCGAGCGCGAGGTCGGGCTCGTCGATCGCTCGCCGCAGCCAGTCGTCTTTCATGCGCGGAGTCAACGCGAGGACCCACTTCCGGAGCGCAGGGCGGTCGTCGGCGGCCTCGTTGCTCGCCTCGGCCGCCGCGGAAATGAGATCCTCGTCGATGCGGAGGAACTCCGCCATCGCCGCCTGCGACGCCGTGAGATCGGAAAGGCCGGGAGGCACGGGCGGCTCCGAATGGTTGTCGGCGACCTCGCCCGCTTGCACCGCGAGAAGCCACGCAAGGTAGGCGACGCGAAGATCCCCCCGCATCAAGTCCGTGCGGACGGGAGCGAGGGCAGCCAGCGAGCCTTGGCTTTCCTCGTAGTAGTCAGGCTCTTCGTCCTCGCTGTGGAGGTCGAGAATCAGCTGCTCTCCCGTCACCCTTGCGCGTGCCGCATCGCCCACGAAATAGGCCTGCAGGCTCTTCGGAGCGACGCGTTTGACCGGGACACGAAGGATCAACCGGTGCGTGCCCCAGTTCGCAAAGTACATGTGCGCGTCGAAGTACCGCTCGACGAGCTTCGCTGGGTCCGCCTTCAGGTTGCCCCACTGATACTCGTTCCAGAACCGCGTTGGGGTGATGTCCGCGCGCGTGGAGATTGCCCGAAGCTCCGCCATCTGCGAGGGCGTGAGCGGCCGGTCGAGGGCAACGAACTCATAGCACTGGTGCTCGCTCATGGCCGACAGCACCTCTTGAACTTCTTCCCGCTGCCGCATGTGCAAGGGTCGTTCGGTCCCACCTTGGGTCCCTCGCGCCGAACGGTCTCCTGCTTCGGAAAGGCCGGTCGGAAGCTGGCATCGTCATGGAGCTTGGAGCGAATCTTCTGGTGGTCCGGGTGCCGCGGATCGTCGACAACCTCCTTCCACGTCTCGTAGTGCCGCTGAAGGCGCTTGCGGTAGTCGTCGTCGGTGGCCAGCATGTTCTCGACGAAGTCGCGGAGCGCGTCGGACAGATCGCTCTGTGGGTTGATCGGATCGAGGAAGAGCTGACCTTCGTCGTCGAACGGAGGCTTGGGCGGCTCGAAGGCGTAGTTCAGGGTCGCGACCTGGCGGGGGCGTTCGCCGTGGTAGATCTGGAGCAGAACCCGGCGGCAATCGCAGCCTGGCTCGACACAATACGCCTCGCGCAGCAGGTACGAGCCGGGGAGAAGACGTTCGTGCTCGAACACTTTGATCGTGCGCGACTCGGCGCGGGCGAGGTCGGGAAAGAGCTCATCGAACGGTGCCATCGTCATGGTCGACCTCTTTGCACGAGCGCACGCTTGATGCGCGCGAGCGCCTTCTTGGTGCCGGAGTCCTTCGGATCGGACAGGTCCGCGACGACGGCGGTGACCTTCGTGCGGTGCGCGAATCGGCCCAGGATGGCGGTGCGGACGTCGTCGTCGCTCCGGATCCGGGCGATCTCGTCGAGCATCCGCTCCGCCGCATCGCGATCGTCGCGCGCGCGC
>JANXLV010000050.1 GCA_025355005.1 Myxococcales bacterium | reverse complement strand
CTGCCCGCCCAAGTCCCCTCCCGGTTACGAACGAAGTGAGTACACGGGAGGGGACTTGAACCCCTATGCCTTGCGGCGGCGGAACCTAAATCCGCTGCGTATGCCAATTTCGCCACCCGTGTGTGGATGCGGGAATCTCGCCTCTGTATACATCCACACGGCCGCGCGAACCAGCGCTGGTGGCGCGGTATACAGCGCCGCGATGCCGGTTTACGCTCACGGGCTGATGCGAGTCGCGCTCATCTTTCGTGGAATCGCCGTGGGTGTGGCGCTCTCCTTCCTTCTTGTCCCGCACGTCGCGAGCGCGGATGGCGGAAGCGACAAGACGCGCGCACGTGATGCGTACGATCGTGGCACCTCGGCGCACCAGCGCGGGGACTTCGCCGCCGCCGCT
Organism: Myxococcales bacterium; assembly: GCA_025355005.1. GTDB lineage: Bacteria > Myxococcota_A > Polyangia > Polyangiales > Polyangiaceae > JANXLV01. The sequence continues at coordinate 44,865 of JANXLV010000050.1, read as the reverse complement.
GCCGAGTACGCGACCGCGGACGAGATCGCACCGAGCGCCGTCGCACTGCAGGCCGCCCTCGACGAGGCGATCAAGGCCGACACGCCGGGCCTGGGCACCGAGCTCATCGAACGCGCAAAGCGTGGACCCACCACACCCGCGCTGGACGCAAGCCTCACCAAGGCGCGCGCCGCCTTCGCACACCGCGCCGGCCAATTACGTGCAGTATGCAACGATGACGCGACCACCGCTCCCGCCTCGTGCCTCGCAACGCTGGACGGCAAGCCGCTCCCGATCGGCAAGCTCACCTGGGCGAGCGTGGGCCAGCACACCGTCGTCATCCAGGTCGGCAATGACACCCACCAGCGCCTGATCGATCTGAAGCCCGACACGCAACAAGACGTGGCACCCCCACCGCCAACCCCAACCCCAACCCCGACCCCGACCCCGACCTCGACCTCGACCCCGACCTCGACCTCGACCTCGACCTCGACCTCGACCTCGACCTCGACCTCGACCCCGACCTCGACCTCGACCTCGACCTCGACCCCGACCTCGACCTCGACCTCGACCTCCGACGCCGGCGCGGATGGTGGTGTCGCTGCCACGTGCATCGAGCATCTTCCTGCTGGGGCGGAGCGGCCCATCATCGTCGATCGATTTCCTTCTCGGGGTCTGTCCGGATACGCGGCGACTCTCGAGGTGAAGGTCTTTCACGGCAAGGGCGAGACCGTGCTTCCCAATGGCCTGTCCGTGCGTTCGGAGAGCGAGGCTGGGCTGGCCCTGAAGAAGGCGGGCTTCGTCGTTCCGCATCAGGACGGCGGTGCGCGGGCGCGCGTGGAGCCGCAGGCGGAGGATCCCGTTCATCCGGGGCAGTCGGTGACCGTGCTCTCGTTGCCGGTACTGGTGCTCCCAGCCGAGCCAGGTCGGAACACGCTGACACTGCCGCCGTTGCCCGTGGCGGTCGCGCGGAAGAACGGCGATCTCGCGACGGTGTGCACGCACTCGCACATCATCACCGTCGAGGACCCGATCTCGAACACACCAGATCCGTTCCCCCAGCCGAACCCGAAACCGGAGCCGCAGCGCGAGGAGTGGACCGCGCTTGAGGAGGCGCTCAAATGGATCGGCATGGGCGTGCTCGTTGGCGTCGCCCTCTTGTTGATGCTCCGCTGGTGGCGCACGCGACCGCAGCCCGTTCTGCCGCCACCGCCGCCGCGCCCGCCTTGGGAGATCGCGCTGGAGAAGCTCGCGCGCATCCGTGCAGACAACCTGCTCGAGCAGGACAGGCAGGGCGAGCACTTCGATCGCGTGAGCGACGCAGTGCGTGCCTACCTGGGCGAGCGTTACGGGTTCGACGGCCTGGAGTCGACGACGGACGAGATCCTGGGCTCGCTCAAGAAGCGCGGCGCGAGCAGCACCGCGTTCTCGGAGGTGACGTCGTTCCTCTCGGAGTGCGACCTCGTGAAGTTCGCGAAGCTTCTGCCCACGCCCGAGCAGTGCGAGAAGATCCTCGAGTTCGGCATCGGCATCGTCCGCTCCACGATGCCATCGATGGCGATGCGCTCGAGACCCACGCGGCCAGCAGAAGCGCCCGACCTGGGCGGTGAACCATGAGGGGAGCGCTGCGCGTCTTCTTTGTCCTCTTTTGCACGGTCTTCGTGCTTGGCGTCGCGCTTGGCTATCCGGTCGGCTCGCGGCCCGCGGTCTGGCTCGCTGCGAACTGGGAGAACTGGTGGGCGCTCTTCTTCCTGGTGTTCGTGCCACCGGTCCTGCTGATGACCACGCTGGGTCAGGACAGCACCGTGCCCAGGCTGCGCGTCTTCTCGGCCGCTCCATTCAAGACGGGGCCACGCGGCGTGCGCGCGCACCTGCGCGACGTGCCCGGCATCTTGCGCGCGGCAGCGCTCGTGCTGGGCATCCTCGCGCTCGCGCGTCCGCAGAACGTGCTCCGTGGCGAAGAGTCGGAGGAGCGCGGCATCGACATCGTCCTCGTGCTCGACCTGTCTGGCTCCATGCGCGCGCTGATGGACGGGCCCGGCATCGCGAAGAACCGCGCGCCGGGCGAACCTGTGACGCGCCTCACGCGCCTGGAGACCGCGAAGGAGGTCATCCTCGAGTTCATCTCGCGTCGCAAGTCCGACCGCATCGGCGTGGTGGTGTTCGGCCGCTCCGCGTACATTCTGTCACCACCCACGCTCGACAAGACCCTGCTCTTCCAGCTGGTCTCCAAGATCGACCTGGACGTCATCAACGGCAACGGCACCGCCATCGGTGACGCTGTCGGCACCGCCACCGCGCGTCTTCGGCGGAGCGCGGCGCGGTCGAAGGCCGTCATCCTCCTCACGGACGGTGACTCCAACTCGGGCAGCATCGAGCCCGACTACGCCGCGCATCTGGCGCAGGAGCAAGGCGTTCGCGTGTTCACCGTACAGATCGGCAACGGCGACGACGTGGACGTGCAGAACGGCACCGACATCTTCGGTCAGCCAAACTTCGTGCGAGCACATTTTCCCGTCAATCCAGAGCTGCTGAAGCGCATGGCCGCGGAGACCGGCGGTGAGTCGTTCGTGGCAACGGACAAGGCCGCGCTCGAGAAGAGCATGCACTCGATCCTCGATCGGCTCGAGAAGACCCGTTTCTCCGCGCAGTCTTCGACGCTGGAAGATCTGTTCCCGCTCCTCCTGATCCCGTTCGCGGCGCTCGTGGCGCTCGAAGCCATGCTCCGCGTCTTCGTCCTGCGGAGGTACCCATGAAGTCCGCCCACGACTTCGGGAATCCCTGGATCTTGGGCATCGCGGTGCTCTGCGGCCTGCTCGTCGTGGGCGTCGCGGCCGTGCTCGTGTGGAGCTCCTTCGCGCGGCAACGCGCCACTGCGCGCTTCGGCGACCTGCCCGTGGTGGGCAAGCTGATCACGGCGGACGCGACAGCCATGCGTGCGGTGAAGGGCGTTCTCTTTGTGCTCGGGCTCGCGGCCGTGATGGTCGCGTTCGCGCGGCCACAGTACGGAAAGGGGAAACGGCTCGTCCCGGCAACCAACCTCGACGTCGTGATCGTGCTCGATTACTCGAAGAGCATGTACGCGCGCGACGTCACGCCGAACCGCATCTCACGCGCCAAGGCAGAGATCACGGAGCTGACGCGCAAGCTTCCTGGCGCGCGCTTCGGCGCGGTCGCGTTCGCGGGACAGCCCATGAGCTTCCCCATGACCACGGATGGCGCGGCCATCTCCACCTTCTTCCGTCAGCTGGAGCCGAACGACATGCCCGTTGGCGGCACTGCGACCGCGCGTGCGCTGGAGTATGCGCGCGATCTCTTCGCGCGTGATCCGAAGAGCAAGGACCACGTCCGCGTGATCCTCCTGGTCACGGACGGTGAGGATCTCGAGGGGGATCCGCTCAAGGTCGCCGACGAGTGCGCGCAAGAAGGCACGCGCATCGACGTGGTCCAGATCGGCGGTCGCGCGCCGGAGCCCATTCCCGAGATGGGCACCGACGGCAGGGTCATCGGCATGATGCGCGACGAAAGCGGCAAGACCATCATGACGGAGCTCACGCAGGAGGCGGAGGCGCAGCTCTCGCAGATCGCGTCGAAGACGAACGGGCGCATCGTGGAGTCCAAGAAGGGCAGCGCGGGCGTCGACGAGATGACGGCCGGCTACCAGAAGATGATGCGCGAAGAGCTGTCGGAGCGCGTGGAGACGCTCTTCGCGGAGGTCTACGCGTGGCCGCTGTTCTTCGCGCTCGCGTTCCTCGGCGTGGAGGCCATGCTCCCGGAGACATGGCCGCGCATGCTCAAGATGCCTGCGTTCTCGTTCCGCGCTTTTAAGAAGCCGAAGCCGAAGAAGGACAAGCCAAAGGCGAAGCCGAAGGGCGGGCCGACGGACAAGCCAAAGGAAAAGCCGAGGGACAAGGACAGATCGAGGTCGGGGTCGGGGACGAAGCCGAAGAGGGAGGTGCCGGCATGATCGCGGTCTCCTCGAATCGGCGAAGACTGCGGGCGCGGCTCGGGACGGTCGCGGCGCTCGGCGTGTTCGCGGTCGTGGTGCTTCCGCTTGCGGCGTGCGGGTGGGATCCGTCGCGACCGTTCGATCGCAACTCGCCCGTCGTGAACGAGGCCATCTCCGAGCTCGATGGCGGCGACGCGAGCTCCGCCACCACCATCCTCACCGAGTACCTCTCCACGGGAGCATGCTCCGAGGGAAGCATCGGCACGCCGCTGCTGGTCCGCGCGCGTCCGAACGGCGGCGTCGACCTGGGCCTCTCGCTGTTCAGGGTGGCAGAGGGCTACGGTCAGCGGTTTGGCGACGAGGAGAAGGACAGCGGGATGACCGAGATGGCGCGCGCAGCACGTGGCGGCGACATCGAGTGCGCGCTGAAGATCGTGAAGGCCATCGCCGACGACGACGGCGTCCCGATCGATCTGCGCGCGCGCGCCCGCTTCATCCAGGGCAACCTTCTATTTTTGGACACGAAGTACAAGGACGCCGTGAAGGCCTACGACGAGTCGCTCACGCTCGCGCCCGGCATGGTGGACGCTGGAGACCAGGTGGGGCGCAACGCGGCGTGGAACCGCTCGATCGCCCTGCGTCGCATCGAGGACCAGAAGGACGCAGGAAAGGACGCCTCGAGTGACGCATCCAGCGACGCATCGCAGGACGCGTCGAACCAGGACGGCTCGCCGCCGCCGGACGGTGGACAGCAGGGCGACGGCGGCGATCCCGGCAAGGACGGCGGCGGAAAGAACGGCGACGGCGGCAACGACGACAAGGACAAGGACGGCGGCGGCGACGACGACAACAAGAACCCCGACGCGGGCAGAAACCATCCGCCCGAACCGCCATCGTCGATGGACGAGCGCATCCTGGACAAGCTGGAGAACGCGCCCACCGTGCAGCAGGAGGCCGCGAAGAAGCAGGCGCAGAAGAAGCGCGTGCGCGTCCCCTTCGACAAATGACGAAGCTCCGCTCGCTCCTCCTCGGTCTCGTTGCCCTGTGCATCGTGCTCGCTCATGGGCCGGCGCGGGCGCAGCTCCACTTCCACATGAAGGACGTGGAGACGCAGGTGGACCAGGGCGAGGTCGAGGTTGGCGACACCGTGCATGTGACGTTGCGCGCGATGAGCGAGTCCACGTTGCCCGAGCGCCCGGACCTGGGACAGCACCCCGGCTTCACGGTCCGCGGAGGACCTTCCGTGTCGCAGTCGCAGAGCGTGCAGATCATCAACGGCCGCACGAGCTCGCGGCGCGGAATCACTGCCACATGGTCCCTCACGGCCACCACGGTCGGCACGTTCACGATCGGGCCACCCAGCGCGTTCGTTGGCGCCACGAAGCTCACGTCGGACGCCGTGCGCGTGCGCGTGGTGAAGAAGGGCGCGATCCAGCGCGGCTCCGACCCGCTCGACCCCTTTGGCGGGCCGAGCACGATGGACCCCTGGAAGTCGTTCTTCGGCGCGCCCGACGGAAGGGATACGCGCGCGGCCCCGCCAACGGATCCCGCGCTCGGCCTCGATCACGACGACAGCGTGCCGTTGTTCATGCACGCGACGATCGACAGGTCCTCCGTCGTCGTCGGAGAGCAGGTCACCTACACGGCGCTCCTCTACGTGGACCCAGATCTGGCGGACCAGGACTTCATCATGGAGCACGAGGCGGCCGCCGCGTCGTTCCTGAAGCAGACGCTCGTGGCCGACGACGCGAACTCGAAGCAGCTCGGCTACGCGAAGGTCCGCTCGCGCGTCTATCGCGTGAAGCAGGTGCGCAAGGTCGCCTTCTTTCCGGTGAGCACGGGGACGCTCGAGATCGGCGAGCAGGAGATCCGGTATCCGCTCGGTAACCGGTACGTCAGCGCGAAGACCGAGAAGCTCCCCGTGAAGGTCGGGGAGCCGCCGACGAAAGGTCGGCCACTCGGGTACTCGCTCGGTGATACGGGCCATTTCGAGCTCTCCGCGGACGTCAAGCCTCGCGAGATCGATCAAGGCGACGTCACGGCGATCAACGTCACGCTGTCAGGCACCGGCAACGTTCCGCGCGCCGCGCTGCCGCTTCCTTTGCAGAAGGACGTCGCGTTCCTGCAGCCGGAGCTGAGCGAGAAGCTCGGAAGTGCGGACAAGGATCGCTTCGCGGCCGTGGACACGTTCAGGTACGTGGTCCGCATCGACCGCGCGGGAGACGTGGACCTGGGCGCGATCGAGCTGCCCTTCTTCGATCCCGACAGGAAGGCTTATTTCACTGCGCGCGCAGTGCTCGGCGTCGTGCACGTGAAGAAGGGGGACGTGAAGCAGGCCGCGCCGTCGGATCCGAACCCCGTGGTGCTACCCGAGGGACCGCCGCCGTTCGACACGCTCGATGGAACGCGCGCGGCCTCCGCGAGGCACCTGGCTGACGCAGGCTGGTTCTGGTACGCGCTCCTCGGGAGCCCGCTCTCGTACGTGCTGCTCAAGGTCTCCGGTGCCGCGGCTCGACGCGTTACTGCACGACGCAGAGAGCGAGCCCAGTCGCCAGACGCTGAGCTCGGGCGTCGCCATGCAGACGCGAAGGCCAAGGCCAAGGCCTCGCAGAGCGGCAAGGACACCGTCGCCGCCGTGAAGCGCTACGTCGAGGAGATCGCCGTCGCGCGCGCGAGCGTGAACGTGAAGGGCGAGGCGGCGGAGGGCATCGCTTCGCTGCTCCTTGAGGGCGGCGTCAGCTCCGCGCTCGCCAAGGACACGAGCGCACTCCTCACTGCGTGCGCGGACCTCGCATTTTCCCCCGACGATGTGCCCATGAAGGAGGCGCACGCGCTCCTGGCGCGGGCGGAGAAGCTGGAGCGAGCGCTCACCCTTGAGTCACGCACCGTCGAAGCGAACCGGGAGGAGACGGAGTGAAGATCCAAAAGCTCCTCGTCGCTCCTCTCACGCTCGCAGCATTGATCTCGCTCGCAGCCACGGCCCACGCGACGCCGCAGCAAGAGGAGCGCTTCAAGGGCGCGGTCGCGTCGCTCACCGCGGGCAAGCCGGAGGAAGCCGTCCTTGCGCTCGAGGCTCTACGCGACGACGGCATCGACGACGCGTCCGTGAGCTTCGATCTGGGGCTCGCCTACCTCTCTCGCGCGCGCATCGCGGAGTCGCCGGGCGACCTCGGCCGCGCGGTCTTCTCGTTCGAGGAGGCGAAGTCGCTGACCCATAGCGACGTATTGCATGCAGAATGCACGCGTCTGGCCGGTGAGGTCCGGTCGGTGATCGCGAAGCGGAGAGCGCGCCTGGGCCAGCCGACGGACATGGAGGAGGCGCCGCCCCCTTCGCGTGCGTTCTCCACCATCTTGCCCGAGGACAACTGGGCAGAGGCCACGCTCGCGTGCGCCGCGCTGCTCTTCATTGGTCTCGTGCTGCGGGATCGCACGAGCGGTCGCGTGAAGGTCGCATCTTCCATCCTCGCCGCTGGGTCTGGTCTCCTGATCGTGATCGCGGGCTTGGCAACGTCGCAGCGCCGGAGCGACAGGCTCTCCCTCGAGGAGGCGATCGTCGTCGCGGACGAGGTGCGCCCCACCGACGAGAAGCACATCGTGCTGGCAGACGCACCTGCGCTCGCGGCGGGTACGCGCGTCCGCGTGACGGATCGCCGCGCAGGCTACGCAGAGGTCCGCACGCACGGACAGATCGCGTGGGTCCCCGAGCGCACGATCCTGTCGCTCCCTCGCGCGAACTGAGCGGACTTCGGCGCGTCGAAACGCGCATCGAGCGTGCCAACGTTCGCGCGTGAAGCTTGGCGCGACTGGCGCCTTGGATGCCGATGGCGCATCAAGCGTGCCGAAGAATCGGCGCGCATGCCCTTGCGGTGGCGCGGCGCGTACGCATTTTCTCACTTCACGGGGCAACGGCCTTCGGAGCTTTTTCCGAGGGGTGGCGCCCCGCGTCTTTTGGAGGAGGAATGTCTCAAATGTTGATGCTGATGTCTCGCTCGGTTCTCCCTGACGAGGTGAACGGGCTCATGCTGCTCGGGGGCGGAGCGCTTGCGCTGCTCGTCCTCCTGTTGCTCTCGGGCATCCGCTACATCCCGAACGATCGCATCGGCGTCGTCGAGAAGCGGTTCGGCTTTGGTGGTTCTGTTCGTGGCGGCATCATCGCGCTTGGCGGCGAGGCAGGCTTTCTGCCCGACGTGCTTCGCGGCGGTCTCCACTTCCGCATCCCCATTGCATACAAGGTGCACACGATGCCGCTTGTGACGATCCCGCAGGGTCGCATCGGCTACGTGTTCGCGCGTGACGGCCGCCCGCTCGACCCCACGCAGACCCTCGGCGCCAACGTGACCGCCGCGCATTTCCAGGACGTGCGCGCGTTCCTCAACGCCGGTGGCCAGCGCGGCCCGCAGCGCCAGATCCTCCGTGAGGGCACCTACGCCTTGAACCTCGCGGCGTTCGTCATCATGACGGATCAGAAGACGTACTACCTGTCGCTCGGAAAGGACGAGGACGCTTCGTTCCACCTGATGTCGCAGACCTTGCACGAGCGCGTTGGCTTCGCGCCCATCTGCATCAAGGGCGCCGATGACCTCATGGGCGTGGTCACCGTGCATGACGGCCCCGCGCTGCCGCAGGGTCAAATCATCGCGCCGGTCGTAGGTGACGATCAGCGCGACCAGCGCTCCTTCCACAACAACTTCCAGGACCCGGAGGCGTTCCTCCTCGGTGGCGGTCGCCGCGGCCGTCAGCTGCAGGTCCTGGTGGAGGGCACGTACTGCATCAATCGGCTCTTCGCCACGGTGGAGATGACTCCCAAGACCGTGGTCGAAGTCGGAAACGTCGGCGTCGTCGTATCGTACACGGGCGAGACCGGGAACGATCTCTCCGGCACCGGCTACAAGCACGGCGAGCTTGTCCAGAAGGGCAACCGTGGCGTCTGGAGTGAGGCGCTTCTTCCCGGCAAGTACGCGTTCAACACGTACGCCGGCAAGGTCATCATGGTCCCGACGACGAACTTCATCCTCAAGTGGAACAAGGATGAAACGGGCTCGCACCGCTTCGACGAGAACCTCGCAGAGGTCTCGCTCATCACGAAGGACGCGTTCGAGCCGAGCCTTCCGCTCTCCGTCGTCGTTCACATCGACTACCGGATGGCGCCCTACGTCGTGCAACGCTTCGGCGACGTGAAGCGCCTCGTCGAGCAGACGCTCGACCCAATGGTCGCTGCGTACTTCAAGAACATCGGACAGACGAGGACCTTGATCCAGCTTCTCCAAGATCGCAGCGTCATACAGGCGCTTGCGAGCGAGGAGATGAAGGCTCGGTTCTCACACTACAACCTCGAGCTCGAAGAGGTGCTCATCGGCACCCCGACCGGCAGCGAGGGAGACGAGCACATCGATACGATCCTCGCGCAGCTGCGCGCACGCCAGATTGCTTCCGAGCAAGTCGAGACGTACGCGGGCCAGCAGCGCGCGGCCGTCAAGGAGCGCGAGCTCCGCGAGGCGATGGCTCACGCCGCGCATCAGGCGAAGCTCACTGCCAGCGAGCTCGAGATCCAGGTGCAAGCGAACGAAGGCAAGGCCGCCTTCCAGCGCAGCCAGCAGGAGGCGCTGACCATTCGCACGCTCGCCGAGGCCACGGCAGAGAAGGCCGCGCGCATCGGTATCGCGGAGGCCATCGCAATCGAGGAGAAGGTCCGCGCATACGGTGGACCGAAGTTCCAGGTCACACAGGAGGTCATGTGCAAGTTCGCGGACGCGATCGCCATCGCCAAGGTGGATGTCGTCCCGCGGATGGTCATCGGCGGCGGCGCCGGCGGCAATGCGGGAACGTCCAGCATCGCGGAGTCGCTCTTGCTGCTCATGCTTTCGGACAAGCTGGATGCGAAGGACGCCCCGACGACGTTGCGCGATGGCCTCGGCATCGCAAACGGCAAGGGACGTAGTAGCCCCGAGGCGGATGCGTTGCGAGCGCAGATTCGCGCGGACCTGGGGTCGACCATGTCGTCCCGGGCGCCGCACGCGCCGCCGCCTCCGCCGAAGCCGGCGAGCTAACGCAACGAACGAACGCGGGTGATCTGGTCCCTCCAGATCGCCCGCGGGCGTTTTGTGGATGGCGCGGAGGCGCTTGCCGCGTAGTTTTGGGGGATGAGGAGAGCGCTGCCGACATCACGCGAGTGACGGCTGCGAACAAGCTCGTCACCGTCACGCAGCGCGGCCCTTGCCACGCCGCCCAGCCCACCTCACCCCCATCCAAGGAACGATAGTGAAGACCCTCTCCACGCGCGATCTCTCGAAGCTTCCCGCGCCTGGGCGCCTGTCGCCCTGGTGTCGTTCGCTCGCGGTGCTCGATCTGATCCTGTTCCCCGACGACTGGGAGGACCGGATGTTCTCGTTCGACCCGGCGTGGGGCAAAGCCCAGATGTTCCAGTTCCGCGACGGGTCCGGCGACCACATGAACATCCTCTTCCCGGAGGTCGGCGGCGCGGCCATCCGGGGATTCGCGCACGAGAGCAAGATGAGTCCGTGGAGCGGTGGGAAGAAGAAGGGCAAGCCATGGCCCGGCGTCTTCGACGGACTACCGAAGGCGTTCTCCGACATCCGCACCGAGCCCGCGTTTGGCGGCGACGAGATCACATTCTGCGCGTGGTGGTCACGCGAGCACGAGATGGCGTGGCGGATCGGCGACGTCGCGTTCCCCGCGGGCACGGATCCGGACGGCTCCGTCGGGCTCATGGAGATCCTCGCTGGGACACCCGCCACGTACGCGAAGATGGCGAGCGCATACGTCGAGCGGAAGATCCCGGTCTCCGCAGTGGAGAAGATCTGCGCAGGCGCTCCGCTGACAGAAGCGCTCGTCCGATCGCTCAATCCGGACGCGATGCTGGCTGACATCCGCGACGAGGCGCTGGCGCTAGGCCGCAAGGTGGAGGAGGTGAGAAGCCCACCCGTGAAGGCGGCGAAGGCAAAGCCGAGGGCGAAGACGACCACAAAAACGCCGCGACCGGCCGCGCCCCTCTTTTCAATGAAGCCGATCGGCTTCGTTCGTTCCACGCGCAAGGAGGCCGTGGACGATCACTGGGACAAGGAGGCGGTCCGGATAGAGCTCGACGCTCGGTTCGGTTCGGACGCGCTTGCGGGGCTCGAAACGTTCTCCCACGTGGAGATCCTCTTCGTGATGAACGGCGTGGATGAGGCCGAGATCACGTCGGGCGCACGTCACCCACGCGAGAACCCGGCGTGGCATGCGGTCGGTATCTTCGCGCAGCGCGCGAGCCGGCGCCCGAACCGGATCGGCGTCACCGTCTGCGCGGTGGAGAAGGTGAACGGCCGCGTCCTCTTCGTGCGCGGTCTGGATGCGACTCATGGAACGCCGGTGCTCGATCTCAAGCCATGGGTCAGCGGCTTCGGCCCCCGCGGCAAGGTCCGCGAGCCCGCCTGGATCAAGGAGCTGATGAAGCGATACTGGAAGTAGAGCGCGCGTACCTACTGCGTGTTGCCCGAGATCTCGAGCTTCCACGGATCGATCGTGTCGCACTGGCCGGTGATGTGCTGCACGCGGATGGTGACGGTCGCGTCGTCCACCTTGCCGTTGGCGACGCTACCTTCGCCCCACGAGGCACTGGCCGTGTCGATCGAGCCAGGGTCCGACGACTGGCCAGCGACCTTGGTGCACTCCGCCTTCGCGCTGCCGTCGTTCACGTAGACGAACATGTCGTAGTTTGTACCGGCGGTGGACGTGAGCTTGGCGGTGATCGACATACCGTGGCCGATGGCGCTGTTGTTGTTCTCCGTCACGCGCACGGTGATCCACTCTGACGTAGAGCCCGTGGTGGCGACGCCTGGGGACGACGAGTCACCGCTGAGGGTGCCGATGCCGCGTGTCTGCGGACAGGTCACAGGAAAGCCGCACGTGGGCATGCCGGAGTCGAAGACCATCTGCGCGGAGGAGTCGTCCCACGCTGCGTCATAGGACAGGCCAGCGTCGATGATGACGAAGCCGCCGTCGTCGCTCGGGACCGATCCGTCGACCTGGGTCGTGCCGACGCCCGCGTCGTCCGATGCGGTCGTGGCGTCGCCGTTGTTGCCGCAGGCGGCGGAGAGCGTGGCGGCGGCCACGGCGAGGAGCCCGAACGCCGCAGCGACATGAGGTCCGCGCCGCTTCATGCGCATCGTCATGGGCACGTCCGGAGCGCGAGGCCGGGGACGTCCTTGCCGTTCACCTTGTGAGAGAGCGGCGGCAGCGGCGTCTGCGTGAAATCGAACGCGCCGAGAAGGTCGTTCGCCTGCTTGTCCTGCGCGGCCGGGTCCAGATCGGTGAGCGTCTGCGTCGAGCCCATCACGCGCTCGATGAAGCGCGGGATGCTCGCCTGTTCGGACACTTCCTTGAAGATGTAGTGCGGCTTCGCGTAGGGCGAGATGATGATGAGCGGAAGGCGGAAGCCCAGACCGTACGTCTTGTCGCAGCCGTACTGCCGCGGGGGAGGCACGTGGTCGTACCAGCCGCCCCAGTCATCCATCGTGATGATGATCGCGGTGTCCTTCCAGTACTCGCTCGCCATGATCGCGTTGATCTTCTGGACGGTCCAGTTCTCACCGCGACAGATGCTGCAGTCGGCGAACGTGTTGCAGATGTTGCCGGGGTTCGGGTGCTCGCTCTGCAGCCACTGGTTTGCGACCCACGACACCTCCGGGAGCGTCTTGTTCGCGATGTCCGTCTCGAACTGCGTGTCGTCGACGATGTGCGACCACTGCGAAGGCACGTTGCGCACGGAGTCGACGGCGTCGAACATGGACCAAGGCTCCGTGCCCACGACGGGGACGACGGTGCCGTAGAACTTCCAGTTGATGCCCTTCGGCAACACGTCAGGCACCGACGGGATCTTGAAGCACGGGAAGATGTCCTGCTCCGCGCAGATGTTCTGGTCCTGCACCGGGATGCGCGTGGAGGCGGTCTGATCGCACCCCCAGTACGGATTCGTGAACTGGAGGTTCGGGTTGCCGATCGCCCAGCCCGCCTGCGCGGCGATGGTGAAGAAGTGACCCGGGAAGCTCGGGCCGAGCATTCCCGAGAAGAAGTGATCGCCGAGCGTGTACGCCTTCGCGTAGGCCCAGTAGTTCGGGATGTCTTCCTCGTGGTACTGGCCGTACGGCAGGAGGTAGTCGCCGCCCTTCTCCGGCGGGATGGAATCCCAGGAGTCCATCTTGCCGTTGTTCCACGCGGTAAGCGCGCACGAGTGCTCATGGCACATGTCGTGGATGACGGGGTCCACCGCGTGCGGGCAGTCGATGACGCCCATCGACGTCTTGCACTTGGCCGTGCCTTCCGCGCCGGGGAACGTGCCGAAGTAGTTGTCGAACGTGTGGTTCTCTTTCACGAACACGACGACGTGCTTGATGAGGATCGGACCCGTGTAGGATCCATCCTTTCCAGAATCGGTCGCGCGGCCCGAGTCGAAGCCGGGGTTGTCACCGCCGTCGGACGTGCCCGTCGAGGCGTCCTTGCCACCACCGCTTCCGTCTCCGTTGTTCGCGGAGGAGCTACCGCACGCGGTGCCGGACACGGCGAAGAAGAGCGAACCGAGCGCGACCAAGCTTGCGAGGCGCAAGGAAGAAGCGTGACGCATCGGAAAAGCGTAGCACCTTCTACGGCGACGAATCGTGCGCGATCTCGCCTTAGCGAGGCGACGCCTCGCGCACGATAGCGAAGGTGCCATAGTCGAACGGCGTGCCTGGGGCATGCGTCTTGCGCACGAGGCGCTCGCGCTCGCCGCCCTTCGCGAGCTCGAGGGCGCGGTGGTGGCAGAAGGGGTTATCGCCGGTCTTTCCCAGGGCAACGTGGCTGGTCCAGTTGCACCCACCCAGGCATGCCTCGGCGTAGTAGCAGGTGCGGCAGAAGCCGGAGAGGTTCTCCACGGTCATGTCGCGTGTGAAGCGCAGCTCCTTCGAGCGTTCCCAGATGTCCTTCAGGGTGGCGTCGCGGATATTTCCGCCGACGTAGTCAGAGGTAGGGAGCGATGGGCAGCCCTTGATGTCGCCGTTCGCCTCGATGCCGAGCGTGCTGCGACCGGCGCCGCACGAGCCACGATGCCCAGCTGCCGACTTGCCGCGGAAGACGGACTCGAATGGACCGAAATAGCCGATGTTGTTTCCGGCCCAGATCCGGCAGCCGCGCGCGTTTGCCTTCTCGTTCAGGGAGGCGAGCATCGGCATCACGTCGAGCATCTGGTACGGCTCGATCAGGAGATCGTCGTAGTCACCTGCGCGGCCCATGGCGGTGGTGAGCTGTACCTGCCAGGCCTTGATGCCAGCATCGAGGAGCGCGTCGAACGTGGCCGGGATCTCGTGGAGGTTCTTGCGGTTGATCTGGGTGTTCGCCGAGTACGGGATCTTCGCGTCGCGCAGGTTTGCGATCGCATCCATCGCGGCGTCGAAGCTCCCCTTCGCCGCGCGCAGCTCGTCGTGCATGTCGCGGAGGCCGTCAACGGACACGGACGCGTTGCGAAGGCCGGCCTCCTTGCCGGCGAACGCGCGCTCCTTCGTGAGGCCGCGCCCGCCCGTGGTGATCGACGTGCGGATGTTCCTGGCCGTGAGCGCCCGCACGAGATCGAGCCAGTCGTCACGCAGGTACGCCTCGCCGCCGATGAGCGTGCACTCTGCAACATCAAGCTCCGCCATCTGGCGGACGAGGTCGAGCGCCTCCTCGGTGGAGAGCTCGTCGGGGCGCGCCTTGCCCGCGCGCGAACCGCAGTGGCTGCACGCGAGATCGCACGCGAGCGTGATCTCCCACACCGCGTAGATCGGGCGAACGCGCGCATCGATCGGTCGCGTGTCATCAACGAGGGCGAGCCGCCGCTTGGATGGGCCCGCTTCCGGCGCGATGGGGAGCCGGCGCTGCATCAGTCGGCGCCGGAGTCGACGGCGGCCGCGCCGTACGCCGGTGCGCCGTAGGCCGGGGCCACCCCGCCGCTGTCGTCGCCGCCGCTGCTGCCCCCGTCTGCGGCCGTGCCGGAGTCGTGTGGAGGCTGACCGTAAGGCGGAGCGTACGTCGACGAGGAGGAGCAACCGGTGACCGCAGCAGCACCAGCGACCGCAGCCGCAGCCGCGCCGAAGAGCAGGCGGCTTCGCGAGCGCGCGTTGCGAATGGAAGGATCACCCTGCGGGGACGCGAGATCGAGCGCGCCACCGCAGAACGGGCACGCGGTCTCCATGCTCTTCGCATGACGACTGCAATGGGGGCAGAGCAGGAAGGACATCACTCAGTCCGTTCCGGAATCGGTGACTGCCGCGCCGTAGAGCGGGACGGGGCCGCCGCTGTCCTGTTCGCCTGCGTCGTACGGAGCGCCGTAGAGCACGACGGAGCCGCCCTCGTCGCCAGCGCCACCATCTGTGTGGACGCCAGCGTCGGACGTCGGCGCGCCGTAAATCGAGGTCGTCGAGCAGCCGGTGATGGCCGTTGCGCCTGCCACTGCCGCCGCGGCCGCGCCGAAGAGGAGCCGACTGCGCTGGCGTGCGCCCACCATGCCGGGGTTGCCGGTCTTCGCCGCGGAGGACGTGGACGCGCCGCAGAAGGGGCATGCGTCCTCGGAGCTCTTCACGTGACGACTGCAGCCCTGGCAGAGAAGAAACGACATAGCTGGAGCCTATCAGAGGTCGCGGCGGCGGCAATCGAAAGTCAGGCCTCAAGGTCCCGCGCGCCGCGTCGTTCCATTGGTCGAGGTCCTGCACGTGGCTCCCAATCCCAAACCGTTCGACGCCGTCCTCGAGGACACCTGGTTCGCAGACAACGAGGCCGCGGTGGAGGCGAAGGCCAAGGAGAGCGCGGCGGCGCTCGTGGCGCGCATGCATGCAGTGCGTCCGCTCCCGGTGGCTGCGAAGGAGCTCGCGTTGCGCGCTGGCGATCCGGACGCGTCCGTCGCGGAGATCGCCGCCATCATCGAGCAGGACCCGGCGCTCGCTGCGCGCGTGCTCCGCCTCGTGAACTCTGCTGGCTTCGGCCTCGCGACACGATGCAAGACGGTGCTGCACGCCGTGTCGCTGCTCGGCATCGCGCGCATGCACGAGCTCGCGTTCAGCTCCGCTGCGTTCGCCATGTTCGAGGGCGACAAGAGCGTGCACAAGCACGTCGTCGAGCACTCGCTTGCCGTCGCGACCATCGCCAGGCGCCTCTCCCAGCGCTTCAATGTGCGCGGTGACGACGTGTACCTGTGCGCGCTCCTCCACGACATCGGCAAGCTGATGATGCTGGACGCGCAACAAGAGGGCTACGAGGCCTTGCTCGCGGAGCACGACCAGAGCGCGGACACGTTGCACATCGCGGAGCGCGCGGCGTACGGCTTCGACCATGCCGTGCTCGCGGGCCTGATGCTGGAGACGTGGCGCCTCCCCTCTCCCGTGCCGGAGGTCGTGGGCTTCCACCACAAGCCGAGCCGCGCGGGCGAGTGTCCGCCGGCCACCGCTACGATGCTCCACATCTTGCGCCTTGCAGACCACATCGCGCACTTGGCGGAGGACGAGGCTCCGCCGAGCGAGCTGCTCGTGCGAGTCGACTCCATGGAGTCGGCGGTAGCGCTGGACCTCACTGGCAGCGACGTCGCGGCCATGTGGCCCGATCTCACGAATGCGGTTCGGGCGAGCCGCATGGAGGACCGCGAGGCCGAGACGGAGGAGGCGCCACCGTCGTCGCGCCGCGTGGAGAAGGCGAAGCGCGAGGTGCCGGTGCTCGCCTGCGCGGAGTGTGGACACCACACGGACGGCCAGGTGTGTCCACGGTGCCTCGCGCCGCTCTGCCGGGCGCACGCCGTGGACCGCGGCTGCTGCGCGGTCTGCGAGGCGGAGTTTCGCAAGCCAACGCAAGAGCGGGGCGCACTGGTGCAGCGCTTCCGCGATGCGGGCGCGAGCGCCAGTGCGGGCGCGGTGATCGGTGTCCTGGGTTACCTCTTCAGGCATGCCATCGCGGGGCGGATAGCGCTCTTTGGTGGGCTCGCGCTGGTGCTGCTCGGCGGGCTCTTCGTCTGCCACGCGCTCCACCGACGGTGGAAGCTGCGCGCGCGGTTCCTCGGGTGATGACTGGCCTCGGTGCTTGCTGGGCCGCGTGATTCGAGCTAAAAACACGGCGGATGAGTCGCCACTGATGTTCGAGGACCTCCGCGAAGATCTTCGCCGCTTCGGGCCGAAGGCACGGCAACAGCTCGCCGGAGTGGTCGGCAGCCCGGGCGCATGGGCCACCATCAACTATCGCGCCGCGCACTGGTTGCATCATGCACCCGTTCCCGCGGCGCTGCGGCCGCTGACACGAACCATCGCTGCGCTCATGCCGAACATGAGCGTCATCGCGACCAGCATCCAGATCCCGCCGGCCGCCACGATCGGCCCCGGGCTCTTCATCGCGCACGTCGGCTACATCGTGATGTCGAACGAGACGCGCATCGGCAGCAACTGCACCATCGCCCAGGGCGTGCATCGGACCGGGCGCCATCCTGATCGGTGACGTGGAGGTCGGCGACGACGCGCTCATCGGCGCAGGCGCAGTCGTCGTTCACTCGGTGCCAGCACGCGCTGTCGTCGTGGGCAACCCCGCGCGCATCGTCTCGTACAAGGGCTCGTTCGATCTGATCCGCTATCCAGGGATGGAGTCGGACCCCGCTCGAATGGCGTCAATCGCCGCCGGCCGTGCGCAAGACAAAAGCTCTACCGCGTGAAGCGGTGCCACTCCTCGTCGTAGTACCGGACGAGCGCCTGGTTGTTCAGGCGGTTCTCCTCGATGCCGGCCGGCCGCTGCATGTCGGGAGAGAGCCAGAACAGACCGCTCACGTTCTCGTCCGTCAGGTAGCGAAGGCCCGCGGGAACGTGCGTCGGCACAGCGAACGACTCGCGCGCGGCGAGCGCGTAGCCCCACTCACCGAACGCAGGCACGAACGCGTGGTACGGACGCACGAAGAAGCCGGCGGCCTCCAGGGAGCTCACCACGCACCAGAACGACCTTCGCGCCACGAGTGGTGACGTGCTCTGCACCGACACGCGCGCGCCCGGCGCGAGGTGCTCGGCGAGCGTCCGGTAGAAATGGACCGTGTACAGCTTTCCGAGCGAGAAGTTGTTCGGGTCCGGAAAGTCGACGATGCCCACGTCCCACTGCGCCTCCGGAGGCTGCGCGGCGAGCCACACGAAAGCGTCGGCGTTGACGAGCGTCACGCGCGGGTCGTCGAACGAATGCTTGTTCAGCGCCGCGAGCTTTGGCAGCGTCCGCGCAAGCTCCGTCATCTGCGGATCCAGATCCACGATCGTGATCGCGCCCACGTCCGGGTAGGAGAGCAGCTCGCGAAGCGCAAGGCCGTCACCGCCGCCAAGGACCAGAACGCGCGCATGCGAGCGCGCGGCGCTCATGGGCGGGTGCACCAGCGCCTCGTGGTAGCGATACTCGTCGTACTCGGCGAACTGCAGGTTGCCGTCGAGGAACAGGTTCATGCCGCCGTGGCCCGCCGTGATGCTGATGCGCTGGTAGGCGGTCTGGCGCGTGAGCAGCACGGGGTCCGTGAATGTCGCCTCGTCGGCAGCGGATACCAGGCGCGGCGTGAGGAGCGCAGCGCCTCCGAGCGCGAGGAAGGCGAGCACGCCGCGGACACGCAGGGGGCGCGCATCCGTCACGAAAAGGTACGTGGACCACACCGCGGACGCCGCGTGCACGAACCCGAACAGCAGACCTGAGCGCAAGAAACCAAGCTTCGGTAGGAAGAACACGCCGAACGACACGGCGCCGATCAGCGCCCCCGCATAGTCGAGCGAGAGCGCGCGCGCGACCAGATCGCGGAACACCACGTGCCGTCGCAACAACCGGATGAGCAGCGGCAGCTCGGCGCCCACGAACGCACCGGTGAGAAGCACCAGGAAAAACAGCAGCGGGCGCGTCGCGGTGGTGCGCGCGAACGCCAGGTAAAGGAGCGGCGCCGACAACCCACCCACGAGCGCTGCGCCCAGCTGCGCCGATACGAAGCCTGCTGCGGTGTCATCGATGAAGCGCGTGAGATACGCGCCGATGCCCATGGCGAAGAGATAGACGCCGATCACCACGGACAGCTGCATCACCGAATCGCCGAGCATGAACGTGGAGACGGCGCCGAGCGCGAGCTCGAACGCGAGCCCACACGCAGACATGAGCACGACGGTCAGGTAGACGAGCGCGCTTCGCACATCACTTACCGCCGAAGCCGCCGGACGAGCCGCCACCGATGCGAACGCCGCCGCCACCGCCGCTGTAAGTAGTGGTGCCGCCGCTGCTGTATCCGCCAGAGCTGCCGCTCCCGCCACTGCACGCGGACGAGCACGCGCCGATGAAGACGAGCATGATGAAGATCACGATGATGGCGATGACGAGACCGTTGAGGCCCGTGCCGCCAACGCGATTCGCGGCGGGCGCCTGCCCCGGATCGCCGAACGCGCCGGTCCGCCCGCGGATACCGAACGCGGCCTCGACAACGTCGCGCGGGACGGTCTGCGAGAAGGTCCAGTTCAGCTCGTTCTGCGTGCCGGTCTGCGCGCGCTCGCTCGAGACCATGTAGCGGCCGTTCTCGAAATCGTCGGCCGACACAGTCTCGTTGATGGCGACCTTCCAGTAGAACTCACCCAGGACGTAGTCCACGCGCGCGGTGTTGGAGTTTCGCTTCCGGTACGTGGCGCCACGCACCATGACCGCGTTCGGCAGACCGCGGATGTCGACCTGCCCCGCGGGCAAGTTCGAGCCGAAGCGCACCACACCCTCGTCGAGGACGAGCCAGCGATAGCCGTGCTGTTCGCTGTAGAGGAGGTACTCGCTCCAGGAGAAGCTCTCGCCTTCGATCTGTGTGGAGCGGTGCATGTAGCCGATGCACATCCACTCCACGTTCTCGAGCACGCCCTTCGCGCCGAGCGGCAGCCACGGCTCCTGACGCGCCTTGCCCTGCTGCGAGATGACCTGGTTCGTCTCGAGATCGGAGAGCGCGCCGCAGTATTTGCAGGCGATTCGCTCGGACTGGCCCGACGCGAGCGGGAGCGGGCCGCCGCAGCTCGGAC
Organism: Myxococcales bacterium; assembly: GCA_025355005.1. Taxonomy (GTDB): domain Bacteria; phylum Myxococcota_A; class Polyangia; order Polyangiales; family Polyangiaceae; genus JANXLV01. Next base: position 24,900 of record JANXLV010000050.1, on the reverse strand, counting down.
ACTTGGTGTCCTTCGACTTCACGACCTGACCGCGCGCGCCGAAGCCCACGCGCTGCACGTTGAGCTCCGCGAGCTCCACCTCGTAACCGACGTTCACGATCGGTGGATGCGTTCCATCCCCGTAGTCGATCTGCGCCGTCATGCCGTTCGCACCGGACAGATCGGCGAACTTGCGGAGCGAGCCTGGCCGCGCGGCGAACGGCAGCTCGCCATCTGCGCTGTGGAACGTGCCCTGACCGATCTCCGTGACGACAAACACGCCGAACGTGCCCAGCGGCACCTGCGACTGCACCTGGAGCTGGCTCGGATCCGGCGCCGTTGCCTGCACCACGGAGATGACGCTCCAGCGACCTTGCGCCTCCTCGATCCATCCCGGATCGCGGCTGTCGAACGACACGTAGTACTCGTCCCAGCTACCGCCGGCAGGATGAGCGAGGGTCAGCTTGCCGAGGACCTCGAAGTTGCGGCCGCGGAAGTTGCCGCGATCGTGGACGGCGAGCCCGCGATCCGTGGTGACCACGTCCGCCACGCGTCCCAGGTTTTCGAGGCCGCGGTCCGAGCGCACGACGACGCTCTTGCAGCTCGCGCAGACCTGCGACATCGACGCGCCGATCTTGAAGACGATCGGCGCTCCACACGAGGGACATTTGGCTTCCGCCATTCGATAGCAGTGTAGTCGATTTGAGCGACGCCGGTTATAGTTCCGCCGTGCCGAATCTCGGAGAAGAGTGGATCGTGGACGCCGCCGAGTGCGATCCGGCGCGCCTGCGTGATCTCTCGGTCATCCAGGGCGTGCTGGGCGAGCTCGTTTCCGAGCTGTCGCTCCACGTCGTGGAGAAGCCCCTGTTCCACAAGTTCGAGGGCGAAGGCGGCGTGACCGGGCTGTACCTGCTCGGTGAGTCCCACCTGGCGTGCCACACGTATCCCGAGCATCACAGCCTCACGCTCAACCTTTACTCATGCAAGCCCAAGGCGCGATTCGACTACGAAGGCTGCCTTGCGCGCACGGTGGGCGCGAAGCAGGTGCGCGTGCAGCGAATCGCGCGAGGAGCCACGCCGTGAGCAAGTACGATCCGAAGAACGCCACGGAGCTCACCGTCGGCATGCGCGGCAAGCTGGAGAAGGACGCGTTCGAGCTCGTCGGGCGGGCGCACGTCGCCTCGCGCGGCGGCGGTCACTGGAACGAATGGCGCGCCGTGTTCGCGTCCGGACGCGAGGGCTGGCTCGCGGAGGCCGCGGCACGCTTCTACCTCATGTTCGAAGCGCCCCTGCTCGACGTGGACGTCCCGCCGCCTGGCGCGCTCGTGAACACGCGCTGGGTGATCGGCGAGCGCGACTCCGCACGACGCGTGGCCACATACGGCGATGTCGCGCCGCTCGACCAAGAGGCGCGTGACTACCGCTACGTGGATCTGTCCGGACAAGGCGGGCGCGTCGGCACGGTGGACTACGGGGACGCGCACCCGCGCACGTTCGTCGGCCGCAAGGTGACGCTCGCGGAGCTGTCGCTCGCGCCCGCGCGTGAGCCCGTCTACGGGAAGGTCGCGCTCGGTGCGAAGCCGGACTCGGAGCTCGTGGTGGGCGGCAGCGTGTCAGTCAAGGGCGACCCGCACAAGCTCATCGCCACGGTGGTACGCAGCGCACCTGACGACGATCCCGAGGATGAGGACCTTGACGACCCCCGCTTCTCGTGGCTCGAGCACCTGCTCTATCGGAAGGGCCATGGCCTCTCGTGGCTCGTGGAGCTGCCCGACGAGTACCGCGTGGTGGAGCAGGTCGAGGCCGGCGCCGTGGAGATCCGCGATGGCGCCGCGCGATATGCCGGCGTCACGTGGAAGAAGACGCACTCGGGCCTGGCCCGCACGGACGGCGCGTGGGGCGCGTTGCCGTGGGTGCCTCGAATCGGCGAGGAATCGACCGCGATTGACTACGAGAACAAGGACCGCGGGCTCTCCGTGGAGCAGAACCAGCGGGAGGTCGCCTGGGCAGTCTCCACACCGCTCGATGAAGACGAAGTCGTGTATGCTCCCGAACATCCAACGAAGGGGCGTCCCCCTGTGAGGAAATGACCCATGCAGCTCGAAGCGCTCGGACACACCCTGCTGAACACGACTTGCTTCGTTCTCCTCGGGCTCATGCTGTTCGGCATGGCGTTCTTCATCATCGTCAAGGTGACGCCGTTCTCCATCCGCAAGGAGATCGAGGATGACCAGAACACGTCCCTCAGCATCATCATCGGCAGCGTGTTCATCGGCATCGCCCTGATCATCGCCGCCGCGATCCACGGATAAGATGACCCTCCGGCGGCGCGTTCTGCTGGCGAACATCTCGCTGGTCGCCGCCTGCGCGCTGATTTACGAGCTCTCGCTCTCGACGCTTGCCAGCTTCACGCTCGGTGACGCCGTGCGGGAGTTCTCGATCACGTTGGGGCTCTACCTCTTCGCCATGGGGCTTGGCGCGCTCGCATCCCAGCGCATCCACAAGAACCTGGTGCGTGCGTATGTCGTGTGCGAGCTCGCGCTCGCGCTCACGGGCGCGGCCAGCGTGCCCGTCGTCATGCAAGTGGGTGGCAGCGCGCAGCACGCGCTCCTCTATGCGTTCATCGTCGCCGTCGGTGCGCTCGTGGGCGTGGAGCTGCCGCTGCTCATGCGCCTGCAGAAAGAGGAGGCGAGCGCGGATGACGCGGTCTCGACTTCGCTCGCTTCGGACTACGCGGGGTCACTGATTGCGTCCATCCTCTTCCCGCTGATCGCAGTCCCGGTGCTGGGTCTGGTGCGCACCGCGCTCCTCACCGGCGCCGTGAACGCCGCGCTGGCTGCGGCGGTTTGCTTCGTGCTTCTGCCGCGTGAGCGGGGCGGGCTCGCGGTTCCCGCGTGTGTCGTCTCCGTGGCGCTTCTGGGCCTCACCATCGGGACGGACGCCCTTCATTTCGTCCCGAGCGAATAGATGCATTATGCAACCTTCTCGCCGTGACGTGCTCGCCCTGATGCTCTCGCTGCCGGTGGCCACCGCCGCCTGCACGAAGAAGCCGCGCGTTCCGCCCGGGGAGATCCCGTTCCGCCCGGAGCTTCTGGGCCATCGCCTTCGCGACGGTACTGGTCCGCCAGCAGACACGGCGAACGCCACGGGCGAGCGCATCGTGATCGTCGGTGGCGGCGTCGCGGGTCTCTCCGCGGCGCGCAGGCTCTCGCGCGCTGGCGTGTCCGACTACGTGCTGGTCGAGCTCGACTCCGTGCTCGGCGGCACCGCGCGCTCCGGCAGCTTCGGGCCGTCGCAGGCTCCCTGGGGCGCGCACTACGTCACGCTGCCCATGGCGCACAACAAGCCGTTCGTGCGCTTCCTGGACGAGGCGGGCGCCATCGCCGCGTTCGACCATGACGGCGAGCCCGTGGCGATGGAGTCGCATCTGTGCCGCGATCCAGAGGAGCGCATCTTCCACGAGGACCAGTGGCACGAGGGGCTCATTCCGCCCACGGATGATCCGCGGTGCCACGCGGAGCTCGCGCGCTTCAACGCGGAGATCGATTCGCTCGCGGCGTGGAAGGACTCGAAGGGCCGCCGGGCCTTCGGGATCCCGCGCGCGCTATCCACGAGCGACGCCGAGATCACCGCGCTCGACAGGACCACCTTCGCGGACTGGCTCGACAAGAAGGGGTTCCACGACTCCCGGGTGCGGTGGCTCACACGCTACGCCTGCCGCGACGACTACGGCACGACCCCCGAGCACACCAGCGCGTGGGCAGGCCTCTTCTACTTCGCGGCGCGCAAGAGGTCTTCGGGCGCGCCGCCGCAGGCCGTGCTGACCTGGCCGGAAGGCAACGGGCGCCTGGTGTCGGTGCTCGCTTCGCAGGCGACAGGTCGTCGGTTGCTAGGCGTGGGCGTGACGTCCGTTCGGCCGCGCCCCGACACGGGCAAGGTGTCCGTGTGTTCGCTGCGTGCAGACGGTACTCCCATGTGCATGGACGCGGACCGCGTGATCTTTGCGGGACCGCAGCTCCTTGCCAAGGTGCTCATCGAGCCGTTTCGCACCGCTCCCCCGCCCCACCTCCAGAGCTTCGACTACTCGCCGTGGATGGTGGCAAACCTCACGCTCGCGGAGCGGCCGCGGCGGGTGGGCTTCCCGTTTGCGTGGGACAGCGTGCTCTCCGAGTCGCCGTCGCTCGGCTACGTGACCGCCACGCACCAGACTGGCCAGGACCATGGCCCCACCGTCCTCACGTACTACTATCCGCTCACCGGCGACGACGTACGCGCCGAGCGCCAGAAGCTGCTCGCGCTTGGCCGCGACGAATGGGCGGACGTGGCCCTCACCGATCTCGCGACCGCCCACCCCGACATCTTCGGATGTTGCACGCGCGCGGACGTGATGCGCTGGGGCCATGCGATGGTGCGCCCCACGCCGGGCCTCGCGTCCGCGCTCGAGAAGGCGCGTGCGCCGTTCCAGAACATCCACTTTGCCAACACGGACCTGTCCGGCCTTGCGCTCTTCGAGGAGGCGTTCCATCACGGCATCCGCGCGGCAGAGGAGGTGCTCTCCGCGCGCAGCATCCCGTTCGAGTCCTGGCTGTGACACGAGCCGGAAGCAGCGGCCTCTGGCTCTTCTCGCGCAGAGCAGATCTGCTCGCATTCGGGGGCAGCGCGCTGCTTTCGCTGGTGATGCTCGTCATCGGACACGAGGCGGGTGTGCTGCCCGGTGCGACGCCGGGATGGGCGTGGGTGCCCGCTGTGCTGCTCGTGGACGTGGCGCACGTGTGGTCCACGGCCTTCCGCACGTACTTCGATCGCAAGGAGCGCACACGCAGGCCCGTGCTCTACACGGTGGTGCCAATCGCGTGCTTCGCTGTCGCGTTCGCCGTGTGCCGCGTGTCAGAGCAGCTGTTCTGGCGCGCGCTTGCGTACCTCGCCATTCTCCACTTCGTGCGGCAACAAGCAGGGTGGGTGATGCTGTATCGCGCCCGCGCGGGTGAGCGCCGCGGCGGTCTCTCGCATGCGATCGACATGGCAGCGATATACGCGGCCACGCTCGGCCCCCTCGCCTTCTGGCACGCGCACCTGCCACGGCGGTTCGACTGGTTCGTGCCTGGCGACATCATGGCCATGCCGCGCGCGGCGTTTCTTCCCGTAGCGGGCCTCGCCGTCGCGGCGCTGGTCGTCTGGGCCGTATATACATGCATCATGCACGCATCAGGGAGGGCGCGAGCAATACCGGGGAAGGTGCTCGTGATCCTGACCACGGCGCTCACGTGGACGCTCGGCATGGTGGTCTTCGACTCGGACTACGCGTTCACCGTGACGAACGTGTTCGCGCACGGCATCCCGTACGTGTGTCTGGTGTTCTTCTACCAGCGCAAGGTGGAGGCGGTCCGCGGGGAGGCGCGCAGCGTGCTCATGAAGAGCATCTTCGCGTTCGCGTCGGTGCTCTTTTTCCTGGCGTACGTGGAGGAGCTCTTCTGGGATCGCGGCGTCTACCACGAGCGGCCGTGGCTCTTCGGCGAGGCCGCGGATGATCTGTCGGGCCTGCGCTCCTTGCTCGTGCCGCTTTTGTCCTTGCCGCAGCTCACACACTACGTGCTGGATGGGTTCATCTGGCGACGCGCGAAGAACCCGGTCCTCGCGCGGATGTGGGAGCCGGAGAAGCTAGCCGACGGCGATTCCGAGCTGCCGACGTAGCTTCGCGTAGCGATCGGAGAGCACGAACGCCAGGAGGTCGTTCATCTTCTCTTCCACGTGGGCCTTGTCCTCCGCCCCGAGCACCTTCTGCGCCGCCGCGAGATCCCCCGAGAGCAGGAGCCCCGTGCGATTGCATGTAGCTTCCACGGATTGTGACCAGCGCTGGAGGTTCGTGCGGCCGCCCTCCTCCACGAAGCGCAGGAACTGGCCGCGCAGTCGATCGAGCTGCATCGGCTCCAGGATGGGCTCGATGGCCTTGGCTATCGGCACCACGAGCTCCTTCACGTGTGCCGCCAGCGGCAACCCCGGATTGCCGATCGACAGGGCGGCCAGGAAGATCTCCTCGAGCCCGCGCGCGTCAGGCACCAGCATGCGCACGAAATGCTCTTCGCGATAGTTCGCGAGGTGCCGCCCCGCAATGAACGCGAGCTCCTGCGCGCTACGCCCCGAGAGCGACGCGGCGCCAAGCTTGGACGCAGGCGGCACACCGGGCACCATCTCGACGGTGCCGTCGAACTCCGGCGCAACGTAAAGAGGCGGCGCGTGCATGCCGAGGATGGTGCTCGCCCACGCGAAGCAGCGTACGGCCTGCACCGTGGACGTGGCCGGGTCTTGCTTCCTCGCAGGGTCCATCTTCATGAGCTGCTTGTCGCGGCGGAGCGCGGACAGACGCCCGAGCAGCACGGCAGACACGACCACGCCGAAGATCTCCCCCACCAGCGGCTCTTCCTCGGGATGGAAGAGGAGCTTCTTCCAGGCGTCGGGCGTGATGGGCGCGCTCGGACGGATCAGCCCCACCTGCTTGTGAGCCGCGTGCGCCACCTTCTCGTCGGCGCTCGCTTGCCCCAGATGGACCAGGACCTCGGCCGTGAGGAAGGCTCGGTCTGCGTCCTTCGTTCGCGACCAGTGACGGAAGAGGGCGTGGAGCGTCTCGTCGTCGCGCGGGTCTGCGCGGACGCGGCGGAGCAGCTCTCCGATGTCGTCCTCGGGCACGCTGTCGGGCGCCTTGGCGTCCGAGAAGTCGACCTCGATGCTGACCTGCGCGCGCGCCTCGGAGAGCTCCTGCTCGAGCTCGATCACGCGGGCCTCCAGGCTCTTGATTCGGCGCTCGAGCGCGAGCGTGCGCTGGTCCGTCGCCGGCTCGAGCGGGGAGATCGACGTGGGCGCGGGCATGTCCTCGGCGCCCGAGAGATCCTTGATGATGACCTTGTTGCGCGATTCGTACGCGGCCTGCAGCGCGGACTCGAGGCGACGGAGCCGGCCCTTGTCCAGACCAAGGCTGTCCGCCATGCGATCGAGCTGCTTGCGCTCCTCGGTCGTGATGACACCGTCCTCGATCACCTCCGCGAACAGCTCTTCGTACATCGACTCGAGCTTGCCGAGCCGGACGTTGCCGGTGGCCTCCGCCGCCTCGAACCCTTGCGAATAGTCGAACGTGCCGTCGCTCATGGGCAAAGCCTCCTCACGCTGAACTCAGTTTCGCGCGCTTCCCGCGCGATCTCAATGGATTCAGCAACCTCAATTCGTCTACCTTGGGGAGTAGCGATGTCCGAGTCGGTAGACGTTCTCTTCGCCAAATGGCGACAGAATGGCGACGTTCAGTCGACCATCGACTTGTGCGAGGCTGCCGCACGCGAGCCCTTCCCCGATGCTCGGGACGTGAGCCCGTTCGTGAAGACCCGCTTTGCCGGGCATGCGGGGGTGCTGCTCGCGGCCGGTCGCATGCAGCTGGCGCGCGGTGAGCTCGACGACGCTCAGGATCTCTTCGTACGCGCTGGCAAGGCTGCTCCCAAGGACGGCGACGTGTACCGCTTCCTGGGCGAGACGCTGCTGCGCAAGGGCGACGCCGAGCGCGCAGAGAAGGTGCTCGAACGCGCCGTCGCGTTCGGATCGCGCTCTCCAGACACGGGCGATCTCTTCGAGCACGCGCGGCGGTTCGCGCCCACGCAGAAGAGCCGCGGCACCGTCGCGCTCGCCGCAGAGGTGGGCCGCACGCTTGGTCCTCCTGGCAGCGGCTTCCAGAGCGTGACGAACGTGCTGGCGCAGTCGCCACTCGCAGCTCCGCCCACCGCGCCTCTCCCAGCCCTCGCGCCCCTCGCGCCGCCCCCTCTCGCGCCGCCAGCGCCGATTGCGCCCCAAGCCGCCGCGCCCCAACCCGTCCCCGTCCGCCTTCCGCCTCCCCTCGCTGCTCAGCCCGGCCGCAGCATGGGCACGCAACCCGTGCACTCGAAGGAGCTTCCCACCGTCGCGGCAGGTGTTCCCATCACACCGCCCCCGCTCGCGATCTCTCCGCCGAGCATGCCCCAGCCAAGGCCGCCGCCGCGCGTAGCCGCACCTGCCGCAACGTCCGACGATCTGACGCCGTGGCAACCGCCCCCGCCCGTGGCACCTGCGGGCATGATCGGATCGAGCGGCGCGGGCAGCGTCGCGGAGTCACCCTACCGCGAGAGCGGCGTCCTCAAGGCACCGGATCCGCGGGACGTGCTCGACGCGCTCGCGCTCGCCGGCATCTTCGAGAAGGACGAGGCCGCGAAGATCCCGCTGGTGTGGGACAAGGCCGCGGGCTCGCCGCGCCGGCGCATGTCGTACGCCACCATGATCGGCGGCATCGCGCTGTCCGTGGCATCCGTCGCGGGGATCTTCTATTTCGTGCAGAATCGCCGCGCGAAGGACCACGTGAAGGCGGAGGCGATCCTCGTGCGCGTCGACGCCCAGCTGCGCGCGGCGGACCCCCACAAGTTCGGTGAGATGGAAAAGTCCATCGGTGAGGCGTTCGATCTCGAATCGCGGTCACCGCATGCGTCGCTGAACTGGATCCGCGAGCGCGCGATGAAGGGCCTCGTCCTGGGGCCGCAAGAAATCGCCTTCGAGGACGCTGTCGTGCGTGGGCGAGAGGTCGGCGTGCCCGAGTCGGAACTCGCGTTCGCAGCGGCTGCATCATTCCTCTTCCAGGGCGATACAGCAGGTGCAGCGGCCTCGCTCGGCAAGGCGGAACAGGCGGCGAGCAAGGACGCGTACTACCAGCTGATCGCGGGCGCAGTGCTCGAGCGGGCCGGCGATCCGCGTTCACTGGAGCGGTACGCCGCGGCGCTACAGCTCGATCCGCAGCTGTACGCGGCCGCCGTTGCGCTCGCGAGGGTCACCGCCATCGAGAGCGACCCGAAGCGCGCGCTCGCCCTCGCCACGGAGCTTCGAACGAAATACGCGGACCGCGCCGAGCCGATCGCGCTCGTGGCTCTCGCCTGGGCGAAGGATCCGTCACGTGACAAGGCCCCACCGGAGGTCCAGCAGGCGATGGAGCTTACGGAGCTTCCCATCTCGCTCCGCATGGTGCCCAAGGCGGTGACGGCGTTCGTGAAGGCGCAGGCGCGTCAGGAGCAAGATGCCAAGGATGCGCTGAAGGCAGCGCTCAACTTCGCGGACTCGCCGGGCCAGGCCACGTGGATCGGCAGCGTCGCGCTCGACGTCGGCGATCAAGATCTCGCGCGGAAGGCGGCGCTCGTCGCGGTCTCGTACTCCGCAGTGTATCCGCCCGCCCGCATGCTCGCGGCGCGCGTCGCGCTCACCGCAGGCCGCTACGACGAGGCGCTGAAGGCCTCCGAGGATCTCGACGCAGCCGCCATCGACGTCGCGATCGTGCGCGGCTCCGCTTCGTACGAGAAGCTCGACATCGACGGCGTGGCAAAGGCGACCGACGGCATTCCGAAGGAGACGCGCGGCTTCCCAGTGGTCTTCGGCGTGCTGGCGATGCCGGACGCCGTGTTCGCGCGCAACGTGCCGTCTTCGGCGAAGCTCCTCGAGCTCGCGAGCTCGGGCGCGCCATGGGCGGACGTGGTCGCCATGGACGAGTGCCTGCTCCTCGGTGACCTCGACACCGCGGACAAGATCGGCGCGCTGTGGAAGGACGCGCCGCAAGAGACCGCGCGCACGCTGCGGCTCGCCACGCTCGCGCGTTACCGTGGCAACCTGGAGGACGCGGACAAGCTATCGCTCGCAGCCGTTCAGGCGACTCCGACCGTGCGCTCCATCACCGAGCGCGCGATGGTGCTCGTCGCCGCGAAGAAGAAAGACGACGCGGACAAGCTTCTCAAGGCGTACCCGACGCTGCTCGGATCGCTGGGAAAATGGCTCTCCGCGTACGTGCTGGCCTCGTTCGGCAAGGTCGAGGACGCGCGCGCCCGCACCGCCACGGAAGAGCCGCCGGAGTCCGCGTCCGCGTTCGCTCGCGTGCTCATCGTGTCAGCCATCGGCGCCATGAAGGACATCCGACACGGCCAACCCTACGTGAAAAAGGCCATCGCCGACGGCCTCGCGAACCCGGACATCGCCACTGCCGCCGAAGCCATCCATCTTCCGAAAGTGAACCCGCCGAAGCGGTAACGGCGTGGTCGTTCTCTCAGCGCTCAGCGCTGGCCTGGACGTCCGCCTTGCGCTGGGCCGGAGCGTTGCTCGATCATCATCTTCAGCTCGTCCACTTCGATGGAGCGGTTCAGCGCTTCCTCGAGCGTGATGAAGCGGCGGGCGTACAGGCTGAACAGCGATTGGTTCAGCGTCTGCATGCCGTGCTTGTCCTGGCCGATCTGCATGAGGCCGTAGATCTGCTGGATCTTGTTCTCGCGGATCAGGTTCCGGATGGCCGGATTCGGCACGAGCACTTCCATCGCCATGCAGCGACCCGGCGCACCAGCGCGTGGGAGAAGCGTCTGCGTGATGACGCCCTGGAGCACGAACGACAGCTTCGAGCGGATCTGATCCTGCTGGTGCGGCGGGAACACGTCGATGATGCGGTTCATCGTGGAAATGGCGCTGTTCGTGTGCAGCGTGCCGAACACGAGGTGACCCGTCTCGCTGATGGTGAGCGCGGCCTCGATGGTCTCGATGTCGCGCATTTCTCCGATGAGCACGACGTCCGGGTCCTGGCGAAGGATGGACTTCAGCGCGTTCTTGAAGCTGATCGTATCCTGCCCGATCTCGCGCTGGTTCACGACGCAGAGCTTGTGCGGATGCAGATACTCGATCGGATCCTCGATCGTCATGATGTGCATCCGCTCCTCGCTGTTGATCTTGTCGATGATCGACGCGAGGGTAGTGCTCTTGCCGGAGCCCGTGGGTCCGGTGACCACGATGAGCCCGTTCGGCTTCTTGGACAGCTCGGCGATGATCGGCGGAAGGCCGAGCTCGTCGAAATTCATGATCTTGAACGGGATGGTCCGGATGGCGCCCGCGACCGCGCCGCGCTGCACGTAGATGTTCGCGCGAAAGCGGGAGAGGTTCTTCACGCCGAACGAGAGGTCAATCTCCGACGTCTTCTCGAACTCGACCTTCTGCTCCTCCGTGAGCACCGAGTAGCAGAGCTGCTTCGTGTCCGCGGCGTTGAGCGGCGGCAGCTTCAACGGGACGACGTCACCATCGATGCGCAGCAGCGGCGGCGCGCCCGTGGTGATGTGCATGTCGCTGGCGCCCTTCTCCACCATCGCCTTGAGGAGAGCGTGGAGATTGACGCCTTGGGGAGCTTGCTGAGTCACTTCACACCTCGAACCATTGGGTTCACTTCACTCTACCGCAGGGCCCCCGACAAACAAGCCCTCGAGCACGCGCGCCTCACGCGCGAAATCTGCGCTGGCCCGCGTCAGTCTGCGCTGGCCGCGTCAGTCTGCGCTGGCCGTGTCAGTCTGCCATGGTCACGCGCATGATCTCTTCGGTCGTGGTCATACCCACGAGCACCTTCAAGATCCCGCTTCCACGAAGGGACATCATACCGCCCTTGATGGCCGCGGCCTTGAGCTCCGCAGTACTGGAGCCCTGAAGCACCATTTCCTTGAGCGTGTCCGTGAAGCGCATGACCTCGTACAGAGCGACGCGGCCCTTGTAGCCCGTGCCGTTGCACGTGCGGCAGCCGACGCCCTTGAACAGGTTCGCGCTCGCGATCTGGTCCGGGGAGAAACCGCAGTCCTGAAGGACCTCGGCCTCCACCTGCACCTCTTGCCTGCAGTCTGCACATATCTTGCGGGCAAGGCGTTGCGCGAGCACCAGGTTGACGGACGCCGTGATGAGGAACGGCTCGACGCCCATGTTGAGGAGGCGCGAGATGGTCGCAGGCGCGTCGTTCGTGTGCAGCGTGGAGAGAACCATGTGGCCCGTGAGCGCGGCCTTGACCGCGATTTCGGCCGTTTCGAAGTCGCGGATCTCGCCGACCATCAGGATGTCCGGGTCCTGCCTTAGGAAGGCGCGTAGCGCCATCGCGAAGTTCAGACCGATCTCGTCGTGCATCTGCACCTGGTTGATGCCGTGGAGGTTGTACTCGACGGGATCTTCGGCGGTGCTGATGTTGTGCCCGGGTTTGTTCAAGTCGGAGAGAGCGGAGTACAGCGTCGTCGTCTTTCCGGATCCGGTGGGACCCGTGACGAGCACCATTCCCCACGGCTGGTGGATGGCCCAGAGGAAGTCGTCGAGCGGCTTCTGATCGAAGCCGAGCTTCGTCATGTCGAGCTGCAGGTTGCCCTTGTCGAGCAAGCGCATGACGATCTTCTCGCCCCAGAGCGTGGGAAGCACGCTGACGCGGAAGTCCATCTCGCGGCCCTTGCCGAGCTTCAGCTTGATACGACCGTCTTGCGGAAGGCGCCGCTCGGCGATGTCGAGCTGGCTCATGATCTTCACACGGCTCGAGATGGCGGCCTTCAGCTTGACCGGCGGCTGCATCTCCTCGACGAGCACGCCGTCGATGCGGTAGCGCACGCGGAGCTTCTTCTCGTAGGGTTCGATGTGAATGTCGCTCGCGCCCTTCTTGATGGCGTTGAGCAGGATCATGTTCACGAGCCGGATGACGGGCGCGTCCTCGCTCGCCTTCTCGAGCTCCATGACGTTGAGCTCTTCGTCGTCACCCGTGAACTCGATCTCCGACTCCTCGAAGCCGGACATGACCTCTTCGTAGGAAGGGCCTGCGTTGTAGTAGCGCTCGACGGCGGCCGCGATCTGCGACTCGCTCGCGATGACGGGCTCGATGTTGTAGCTGGTGAGGAACTTGAGGTCGTCGATGGCGTTGAGGTTCGTGGGGTCCGCCATGGCCACGATGAGCGAGCTACCTGCGCGGGACACCGGGATGACGCGGTGCCGCTCGCACTGCTCCTTGGAGACGAGCTTCAGGATCTCGGCATCAATCTCGTACTCCTCCAGGTTGACCGTGGGGACGCGGTACTGCTGCGAGAGGAAGTTCGTGACCTCTCCCTCGCTGATGAGCCCCAGCTTCGCGAGCGCGTAGCCAAGGTTCTTCCCGGTCTTGCTCTGCTCGTCCTGCGCCTGACGGAGCTGCGCGAGCGAGATGAGCTTTTCACGTACGAGCAGCTCTCCCAAACGGTTCTGATTCGACATTCGTTCTCCCTCCGGCAGCACCGGGACGCTGAATCTAGCGTCGGACATCGGATGGCACGCCGTCAAGGGACACAGGCGCGCACACACGCGAAATCGGCTTGAAACTAGGTAGGTGGAAGGCGGACCATTCGAGGTACCCGGCATGGTACCCACGTGAAGACCTCCTCGGCAAGTCAGTAGACACGCTGGTGCCCAATCGCTTTCGCGCGGCACCCCCCGGGCATCGCACTGCGTACTCCGCTGACCCCAGGACCCGTGCGATGGGGTGGGCGCTCGAGCTCCTGGGCACGTCCTCCTGCGAGCAGCTGCTCTGCCAGGCAGACGGGAAGCAGGAAGGTGAGATGAGGCCCTCGGTGCGAAAAGCATCGGGGGCTTCGTCGTTTGAGGGACAGCCAGTGACTGGCTGTGGAGAGCCAGTCGACTGGCTGTGGCGGAGCGGGTGCGGCGGGGTGACCGCGGACTCGCGAAGGGCCTGGGTGATCCGAGCGACCTGCCGCGCGCACACCTGCGAGGGGACCCCCGTACTGGCAGTCCCGAGCGCTCCGCCGGCGCAGCGCCCGCGCAGAAGGACGAGCCCACTGTCGTCCTTGGCAGCCGCGGCACCCCTCGTACGTGATGTGCGGCCTGGGCTCCGAGGCGGCGCTCTTCTCCGTGGCTCATGGTGCGGGTCGTCGCATAGAGTTGCAGGCCGCCGCTGTACTGCCCCTTCACGAACCGGCCCTTGTGGGAGAGCGCGCGCACGTTGTCGCCGAGGGCCGCGTGGCCGTTGTAGACGATGAGGTCCGCGTCGGGGGTCAGCGCCGCGTAGCGCGCATCGAAGACGGGATCGAACGCGCGCAGGTTGTCCACCAGGAGCGCGTTGACGACCAGCTTGCGGCCGTCGGGGAGCGTGCCGGTCCACTCCACGTCGGGGTGGTCGGCGCCGGGCGCGCCCGGGATGCCCGCGGGCGAGGGCTTCATCGCGACCCCCGCGCCATAGGCCCTCAGCATGACGTTGAACTGCCCGTAGGCGGACACGCCGAAGTCGCCCCAGCCCGTCGCGCCCGGCTGGTCCTTGCCGAAGATCACGATGGCGTGGAGCACACCGTCCGCCCAGATGCGATCGTACTCCGGGTACTTGCCCTCCACGTTGAGCGGTGAGCGTGTCACCTTCGCGACCGAGGACACCGTGTCCGCCGCGTCCAGCGTGCAGCCGCGTGCTCCAGTGCGATAGTAGTACCAGTAGTTCCCGGCAGAGACGTCGTGGGCGGACCACGTAGCCCAAGGCCGCATGCCCACGCCAGCGCGTCGGTCTTACAGGTCCGCCGGCACCAGCACCTTGTCGATGACGTGAATCACGCCGTTGCTGTTCGGCAGGTCCGTCAGCACGACGTTGGCCGTGTCCGTCGTGGAGTCGGCGAGCGTGACCTTCCCGCCCGCGACAGTCACGGTGAGCGACGTGCCCTCGGCAGTGGGGACGGACCCGCTGGCCACGTCCTTCGCGAACACGGTCTGCGTGAGCACGTGGTACTTCAGGATCTTGGTGAGCTTCGCCTTGTCCGAGACGATGGCGTTGTACGCGGTCGCACCGAGCTTGGCCTTGAGCGCCTCGAACGCTGCGTCGCTGGGAGCGAAGACAGTGAAGGTGCCGGGGCCGCTCAGCAACGTCGCAAGATCCGCCGCCACCACGGACGACACGAGCGACGAGAACTTCGTGGTGCCGTCGTCGTAACCGGACGCGGTGTCCACGATGGTGGGAAGGAGCACGGAGTCGATGACGTGGATGACGCCGTTCGACGCCAGCACGTCCGGCGTGGTCACGGTCGAGCCGCCATTGATGATGACCTTGCCCGACGTGCCGTCGATGCTCAGCTTCCCGCCCTCCACGCTGGCAGGATTGGCCTTCTTTCCAAGCAGATCGGCCGCCTTCACCTCTCCCGAGATCACGTGGTACTTCAGGATGAGGCCGAGCTCCGTCTTGTAAGGCGCCGTGGTCAGGTTCGTGACGAGGCCTGCGGGAAGCTTGCCGAACGCAGTGTCCGTCGGCGCCAGGACCGTGAACGGCCCGGGGCTGCGGAGCGTATTCTCCAGGCCGGCCGCCTGCACTGCGGCCACGAGCGTCTGGAACGAGCCCGCGGCGACCGCCGTGTCCACGATGTCCGCTGCTGCCTTGCCGCCGTCGTCCGGAGAGCTGCCCCCGCCGTCGAGCGCGCCGGTCTTGCCGGAGTCGGGAGCGTCAGTGGGCGTTCCATTGCTGCTGCTGCTGCTGCAGGCCACGAGGGAAGAGAGGGCGAGTGTTGCGACGAAGCTGATCTTGGTGGTGGTGCGCATCTAAGTTCTCCTGGTGAGGGCGACGTTTCGCGCTCGCTCGTGAGCGCGATCTTGTTCGTGCTCGTTGTTCGGAGCCAGGAGGAGCTCGGTTGCAGACGAAGTGCGATTTCGCATCGAGCGAGTTCACGCTCCAGCTGTCCACCGCGCGCGCCGATCAGGGGGGAGCGGTCGCAGCGATGTCCTCTGCGTCGTGCAGGTGCTCCAGGTGCCGCCTGAAGGCCTTCATGACCCAGGCATGCACCGGCGCCTGCGTGAAGATGTAGATCAGCCAAGGCAGAGCGGGGATGAACCCGTGGACCGCCGCAAGGGTGTAGCGCTTGTGCGCGATCTGGCGGAACTCGAACCAGCCCGTGGTCGTGGTCTTCGACAGCACGCCTCCGACGATGTGGAACTTCGCGCGCTCGCGGTCCAGGCCCTGATCGATGAGCTCCAGCATGAGCAGCGGCCACGGAAAGAGCGCCATGGAAAACGTGACGCGCGCCGTGCCGGGCAGGCGGGTGACACGGACGAGCGGGCGGAAGAACTGGGGCAGCCAGTCGATGTACTGGTCCGCAATGAAGCTTGCGTCGCGCCGGGGCACGGGCGGCATGCGCTGGATCGAGCGCACCGTTGTGTGGTGCACCCGCGGCGCCCTTGGCAATGCAGCACGAGGCGTGGCCTGCTCGGTGCGCTCGAGCGTCTCCGCGATCATGCTGGCGAAGGTCCTGTGGCGGATGAACGGCGCGATCTCCTTCGCAGGCACGTACTGCGGAAGATCGCACTGCAGGCTGTCGATGAGGGGCGACACGAGCTCGTGCGAGGCACGACTGAAGAGCTGCACCCAGCGCTTGGAAAAGCCCGTCGATGCGATCGGCACGGGGAGCATGTAGCGCTTCTTACCGAGCGCGGCCGCGGTCTGGCGAAGCAGATCCTCGTACGTGAGAGACTCGCCGTTCACCAGATCGAACGTGCGCCCGCGGAAGGCCGGATCGGTGACCGCAGCCTCGAGCACCGCAACCACATCGTCCAGGAACACGGCCTGGCCCAGGCTTCGCGTCCACTTCGGCAAGATCATCCACGGGAGCCTGGTCACGAGCGCGCGCAGGATCTCGAACGAGCTGCCTCCAGGGCCCACGACCATCCCCGCGCGCAGGCAAGTGGTGGGGATGCCGGAGGACTGCAGGACGCCCTCGACCTCGAGCCGGCTCTCCAGGTGTGGGCTCACGTAGCCCGCGTCGGGGACGAGACCTCCGAGGTAGACGATCTGCTTCACGCCACCGTGGACGCAGGCCTTGGCGAAGTTGTCCGCAAGGAGCAGGTCCGTGTCATGGAAGTCGCCCTGGAAGAGGCGTGACGACGGCATCATGGAGTGCACGAGGTAGATGGCGATGTCCACGCCGACCAGGGCGGCATGCGTGGTGGTGGACGAGAAGAGATCGCAGGCGCGCCACTCGATGCCGCCGTCCTCGGACGCGCGCGGCGAGCGCGCCAGGCCGACCACGTGGAAATTCTTCAGCAGCGCGGCCGCGAGGTGGGAGCCGACGAAGCCGCTCGCGCCCGCGATCGCCACCACCGGCCTGGAGCTTCCAGTCGTCGTCATGCGCGACCATATGTAGGTCAGCCGTGACGCACGTCAATGACCGCGCACGGTCATCCCGATGCATCACGGCATGATCGCGCCGATTCCTGCATGCTGCGTGCGCAGGGAGAAGCAGCTCGGCACCAGCGCGGTCTTCGACGCACAGGTCGGCGCGACGTACACGGTCTTCGCCCAGTCGGTGACAAGCAATCGACCCGAGCTGTCCTTGCGCTGGAAGTGCGAATCGCAGGCGCCCTGGCTCAAGCGTGCCCGGTCCGCCGAGATACGCGTCCATCCTTCCTGGGTGTCACCGCTGTCGAGACCCAGCACGCGCTCGGGCGCCGCCGCCCAGCGCACCGCGACGTTCCCCTGCCCCTCGGCGAGCCTTGGGGGCAACGCGAAGGTGCAGTCGTCCCCGACCTTGACCTCCACGGCATCCGTCGCGAGGCAGGTCTGCTCGTCGAAGCACGCGCCCTGGTCGCCGAAGACGTACTTGGGATCGTACGTGGGCAGCGTCTGCGCGTCGGTCTTCGCGGACACGCACTGCCCGCCCTGACACGTGGAGTCCGGACCGCAGTCCTTGAACTGGAAGCACGCCATTCGCAGCGGCAACGTGAGCAGGATGTTGCGGTCCTTGAAGTAGGAGATGATGGAGGTCCGCTGCAGGAAGATGACGCCATTCTTCCGGCCCTCGAGCTCCACGCGCAGCGGGCTTCCGAGCGACGACTCGTCCACCGGGATGACGGCGAGCGTGGTGGGGAACTCACGGCCGCTCTGCGGCTCGTATTCCTGCAGGAACCGGATCTCTCCCGTGCGCGTGGAGATCACGCGGATGGTGAAGGAGTCGAGCTCCTTCGGGATCTCGGTCTCGCTCGAGAGCGCCACCGTGATCTGCGTCTGCTTGTCCACCGAGGAGCATGCGGCCAGCGCGCAAGCCGAAAGGACGAAGGCCGTGAGGGTCTGCCTGATCATCGATGTGCTCCATGGGAGGCCGTGACGACGTACGGGTTGAGCGTCCCGGCGGCGTTGCCTTCGTATTTCGTGGACTGGCTCGAGAGGATGACGGCCGCGACGGTGGCCGCGGAGGCGGCGATGACCGTGCCGCCGCCCACGTACCACCAGGGCGAGATCCCCTTCCTCTCCGCCAGGTCCACGGTGACGCGGAGATCACGCGTCTCGTTGTCGTGGAGCAGGACGTCCAGCGACTTCGTTGCGCCGTCCGCGCGGGAGATCTGGACGCGGTGCTCCCCCGGGGCGAGCTCCAGCTCGATGCCGCTCTTGCCGGCGCGAGAGCCGTCCACGCTGACCACATCGGACGCCTGGTCGGTGGTGACGCGGAGGTGCGCCATGGGCAAGGGCCTGCCCACGAGCGTGAGCGCCATGACCTTCCCGTTCTGCAGCGTGATGCGCTCCTCTGCGTAGGCGCGCCCCTTCACGAACGCGCGCACCGTGTAGATGCCGCTGCTGCGCGAAAACGATAGCGGCGCAGAGCCCAGGCGCTCCTCTCACACGAAGACCTCGCAAGGCGCGGCGGCGCATGCGACGTTCGCCGTACCTGGCTTCTGCGAGGGCGTGAGCGGCACCGTCACCCGCTGCGACTCCCCCGCCTTCACGGACACCGTCATGCTAGCGTCCTCGTAGCCCTCACGCGTGGCCGTGATGGTGTGCGGTCCGGTCTCGAGGGCCGTGGGATTCTCGGTCACGGGCTCGTCGTCGACCGCGAACGCCGCTCCCTCGACCGCCGAGTCCACCGTGACGAAGGCGACGTACCGTGACAGCGTCGCGATGCTCTCCGCGGCGCGCTGGGCGTACTCGGCGGGCAGCGGACGGTCCGTGGTCATCAGGCTCCGGCGCAGCGACCGGATGGCACGCGCGTACTTCCCGAGCGCCTTGTCGCAGACCGCGACGTTGTAGAGCACGCGCGGCTCTCCGCTCCGGGCATAGGCCGCAAGGAATGACTCGCGCGCCGCGCCGAACTCGGATGCCTTGTAGAGGCGAAGCCCGGCGCTGAACTGCTCGCGTGCGTCGTCCGTGAGGCTGTCCTCGAGCGAGGAGGACGTGCTGGTGGGTGCGGCGTGCGTGACGCCGGTCGCCGCCAGCATGGCCAGGACGGTCGCCGTGCGCAGCGCGCTTCTTGCGGGGCTAGTGAATGAGGTCGATGCCATCGAGGTCTTTGATGCTTCCGTTGGTGGGCTTCTTCGGTCGTGGGGTGGTCTTCGACGTTGTCCTGGGCGGCGCTGGCGGAAGGTTCGCTGACGGAGATGGCGAAGGGGCGGCGACGACCTCACGCGGAGGCTCGGGGACCACCACCGCGGAGGCGAGCGTGGCCGGAGCGGGCGGGGCCTCGGGCGCAGGCAACAGCGAGGGCGCCGCGGCGGCCGTGATATGTGTAGTCTGCACGGGCTCTGCACGGAGCGACGCCAGCGTGAACGCCAGGGCTCCCGACAGCGCGACCAGCACGAGGCCGGCGACGACGCGACGAGCCGGCTTCCCCTCGCGCGGCGCCTCGAGCCCTCCGTCACCGCACTGGGCGCGGATGCGAGGAAGCAGCGCCTGCGCGGACGCGTGCGCGAACGGCGCGAGCACGGTGGCAAGCTGGTAGGCGTTCTTCGGGCGCGCCTCCGGGGACTTCTCCAGGCACTGCGAGACGAGCCGCTGGAGCCCTTCTGGCACGTCCGTCAGGCCAGCGGCCGTGAAGGATCTGGGCGGCTCGGCCAGGACCTTGGCGCACAGATCCGGGAGGCTCGCGGCATCGAACGGCATCTTTCCAGTGAGCAGCTCGAACAGGATCACGCCGCACGCCCAGATGTCGGCGCTGGTACCCACGCTCGCGGAGTCACGCAGCTGCTCCGGAGACATGTAGTCCGGTGAGCCCAGCAGGGTCCGTGGTGCCGTCAGCGTGAGGCTCGGCCGGTCGAGGTGCTTCGGCGACGTCGACTTGGAGATGCCGAAGTCGAGCACCTTCGCCCAGATCGCCTCCCCCTGCTTGTCCACCAGGAAGATGTTGGCGGGCTTCAGATCGCGGTGGACCAGGCCCTTGGCGTGCGCCTCGGCAAGGGCATCGAGCAGATGCACCAGGATCGTCGCAGCATCGGCCACGGACATGCGCTCCTGTCGCTTGAGGCGCACGTCTGCGGTCTCCCCCGCCAGGTACTCCATCACCATGTAGCAGCGACCCTGATCGTCCTCACCCACGTCGAACAGGCGCGTGGAGTGATCACCCTCGATGCTGGCAGCAGTGCGGGCCTCCCGCATGAAGCGTGCGCGCGCGTTCTGGTCTCCCTCGAGCGAGGGTTGAAGGACCTTGATCGCGACCCGCGTGTGCAGCTCGACGTGCTCGCCCGCGTAGACGATGCCCATTCCGCCTTCGCCGAGGCGCCGCGTCATCCGGTACTTCGACGCGAGGACGGGGGGGAGCGAGAGGCTCGACGGAGCAGAGGACTCCCGGCTGGGCTCGCTCATGGGCGGTGCCCCGACGCCACGATCCCTGCGTCACCGGGGAAGCCAGGTGCCTTGTCCGGACCAACTCGCGTGATCCACACGTTCTCCGCCGTGCGCGAGATGGAGAACGTGTGGCCGGTACACCCGCCGTCGCACGTGAAGTCTCCGATGGTCGCTGGGGGTTCCGCGCCACTGGACGTCCAGAGCCGATAACGCGTACCCGGAACGTCACCCGGCAGCGTGTCGAGCTCGAGGTGCGCAAACGCCGCGGATGGCTCGGCGACGACGACGGCCGCCTCCTGCCCCGCGCGGTCCGTGAGGATCATCCGGGTGGGCCGTCCCGCGCCGTGGAGGCGAGCCTCGTCCTCCAGCGCACGGATGCGCCACTGGTAGACGAGCACCGCGAAGCACGCCGCAGCCGCGATCCAGCCCGCCCACGAGCCGAGCCGCGAGCGCGGCCGTGCCAGCGGGACCACGGGCGACTCCACGACGACGGCGGCGGCCTTGGTGGTGGTGTAGCGGGCCTCCGCCGCGTGCTTCTTGCCCAGCAGCTGGAGCTTCTGCTCGAGGGCGCGGGGTAGCTTCGCGGCTTCATCGGTGTGCGCGAGCAGCAGCGCTGCCTCGGCGAGCTCGTCGTCGTCGTAGTTCATGAGTCCCCGTCGCGCCCCAAGAGCGCACGCTTCACGCGCTCGATGCCGCGCGAGTAGTGAGATTTGACCGTCCCGAGCGGCATGCTGAGCTCCGTCGCGATCTCCTCGTGCGTGAAGCCTCGGAGCGCGGCGAGCGTGACCACGCTCTGCTGAGCCTGGTTGCAGGACGAGAGCGCGGCCATGGCCGCACGCGCATCCACGTAGCTCTCCATCGCAGCGGAGGAGACCCGCGCGTCGTCTTGCACCGTGGGCAGCGCACGCGTGGCGACCGCGCGCTGGTGATCCACCAAGCGCCTGCGGGCCACCATGACCACGAACGTGGCCTCGCTCGAGCGTTCGGGGTCGAACGAGCCGGCGCTGCGCCACAGGGCCACGAAGATATCCTGGCACGCGTCGTCGATGTCCGGGACCGACGTGTAGGCCCGGCGGACAACGGAATAGACGAGCCGCTTGTAGCGCGCGATGCACTCGGCGAACGCAGCCTCCTCCCCCGCAGCCACGCGCGGAAGGATCGGGGCTGGGCTGGCTTCGGGCGGTGTGCGGATCAAGGCGACGGGGGACGCCGTCGCCTGGACGACGTGCCCAAAGGTCGGAAGGGCAGCTTCCATGGGGCTCCTGGCGGGTGGCTCTACGTCTCACTATTCGGAGCCGGCGCCGATCTGGTTGCAGACGATGCGATCTTTTTTCCGCCCGTGACTGACTTCGGCCGAGGAGTTCTGTCGCCCTCTTCACTTCATGGGCGAGCGCTCGGCGGGCCCGAGGTCTGGCCACTGGCCCCAGCGCTGCGGAACACGCCGGACCTTCGCGGGGTCGTAGCCAGCAGCCTGCACCGCGCCCAGCACGCGCGTCCACTCGGCATCCGAGAGCTCAGGGGTCCGCGACATGATCCAGACGTAGTCGCGCGCGCTGCGACCAATGACGGTGGTCCGGTAGTCACTGTCCACGTCCAGGATCAGGTACTCGAAGCGGAACGGCCCCTGCCACCAGTAGAACTTCATTCCCCAGATGGCGGGGTCCTCGCTCACGTGGCCCGTCGGTCGCATCGTCTCGAGCGGTCCCTCGAAGGACCCACGCCGGAATGCGAACGTGACGTCGACGTCATCGCTCGTGCCGGGAGCGAGCCGGTACGACTCGACGGCGTTCCAGGCGTCCTTCTCCTCCGACGTGGGGATGTTACCGAGCACGTACCAGTCACCCATGAAGACATGGATGTTCACGTGCTGGGCGGTCTTCATCGGCGCCGATGCGCAGCCCGACCCCACGAAGAGCAGGAAAAGACAGGCCAAAGCGATGCCGAAACGCCGAGCTTGACCGGAGCAGTTTCTGTACATAAACTATACATACCATGGACACCAAGAAGACCCTCATGCCCAAGCGCTCTGCCCTCCTGTGCGCCTGCCTCGCGACGGTCAGCCTGCTGGGCTCTGCCGCCCACGCGGCGCCGCAGACAGCGGCAGGCGTGAACGCCGCCACCATGCAGGCCGCTACCGGCCCCGAGGAGCTGCGGAAGCGATACGCCGGAAGCTGGCGCTACGCCGGCGACGCCCGTGAGCGTGAGGCGCGCATGGCGGCCATCGAGCGGAGCAGCGCGACGTTCTTCGTGGCGGTGCGCGGCCTGGTGCGCTCGAAGCTGGACGACCGCACCCGCATCGTCCCGACGTGCACCTTCGAGTTCCCGGAGGGCAAGATCAAGTCGACCGTTCCGGGCCACCCGATCGCCACCAGCCCGGAGAGCGGCGCAATCGCTTCCTATCGCGTGGAGGACGACGCCATCGCGCTCTCGCAGAGCTTCGAGGGAGAGCACCTGATCCAGACCTTCACCGCGAACGAGGGCGGGACGCGCAAGAACGAGTTCACCCTGAGCGCCGACGGGCGGTTCATGTTCATGAAGGCAACCGTGACCAGCCCGAAGCTGTCCGTTCCGGTCGTGTACACGCTGACGTATACGCGCGTGAGCTGAGCTGAGCGATCACGGCGGAAGCGTGTCGCGCGCGTCGCGCATGGACGGCGGCTTCTCCGTCACGGTCGCCGCGCGAAGGGCCGCGCCCATACTGGTCGCTGTGGGAGAGGATCAGACGAGGCATCAAAGCGACGCCACGCATGACCCGGCTCGAAGCTTTTCAGAAATATGTCGAGGAGCACCCCGAGGAGTATCTGGAGGCCATCGAGGACAAGACGGACTTGCTGGTCCGTCAGTTGGCGCGGCTGAGAGCGTCGGCTCCGCGACCGGCGTCACCGAGACGGGGAGAAGGCGCGTCGGCGCCTCCGCGCTCATCTCCGCCCGAAGGTTCCAGCGCCACCACGACAGCGTCGCAGGCCTCACGCCATGACGAGCCGCAGTTTTCGAGACCGAGCCGCTACGCGCGGCCTCTGCCACCAGGCGTTTCCACGAGGAACGAGTGCGACGGGTCGACATGCGCGAAGGCTCGCGCTGCCGCGCGACCGGCGCCAGGCGTCCATCGCCAAACGGTTACGTATTGACGTAGTAAGCCAAGTCCGAGCGATGCGAGGCGCCTACAGTAGTCGCGTCCGCGTCAGATTCGCTCCGGCACGTCTGCGCCTGACAAGTCAGCCTTCGATGCTCGACCCTTACCTGTCGCAACGGGGTGTCCAGGCGTCGACGCTTACTGCGCGGCGATCAGCGAGCGGCTTCCCCTCGCCGTCTGACGCAAACGCACGCGCGCCTATGGCGCTGCGGCGAGCACGTCGTCGACAGTGGACGTCGCGGTCGACCGGAAGAGGACGCGACCGCCCGCGTCGAGGACCAGGGTCGTTGGCAGCGCGGTGACGCCCACCTCGATCTTGCTCGTGTCACCGCGGTCGACGAGGAACGGCGACGCGGCGCCCCACGACGCGAGCGCGCGCCGCGCGGTGTCCGTGGACTCCGAGTCGGAAAGCACGCACACGAGCACCAGCTTCACGCCCTTGGCCGCGAGTGCGTCGCGCTTGCCGAGCAGCTCGGGCACCTTCTTCTTGCAGGGCTCACACGTCGGGGAGAAGAAATCGAGCACCGTCGCCCGCGCCCCCGCGAGGGGCACCGCGACGAGCGCGCCTTCGTCCGACGGCAGCGAGAACGAGACAGGCGCGCCGCTCGGCGACAGCGCCGGGGAGGCGCCGCCGCACGAGAGAGAAGCCGTGGCGCTCATGCACCGGTTGAAACACGCGGCAACATGCCGAGCAACGTGCGGCGCGCCTGGCAGCGTGTGTCATCGTGCGTAACACTATGGCCTCGCGTGCTGCCACGCTCACTGCACCTTCAGCCACCGACGCGTACAGCGTCTCCACGTTGTCCGCATCACGCGATACAGCGTCGTTCCTTCCGGACGACAACGCTCGTATGTGAACGGCTCTCACAGCACCGCGTCTGGCCACGGACACCTGCCCGAAGGACCGCGGCCACCTGCGGACGGCATCGCGATCGCCAATCCGAACGGGTGCGGCTCTTCTCCGCCGGGACGTAATGCGAATAAGAACGATCACTTGATCCTCCTCAGTCGCGACTTGGGTGCCGGGAGCGGGTCAGGGCTCTTACCGCCCTCGTAGCGTGATTCATGATTACGAGCGCTCTCCTGTTCGAGGTGAAAGTCCCAGTACGCGTCGAAGTCCTTCGAGGCGCGAATGGCGCGCAGCCGAAGCGCGGCCTCCGCGCCGGTCAGCGACCAGCGCGCGCCCGTGCGATCCATCCGGTCCTTCACCAGGTATCGGCATGCGCCCTCGATCACGCCCGTCGCGATCGGAAGCCCGTCCGCCAGCGCGGCCTGGTAACCCAGAAGCCGCGTTCGAGTGCGATCTGCAAGGTAGCCACACGTCTTGTCGATGGCCGCATGCGCGGCCGCCGTGAGCTTCTTGTCGCGAGCTTCCCACCAGCGGATCGTCTTTGCGATCTCGCCGCCGCTTCGGCCC
>JANXLV010000009.1 GCA_025355005.1 Myxococcales bacterium | reverse complement strand
GGCTTCGTGGAGCGCATCTACGTTGACTTCGTCGGAAAGAAAGTGAAGAAGGGCGATCCCCTCTTCACGCTGTTCAGCCCGGACCTCATCGCGGCACAGGAGGAGTACCTGCTCGCGCTGCGGACCCAGACGGAGCTTGCGAAGGCGGGCACGAGCAGCGGCGGCGAAGGTCGCCTGGTCGATGCAGCGCGCCGCAAGCTACTGCTCCTGGACGTGACGCCGGCGGAGGTCGACACGCTCGCCGCCAGCGGTCAGCCAACGCGGACGCTCACGTTCTACTCTCAAGACAGCGGCGTCGTGACGAAGAAGGACGTGGTGGGCGGCATGAAGCTCGAGGCCGGCGCGATGCCCTACGAGATCGTCGATCTGTCCACCGTCTGGGTGCTCGCCGACGTGTACGAGAGCGAGCTTCGACTCGTGAAGGAGGACATGGTGGCCAGCCTCACGCTCGTCGCGTTCCCTGGCCGCGAGTTCCAGGGAAAGGTCGCCTTCATAGACCCGCTGCTCGATCCGGCGTCGCGCACGGTGAAGGTCCGCATGGCCTTCGCCAACCCGGTGGGCGATCTGCGGCCCGAGATGTTCGGCGATGTCGTTCTATCCGGTGCAACGCGCACGGGCCTGCGCATTCCTGCGGATTCGGTGATCGACTCCGGCACCGAGAAGATCGTGTTCGTCGCCGTCGGCGACGGCAAGTTCCAGCCTCGCAAGGTGATGCTTGGGAGCAGCGACGGCACCAACGTGGAGGTAGTGAGCGGCGTGCAGCAGGGAGAACGCGTGGTCGTGCGCGCGAACTTCCTCGTCGACTCGGAGTCGCGTCTACGCGCGTCACTTGCCGAGATGGCTCAGGCCGCTGCACCGAAGAGCCCCGAGAGCGCCCGCGTGCTCCCGTCGCGAGAGGCCGCGGCTGACGCTGGGCAGACCCACGCCGGTCACGCGGGGCACGAGCACGCGCCATGATCAAGCGCATCATCCGCTTCTCCGCGGAGAATCGCTATCTCGTGATCGGCGCGACGATCGTGGCGCTCGCCTTCGCGTGGTGGTCCATGCGGACCATTCCGCTCGATGCGCTTCCGGACCTGTCGGACACGCAGGTGATCATCTACGGCAGATGGGACCGCAGCCCCGACATCGTCGAGGACCAGGTCACCTACCCCATCACGACGGCGCTCCTCGGCGCGCCGAAGGTGAAGGCCATCCGCGGCTTCTCGGATTTCGGCTTCAGCTACGTCTACGTGATCTTCGAGGACGGCACCGATCCCTACTGGGCGCGCTCGCGCGTGCTCGAGTACCTCTCGAAGATCACTCCGCAGCTCCCAGCGGGCGCCAAGGTGGAGCTGGGCCCAGACGCGACGAGCGTGGGTTGGGTGTTCCAGTATGCGCTCGTCGATCGAACCGGAAAGCATTCCTCCGACGAGCTCCGGTCGTATCAAGACTGGTTTCTCCGGTACTCCGTGCAGAGCGTCCCGGGCGTCGCCGAGGTCGCGACCGTGGGTGGACAGGTACGCCAGTACCAGGTCACGGTGAGCCCGAATGCGCTCGCTGCGTACAAGCTCCCGCTCGAGACCGTCGTCGCGGCGGTGCGCAGCGGGAACAACGACGTCGGCGGACGCCTGGTGGAGCTCTCAGGGCGCGAGTACATGGTTCGCGGCCGCGGCTACGTGAAGAACGTCCACGACATCGAGGACATCGTCCTGCGCGCCCAGGACGGAACGCCAATTCGCATCAAGGACGTAGCGACGGTCGCGCTCGGGCCGGAGATGCGCAGAGGGATCGCCGACTACAACGGTGAGGGCGACGTCGTCGGCGGCATCGTGGTCATGCGACAGGGAGAGAACGCGCTCGCGGTCATCGACCGCGTGAAGGCGAGGCTCGAGGAGGTGAAGCCCTCCCTGCCGCCAGGCGTGGAGATCGTCACCACCTACGATCGCTCGGAGCTGATTCACCGAGCGATCACCACCGTCGAAGACAAGCTGGTGGAGGAGATCATCGTCGTCTCGATCATCATCCTGATCTTCCTCTGGCACTTCCCATCGTCCATCGTCCCGATCATCACCATCCCGGTGTCCGTCGCGCTCGCGTTCATCCCGATGAAGCTGATGGGGCTGAACGCCAACCTGATGTCGCTCGCCGGCATCGCGATTTCGGTCGGCGTGCTCGTCGACGGCGCGATCGTCGAGGTGGAGAACGCCTACAACAAGATCCATCACTGGGTGAAGGACGGGAAGAAAGGTGACTTCCATCAGGTGCGCCTCGACGCGCTCCTGGAGGTCGGGCCTGGCGTCTTCTTCTCGCTCCTGGTCATCGCGGTCGCCTTCATGCCGGTCTTCACGCTGGTGGACCAGGAAGGACGGCTCTTCCGTCCTCTTGCCTACTCCAAGAACCTGGCCATGGCGATCGCCGCGATGCTCGCGATCACGCTGGACCCGGCGATCCGCATGCTCTTCGCGCGGATCGAGCCGTTCACGTTCCGGCCGCGTGCTCTCTCGTGGCTGCTCACGCAGCTGGTCGTGGGCACGTATCGTTCGGAGGAGCGTCACCCGATCAGCCGGCTGCTCCATCGGATGTACGAAGGACCCTGTCGCTTCGTGCTGAGGCACCCGAAGTCCACCATCGTTGCGGCCCTGCTGATCGTCGCCGCGACCGTCCCGGTCTACCTGCGCCTCGGCTCGGAGTTCATGCCGCCGCTGCGCGAAGGCACCATCCTCTACATGCCGTCCGCTGTGGAGCCGGGCATGTCTGTCGCAGAGGCGCAGAAGGCGCTCCAGGTGCAGAACAAGATCTTGATGACGTTCCCCGAGGTGGAGCGCGTCTTCGGAAAGGCGGGCCGCGCGAACACCCCGACGGACCCTGCGCCATTCACGA
Source organism: Myxococcales bacterium (assembly GCA_025355005.1). Taxonomy (GTDB): domain Bacteria; phylum Myxococcota_A; class Polyangia; order Polyangiales; family Polyangiaceae; genus JANXLV01. Next base: position 1,492 of record JANXLV010000009.1, on the reverse strand, counting down.
TGATGGAGACCACGGTGCTGCTGCGACCGGAGTCGACGTGGCGCGCGAAGCCTCGCTGGTACTCGTCATGGGCGCCCGAATGGGTGAAGTCCATCCTCCGGTCGCCGTGGCCGGACCACATCAGCTCCGCCGAGCTCGAGGACGAGATGAACCGGAAGCTCCAGCTGCCCGGCATGTCGAACGCGTGGACCATGCCGATCAAGGGACGGCTGGACATGCTCTCCACGGGCATTCGCACGCCCGTCGGCATCAAGATCATGGGCGCCGATCTGGCCACCATCGAGCGCGTCGCCAAGGAGACCGAGGGAGCCCTGTCGAAGGTCGAGGGGACGCGAAGCGTCTATGCCGAGCGGGTCAGCGGCGGCTACTTCCTGGACTTCGTCCTCAAGCGCGACAGGCTCGCGCGCCACGGTCTCTCCATCGACGACGCCAACATGATGGTGATGACGGCTGTTGGCGGCGACACGCAGAGCATCACCGTTGAGGGCCGCGAACGCTACGGGATCAACGTGCGCTACGCGCGCGACTATCGGGAGGACCTCCCTGCCTTGCGGCGCGTGCTCCTGCCGCTTCCCGGCGGGCGCGGGCAAATCCCAATGGAGGAGATCGCTGACGTGGCCCTCGTGCAGGGCCCATCGATGATCCGCGACGAGAACGGGCTTCTGGCTGGCTATGTGTACGTGGACTTCGACACGGACAAGGTCGACGTGGGTCACTACGTGGAGAGAGCCAAGCAAGCTGTGGCGGCGAACGTGAAGACGCCGACCGGCTACACCATGACGTGGAGCGGTCAGTACGAGAACATGGTGCGTGTGAAAGAGCGCCTCACGCTCATCTTGCCGATCACCGTCGTGCTCATCTTCGCGCTTCTCTACATGAACACGAAGTCCGCGTTCAAGGCGTCGGTGGTGATGCTCGCCGTGCCGTTCTCTGGCGTGGGTGCCATGTGGCTCCTCTGGATCCTTGGCTACAACATGTCGATCGCCGTGTGGGTCGGCATGATCGCCCTCATGGGGCTCGACGCGGAGACGGGCGTGTTCATGCTGCTCTTCCTCGACCTCTCCTACGCGGAGGCCGAGAAGGCTGGCCGACTCCGCACACCAGCGGACCTGGTGGAGGCGATCATCCACGGCGCCGTGAAGCGCGTACGTCCGAAGGCGATGACCGTGCTCGCCGCCATGATGGGTCTATTGCCGATCATGTGGTCCGCAGGTACGGGCGCCGACGTCATGAAGAGGATCGCGGCACCGATGGTCGGTGGGCTCGTGACGAGCTTCGTGATGGAGCTGCTCGTCTACCCCGCGATCTACCTGCTCTGGAAGCGCCGGAGGCTCGCTTCTGCATGACTCACGGCGCGCAGATCCGTCGGTTGTTCTTTCCGCCGCCTGTGGACCGGCACGTGAACGCGGAGGATGCGTACGACTGGCAGTACCCGTCGGCCACGGATCCAGCCTCCGTCGCACCGCCGTCGTAGCCGCCTCCCGACGCGATG
>JANXLV010000348.1 GCA_025355005.1 Myxococcales bacterium | reverse complement strand
CGCGCGCCCGTCGATCACGAAGGTGCCCTCGGGCTCCTTCTTGCAGCTCCGCACCTTGAGGAGGAAGGGCAGGGCCGCGTCTCCTCCGACCAGGCCCTGGAGCGTCGACCCTGGGGCGCTCGGGATCGGGGAGCGCACCGTGACGTGGGTGTCCGCGACCAGCAGCAGATCCGCGAAACCTCCCTTGGCCAGCGTGATGTCGGTCATTCGCGTTCTCGCTCGGTTTTGCTCCCGCAGACGGGAGCTTCAGCCAGCTCGGTCATTCGCCCCGTCTCCCCCGCGACATGGCCACCTTCACCTCGCGGTCGAGCTCGCGCACCTTGATCGCCTCGCGCTTGTCGTGCGCCTTGCGGCCCTTCGAGATCGCGAGCTCCACCTTGATGCGACCGATCTTCCAGTAAATCCGGAGCGGCACGACCGTCATCCCGCCCTGATCGATCGACTTCTGAAGACGTTCGATCTCGCGCTCGTGGAGGAGCAGCTTCCGATCGCGCCGCTCGACGTGCACGAAGGCCGCGTGGTTGAGCTTGGGCAGGAAGACTCCCTTGAGCCACGCTTCGCCCTTCTTCACCTCGACCCAGCCGTCGGTGAGATCGCCCGAGCCGTTCCGTAGCGTCTTCACCTCGCTGCCCACCAGCACGAGGCCCGCCTCGAACCGCTCGCCGAGCTCGTAGTTGAAGCGCGCGCGTCGGTTGTCGAGCACCAGGCTCGTTCCGTCGTCTTTTGTCGGCTTCGCCATGGTGGAGCAACCCGCCCAGCATCGGGAGGGAAGTCGGCGCAAGGTAATCCTAACGAGGAGAATTACCAGTGCCGCGCCCGAAAGAAGGACTACGAGAGAGCGGACGGATGCGGTCCACACACCTCGTCGGAGCTCGCACGCACAACCTTCGTGGTGTCGATCTGGACCTCTCGCCGGGCTCCTTCGTCGCGCTCACGGGCGTGAGCGGCGCGGGCAAGTCCAGCCTCGCGCTCGATACGCTGTACGCGGAAGGTCAGCGTCGCTTCGTCGAGAGCTTCAGTCCCTACGCGCGGCAGTTCCTCGAGCGGCGCGAGCGGCCGCCGGTGACGTCGCTGGATCCGATCGCAGCGACCGTCGCGGTCGATCGCCGCGCACCCGTTAAATCGAGCCGATCCACGCTCGCGACGCTGGCGGATCTGGAGGCATACATCGCCGCGCTGTTCGGCGCCGAGGCGATCCCCACCTGCCCGGAGTGTCACAAGGAGGCGGTGGAGACCCGCGCGGTGGATGCGGCCACACGCGTGCTCGGTGCACACGAAGGCGCGCGCGCGATCATCACTTACCCGGTCTCCGTCGACGACGCCGAGGGCTTCCTCACGCTCCGCGACTCGCTCCTCAAGGAGGGCTACCGACGGCTCGTCGTCGGTGGCACCGTGCGCGACATCGACGAGGTGCGCCCGAGCGACGCGACCGCGCGTGGCACGCGTCTCGAGGTCGTCGTCGATCGCGTCGAGGTGCGCAAGAAGGATGCGCGCCGCATCCAGGACGCCATCGAGGTCGCGTGGTCCCGCGCCAACGGCCGCGCTGAGCTACGCACCACGCGCGAGGAACCCGCTGGCAGCGTGCAGGGTAACGACGAGCGACGCGTCGCCCACGAGCCGCTCGCGCGCGGCCTGCGCTGCCCCAAGTGCGCGCGCGGGTTCGAGCCGCCGTCTCCGCGCCTCTTCTCGTACAACTCGCCGCTCGGCGCGTGCGAGACGTGCAAAGGCTTCGGACGCATCATCCAGGTGGACTGGAACAAGGTGATTCCCGACCCGACGAAGACGCTCGCGAAGGGCGCCATCAAGGCGTGGGGCGGCAAGAGCGCGGAGTGGGAGCGCGGCGCGCTCGCCAAGTACGCCCTGAAGAAGAAGCTGCCGATGGACGTGCCGTGGGAGGACCTTTCGGAAGCGCAGCGGGACCTCGTGCTCACCGGCGAGGGGGCATGGGAGGGCGGGAAATTCCCGGGCGTTCGTGCGTGGTTCAAGTGGCTCGAGACGCGCACGTACAAGATGCACGTCCGCGTGTTCCTCGCGCGCTACCGCGAGTACGCGACGTGCGTCACGTGTCAGGGCTCGCGTCTGTCCGAGGTGTCGCGCAGCTACCGCGCCGCGGGGCTCGACGTGGCGTCCTGGCATGCGCAGACCGTCTCCGCGGTGCACGAGCGCATCAAGACGTTCGTGCCGAAGACACCGCAGGGCAAGCGCGTGCACGAAGAGCTCGCGGCGCGCCTCGCATACCTCTCCGCCGTGGGCCTGGGCTACCTCACGCTGGATCGTCAGGCGCGCACGCTCTCCGGCGGCGAGTCGCAGCGCGCAGCCTTGACCACCGCTCTCGGTGCGCGGCTGACGGGCGCACTCTTCGTGATCGACGAGCCCACCGTGGGCCTTCACGCCACCGACATTCCTCCCCTCGCCGAGGCGATGAAGAGCCTCAGCAACGCGGGCAACACAGTCCTCGTGATCGAGCACGACGAGTCCATCGTTCGCTCCGCCGACCGCGTCCTCGAGCTGGGGCCCGGCGCGGGTGAGCACGGCGGCACGCTGCTCTTCGACGGACGCCCCGAGCGGCTCGCGCTGCGCAAGGACACGCCCACGGGACGCGCATGGCAGGCCGCCGCGCGCGAGCGGGAGGCGACGCGCCCGCGCAGAGCGGACGACGCGGCTCGTGAGCCCCGACGCGGGAAGAAGTCGCCTCCGGAGGAGTCGATCACGCTGCGCGGCGTGCGCGCGAACAACCTGCGCATCGCGGAGATCGCCATTCCCCAGCGAAGGCTCGTGGCGATCACGGGGCCCAGCGGCTCGGGGAAATCCACGCTCGCGGAGGACGTGCTCTTCCGCGCGGCCGCGCGTGGCGTAGGACAGCCCACGTCGGAACGCGCTGGCGACCACGACGAGCTCCTTGGGCTTCGCGGCATCTCTCGCGTCGCCCTCGTCGATCAGTCGCCGCTCGGTCGCACCGCGCGCGGCAACGCCGCGACGTACACGAAGGCCTGGGACAAGCTGCGCGCGCGCTTCGCGGCGGAGCCGGAGTCAAGGCGACGCGGGTTCGGCCCGCAGACGTTCTCGTTCAACGTCGGCGGCTCGTCCCTCGCAGGCCGCTGCGAAGCGTGCAACGGCGAAGGCTACGAGACCGTCGAGATGCAGTTCCTGTCGGACGTGCAGTTCGTCTGCCCCGCATGTCAGGGCAGGCGCTTCAGGCCGGAGGTGCTCGAGGTCCTGCACGGCGGCCTCTCCGTATCGGAGGTGCTGGGCCTCACGGTGGACCACGCCATCGCAAAATACTGCGAGGGCGAGTTCTACGATCCCGTGCTGAAGCGCGCGCTCTCCCCCGTGTCGAAGGTCGGCCTTGGCTACCTCACGCTCGGCCAGCCGCTGTCCACGCTGTCCGGCGGTGAGGCGCAGCGGCTCAAGCTCGCGCGCGCGCTGTCGGAGGATCCGCGCGGCACGCTGTTCGTCGTGGACGAGCCCAGCGCGGGCCTGCACGCCGAGGACGCCGCGTTCGTCGTCACCGCGCTGCGCGAGCTCGTGGACGCCGGGGCGACAGTGGTCGTCGTCGAGCACGATCTCTCCGTCATTCGCACGTGCGACTGGGTGATCGACCTTGGCCCGGGCGGCGGCCCCGCCGGTGGTGAGGTCGTGTTCGCAGGCACGCCGGACGCGCTCGCCATGGCGGACACCAAGACGGGCGTCGCCATGCGCGCGTCGTTCGGGAAGAGCGCGAAAGAAGAGGCCGCGGGCGCTGCTGCCGTTCGCGTGAGGAGCAGCCGCGCGGCACGCGAAGAGCTCGCGATCTCCGTGTCGCACGCGCGCGAGCACAACCTGAAAGATGTATCTTGCACCATTCCGCATGGCGCGCTGACGGTCGTCACGGGGCCGAGCGGGTCCGGCAAGAGCTCGCTCGCTTTCGACGTGGTCTACGCGGAGGGGCAGCGACGCTTCCTGGAGACCCTCACGCCATACGCGCGTCAGTTCTTGCCGCAGATGCCCCGACCCGACGTGGATCGCGTCGTGGGCGTGCCCCCCTCCATCGCGCTCGAGCAGCGGCTGTCACGCGCAGGCGCGAACTCCACCGTGTCCACCGTGACGGAGATCGCGCACTACATTCGCCTGCTCTACGCGAAGGTCGGTGATGTCCACTGCCCCACGTGCGACGCCGTCGTCTCCGCGAGCGCACCGCAGGAGATCTGGGAGCGGCTGCAGAGTGCAAAGAACGAAAGCGCGGACAGGCCAGTCACCATCTACAGCCCGGCGGTGCGCGCGCGGAAGGGCACGTACCTGGACGTCTTCACCATGGCGGCGCGCGCTGGCGTGACCACGGCACGCGTGGACGGGAAGATCATCGAGATCGATCCGCCGCCGCGGCTCAAGAAGTCGCTCGAGCACTCGGTCGACCTCATCGTTCACTACGGGCCGCCCTCCACGCTGAAGCGCGAGCACTTCGAGCGCGCACTGCTGTGGGGCGCGGGCGCGCTGCGTATCGCGCCGGGTGAGCCCACCGCCACACCGCACGCGGACGAGTCGCTCGTGTCGACGCGACGTGCGTGCGGCAACTGCGGGACCGGCGTTCCGGAGATCGACCCGCGCTGGTTCTCCTTCAACACGAAGCAGGGCCAGTGCCCCGCGTGCGAGGGCTCCGGCATCCGCGGCAACCCGGCCGACGACGAGCCCGACACCGCGCCATGCCGCGTCTGCAACGGCGAGCGCCTCGCGAAGATCCCGCGGCGCGTTCGCCTCTTCGACGAGACCTATGCGGCCGTCTCGCGCCGCAGCGTGGACAGCGCGCTCGCGTGGGCGCAGACCTGGAAATTCCACGGGGCCGCGGCGACGATCGCGAGCGCACCTCACGCGGAGCTCCTCAGGCGTCTCTCGTTCGTGAAGGAGGTGGGGCTCGGCTACCTCTCGCTCGATCGCTGGGCCAGCACGCTCTCCGGCGGCGAGATGCAGCGCCTTCGGTTGTCCGCGCAGCTCGGCTCCGGCCTCACCGGCGCGCTCTACGTCCTGGACGAGCCCACCATCGGCCTGCATCCACGCGACACTGCGCGCCTCATCGCCAACCTGCGGAAGCTCGTGGATACGGGCTCCACCGTGATCGTGGTGGAGCACGACGCGGAGGTGATTCGCGCGGCGGACCACCTGCTCGATCTGGGTCCGAGCGGCGGAAGAGGCGGTGGTCACATCTGCGCGGAAGGGCCCGCGAAGAGGGTGCTCGCGAGCAAGGACTCGCCCACCGGGCGTGCGCTTGCGGACACCGTGAAGGTGGCGCGCCTTGCGCGTGGGCCCGCGAAGAACCATGTCGTCCTGACCGGCGCGCGCGCGCACAACCTCAAGAACGTCACGTTGAAGGTGCCCGTCGGTCGGCTCACGGTGGTGTGCGGCGTGAGCGGCTCCGGCAAGAGCACGCTGGTGCGTCAGGTGTTCCACCCCGCGCTGCGTCGCGCGCTGGGGCTCACCGCGCAGGAGCCGCTGCCGTTCGACAAGCTCACGGGCACAGGTCACGTGAAGCGCGCCCTCGCCGTGGACCAGTCGCCCATCGGTCGCACGCCGCGCTCGGTCCCCGCCACGTTCCTCGGCATCTGGGACGACCTGCGGAAGCTCTATGCGGCCCTGCCCGAGGCAAAGAGCCGTGGCTACGGCCCCGGGCGATTCTCGTTCAACTCCAACGCGGGCGGACGTTGCACCGCGTGCGATGGCCAGGGCGTCATCGTCCACGAGATGAGCTTCTTGCCCGACGTATCGAACGGCTGCGACGCGTGTGGTGGTGCGCGATTCGAGCCCGCGACATTGGATGTAAGATACAAGGACCTATCGATCGGCGACGTGCTGCGCCTGTCCGCGGAAGACGCGGCGCACGTGTTCTCGGCGTTCCCACGCATCGCGCGACCGCTCACGCTCATGTGCGAGCTCGGCGTCGGCTACGTGCAGATCGGACAGGGGTCGAACACGCTCTCCGGCGGCGAAGCTCAGCGCCTCAAGCTGGCGGCGGAGCTCACGGCAGGCTCGGCGCACGAGCCCACCGTCTACGTGCTCGACGAGCCCACCACGGGCCTCCACGTGTCGGACGTGCGAAAGCTCATCGCCGTGATGGAGAAGCTGGTCGCGCGCGGAGACACGCTCGTCGTGATCGAGCACCAGCCCGACGTGATCGCCGCCGCGGACTGGGTGGTGGAGCTCGGACCGGAGGCGGGCGAAGCCGGCGGTCATGTGGTCTTCGAAGGCGAGCCGAAGAAGCTGCGCGCACAGAAGACCCCAACCGGCCGCTTCCTGTCGGCCTCGGCCTAGCGCTTCAAGGCGGATGCGAAATGCCGAAATGCGGTGATTGCAGCCGGATCGTGTACATTCTCCGAAGGTCGAGCTTGAACCGAAGCTTTTGAACAGGAGACTCACCATGAAGAATGTCGTTGTCGTGACCGTTCTGATGCTCTCTCTCGCGGCGTGCGGAAGGAAGGACGAGGCGACTGCACAGCCAGACCCCGCGCAAGCCGCGGCCAGCGCTCAAGGCACCACCATCACGGGCGCGAACGGTCAGGTGAAGGTGACGGGCACCTCGACGACGATCACCGGGACGGCCCCGCAAGGTGGCCCGGCCACCGTCGTGAAGCAGGACGGCAAGACCACCGTGGACACGAAGAACGCCCACGTGGAGACCGGCAACGGCAACACCACTGTCGTCACCCCCAGCGCGAGCGTGGACGTCACCAAGGGTGGCACCACGAACGTCAACACCGGCGGCGTGAAGGTGAACACGGACAAGAACGGCAACGGCACCGTGGTCGTGCCGGGCATGGGCACCATCCAGACGAACGGACACTGAAAAGGTTCGCGTGAAGCCGCTCATCCGGGAGATGGCAGAGTCGGATCTTCTCCAGGTGGCCGAGCTCAGTCGAGAGCTCGGCTACCCGGGTCCGCTCGAGGACCTCCGGGCGCGTTTTGCGTTGCTCACGAAGGCGGGCGAAGGTGGTCTCTTCGTCGCGGAGCGTGACGGCGCGATCATCGGCTTCTTGCAGGTGGCGGTGAGGATGCCGCTCGAATCGCCCGTGCACACGGAGATCCTGGCGCTGTCGATCACGGGCCGCGCACAGCGCACGGGCGCCGGTCGCGCGCTCGTCGCCCGCGCGATGGCCTTCACGAAGGAGCGAGGCATCACCTCACTCCGCGTGCGCTCGAACGTCACGCGCGACGTTTCACATGTATTCTACACGCAGCTCGGCTTCGAGAAACAGAAGACACAGCACGTGTACGCGCTGCCGCTTCGCGTACGGTGACGAGAGCGCGAGCACCAGCACGAGCGGCGACGACGCGCTCAAGGGATGAGCAGGAGCTTCCCCGTCGTCTGACGGCCCTCGAGCAGCGCGTGAGCCTCACCGCCTTTTTCCAGGGGAAACGTGCGCGGGGTGCCGACGTCCAGCGCGCCCTTCGCGACGAGCGCGAAGAGCCGGGCGGAGCGAGCAACGCGCTCTTCACTGGACGTGAGGTAGCTCCAGAGGTCGCCGCCGGTGAGCGTGAGCGAGCGATCCATCAGCAGCCGCGGATCGACCGGCGCGGGATCTCCACCCGCCATTCCGTAGAAGACAACGGTCCCACCCGTGCGCGCGGCAGACAGACTCTCGAGAAGCGTGGAGCCCACGGAGTCGTAGACGACATCCGCGCCGCGGCCGGCGGACATGTCCTTCGCGCGCGCCGGCCAGTCCTCCGTCGTGAGGCACGTGGCGTCGGCGCCTGCGCGCGTGGCGACCTCGGCCTTCGCGGCGCTGGAGACCACGCCGAGGACACGCGCCCCGGCATGCTTCGCGAGCTGGATGACGAGCGCGCCCACGCCGCCGGCCGCCGCAAGCACCACAGCGAGCTCGCCCTTGGCCAGCAGATGACTGTCGGTCGTGAGGTACTGCGCGGTGAGCCCCTGGAGTAGCAGCGCGGCGGCAACCTCGAACGAGATCGACTCGGGGAGCGGCACCAGGTGAGAGAGCTTTGCCCGAACGAGCTCCGCGTTCGAATGCGGCACGTCTGCGAACGCGACGCGGTCACCCACGCGGAGCGACGCGGCCCCGCTGTCCCCACCGGACGCGTCGAGCGCCTCGATCACGCCCGCGCCCTCGTACCCGAGCACCCACGGCGCCTGGCCCTCGAGGTGGTACCGGCCCTGACGCCGGTAGACGTCGGCGAAGTTCACACCGATCGCCTTCATGCGGACGAGCGCGGTACCGGGAGCGAGCGTTGGCGCGAGGACATCGGAGATGCCGAGCACCTCGGGGCCGCCGAACGAAGAGAATGTAAGGGCCTTCACCCTCCACGAATATCACCTGGTGTAAACTCCGGGCCATGGCCAACGCAAAGCTCGAGGTCGACAACCCCTTCACGCTCGAACTCGCTTGCGCCGTCGATCTGGCGAGCGCAGCGGATGTCGATCGCGTGCTCGACGCCGCCACGCGTGCTGCGAAGGATGCGAAGCACACGAGCCTCGCGGACCGTCGCGCTCTCTGCCTCCGCGCGCTCGAGAAGATGGAGGCGCGCACGGACGAGATCGCCGGCGATATCTCGCGCATGATGGGGAAGCCCCTCTCGCAGGCGAAGGGCGAATTGTCCGGGATGGCGGGACGGTACAGACACCTGCTCGAGATCGCGGAGGCGAGCCTCGCGGACATCGTGCTCCCGAAGGAGGGCTTCGATCGCCGCATCGTGAAGGAGCCGTGGGGCGTGGTGCTGGATCTACCCGCGTGGAACTATCCGCTGCTCACCGCGGTGAACGCGGTTGTGCCTGCGATCCTCGCGGGTAACTCGGTGGTGCTGAAGCACTCTCCGCGCAGCCCGCTCTGTGGTGAGCATTTTGCGCGCGCGTTCGACGAGGCCGGCGCGCCGAAGGGCCTGCTCACCGCGATGCACGCCGCGCACGAGACCAGCGAGTCGATGGCGGGCGATTCGCGCGTGAAGAAGACGCTCTTCACGGGCTCCGTGTTCGGCGGTCAACGCATCCAGCGCGCGGCCACCGAGAAGCATTTCACGCACGTGGAGCTCGAGCTGGGCGGGAACGATCCTGTGTATGTTGCACCCGATTGCGACGTGGAGAAGGCGGCCGCATCCCTGGTGGACGGGGCCATGTTCAACGCCGGACAGAGCTGCTGCGCCATCGAGCGCGTCTACGTGCACGAGAGCATCTACGCCGCGTTCGTGGCCGCGTGCGAGCCGCTCGTTCGCGCCTATGTCATGGGTGACCCGCGCGACGACAAGACCACGCTCGGCCCGATCGCGCAGCCGCATCACGTGACGGAGCTCACCGCCTTCGTGGAAGACGCAACGAAGAAGGGCGCGCGCCTGGTCTGCGGTGGCAAGGCAGCCCAGGTCGGTGGCAAGGGCCGCTTCTTCGAGGCCACGCTCCTTGCCGACGTCACGCACGACATGTCACTGATGAAGAACGAGTCGTTCGGCCCCATCATGCCCATCATGAAGGTCGCCTCCGACGACGAGGCGCTCGCGCGCATGAACGACTCGCGCTACGGGCTCACCGCCGCGATATATACGAAGGACCGCGCGCGCGCCGATCGCATGGCGAAGGAGCTCGAGGCGGGCACCATCTACATGAACCGCTGCGACTCGCTCGACCCTGCGCTGCCGTGGGTGGGCGTGAAGGACTCCGGCTGCGGCGTCACCTTGAGTGCTTTGGGTTTCGACCACCTGACCCGCCCGAAGGCGATCCATTTCCGGCTGGTTCTGTAGCGCCCGACGCCGTCACGTCGATTCTTCCTTGACGGATCAGGAAAACTGACTAAACCATCATTCTAGTCAACAAGAACAGCCGCGGACAACGCGGCTTTTTCTTCGCCGTCGACTGACCAAAACACCAACATGGTCACTCAGACACTTCGCCGCCACCGCCACAACCACCGCCAACCCTCTCAAAAGGTCCCCATGTCCCCGCACACCCTGACGACCCTCATCTATGCCTTCGCCGTCGGCCGCACCCTCATCGGTCTCGCGCCGTTCGTCTCTGCCGGTCGCACCGCGGCGATGCTCGGGTTCCCGAAGGACCACGACAATGCGTCGGCGCGGATCATGGCGCGCCTCTTCGGCGTTCGTGACGTCGGGCTCGGCGCGCTGGCGGCGTGGGCGGCGACGGACATCGACAAGCTTCACTTCGTGATGCCTTTCCAGGCGGCGATGGACCTGGGCGACCTCATCTCCGCGGCCATCCCCGTGCTGAAGAAGCAAGGCATCAACCGCGGCGCAGTGATGACGGGGCTCTTCGCGATCTGCGGCGCCACCGCATGGCTGTCCGTCTTTGCCATGGCGGTGGCGTGATGAGCGCGCACACCACGAACCTCGCGACGCTCCGCAGCGCGCCCGCTCTTCCCTCCTACGACTCGCTCACGCACTGGCGAAAGTACGAGGAACACTTCCCCGCGTTCATGCGCGCGACGAAGGAGACGATGCCGAAGGAGGAGTGGTGGAAGTGGCGCGGGCTCGACGTCCACCTGGACCGCGCGCGCGTGCCTGGGTCTCGGCTCAAGGTCCTGGTGATTCACGGCGCGGGCGCGTACGGCCGCGTGATGGCTCCGTGCGCGGTGCTCGCGCAGCGCTACGGCTTCGACACGGTCGCGCCTGATCTTCCCGGCTATGGTCTCACGAAGGTGCCGTGGTCGCGCTTCACGTACGACGCATGGGTCGATTGTGTAGTGGATCTCATCGCGCACGAGCTCGCGATGGACGACAAGCCGATCGCGCTCTTCGGCGTGAGCCTCGGCGGGATCCTCGCCTATCAGGCCGCCGCGCGCTCGCGCCGCGTCGCAGGCGTCTGCGTCACGACGATCGCCGACACGCGCGAGAAGGAGGTGCGCCAGGATTTCGCGCGCACGAAGCTCCTCGGCACCGTCGGCCTGTCACTGCTCTCGGCCACGCCCACGCTCACGGACGGCTTGCCGCTGCCCATGGCGTACATGTCCAAGATGAACAACATCTCGGCGGACAAGGCGCTCTCGAAGGTGTGCATGACGGATCGGCTTGGCGGCGGCAACATCGTCCCGGCGCGCTTCCTGCGCACGTTCATGAATTCGGCGCCTGCGATCGAGCCGGAGAATTTCAGGGACTGTCCGCTCCTCCTTTTGCATCCAGGTGAGGACCGCATGACGGACATCGCGCACAGCCGTCGCTTCTTCGATCGGCTCGCGTGCGAGAAGGAGATGGTCGTGCTGCCGGGCGCGAGCCACATGCCGGTGGAGGAAGAGGGCGCGCGCGTGCTGGAGAAGGCCGCCGTGGGCTTCTTCGAGCGCGTGGCCAGAGCTCAGGGGACGGGCGTCTCGGAATGCACGGCCCAATTGTAGAGTGCATGCATCGTGCGTGACGGCTCGGCGCGAGACAGTCTGTTGCAGGGCTTGGTGCAATGCGGGGTTTGCGCATCGTGGAGGCAGGCTTACCTTCAGCGCATGAGCACCGAGACCGTCAGCACGACCGCGACCACGACCACGACCACCACCACGGCAGGCGTTCGTTCGGTGGAGGGCATCCACAAGAGCGCGCGCTTCCACTGGGTGGGCGATGGCTTCTTCGTGTCCACCTACTTCCCGAGCCAGAAGCTGCCCGCCGAGCGCGTGAGCCCGTTCGTGCTCATGGACTACGGCCCGCCGAAGGAGTTCGCGCCCACGCCGAAGGGAAAGCGCGGCGTCGGCTGGCATCCGCATCGCGGGTTCGAGACCGTGACGCTCGCCTGGGAGGGCTCCGTGGCTCACCGTGACAACGCGGGCCACGCCGGCACCATCGGCCCCGGAGACGTGCAATGGATGACGGCGGCGTCCGGCATCTTCCACGAGGAGTACCACGATGAGGCCTTCACACGCGGCGGTGGTCGCATGCACATGATGCAGCTCTGGGTGAACCTGCCCAGCAAGGACAAGATGGCGAAGCCCGGCTACCAGCCCATCACCACGGCGGACATCCCGCGCGTGCCTGTCGCTGGCGGCGGGCACGTTCGCGTGATCGCAGGCGAGCACGAAGGAGCGCGCGGACCCGCGCGGACGTTCACGCCGATCACCATGCTGGACGCTGAGCTCCACGCCGGGGCAAAGCTGCAGGTGTCGATCCCATCCACCTTCAATGCGCTCGCCGTCGTGGCGAAGGGTCGCGTCCGCGCAGGCACCTCCACCGCGGGCGCAGGGGAGCTCATCCTCTTCGCGAACGATGCGCCTGGCCTCGAGGTCGTCGCGGAGGAGGACGCGCACGTCATCGTGCTTTCGGGTGAGCCGCTCGGCGAGCCGGTGGTCGCCTATGGACCGTTCGTGATGAACACCGTGGCGGAGATCGAGCAGGCCATAAGCGACGTGAACCGCGGCGCGCTCGGCCCGATTCCGGACTGAGTCAGCCTCGCGAGAAGACCACCGGGTACACGACCGTGACGATGCCTCCGGTGGGCGCGGCGAAGGCCATTTGCTTGTATTGTGCAACTATGCAGGACGTCGCCTTCGCATCGTCCAGCGTCGTGCTCTCCGCTAGCTCTGCGACGGACACCGCGCCGGTGCGGTCGATCACGAACTTCACGTTCACGCGCCCTTCCAGCTCCGGCTTCCTGAGCAGCGCCTCCTCGTAGCAGCCGCGGAGGCGTCCAAAGTTCGCGCGCACCACGTCGCGGACGCTCTCCGGTGGCAGACGCCCGTTCACCTGCATCGATCCGTCGCCGGAGAAGAACCGATAGCTCACCGTCGTGGCATGCTCGCGAAGGTGGCCGCCCGCCCGGCCGTAACCCTGGCCCCCCATCGAGCCATCCGTGCTTGCGCTCGAGACACCGCGGCCCAGCGCTCCGATACTCGAGAGGCCCACGCCGCCGCCGAGCCCGCCACCGCCCTCGCCCACGCCAGAGAGTCCGTCCGACCCCATGCCGAACGCGTCCTTGAAGATGTCGCCGCGCATGCCGCCGTTTGCGGCGTCGATGTCGAAGTTGGCAAACGCGGACGCAGGCCGCGCGCTCTTGTCGTCCTTGTCGAGCAGGGAGATCATCCCGAAGGTCTTCGCCTCCTCGGCGATCTCCTTGACGCTCGGCGGCGCGCTCTTGCGCTGCTCGGCGCGCGCGAGGCCTGACTCGCTCCGAGAGCTTACCGCGCCCTGACTCCCCTCTTCGCCGCTGCTCGAGCCGCCCGTTCCTCCGCGCGAGGGGCTGACGCCGTCCGTGTCGCTCTTGTCGTCCGGCACGGGCGGCGCCCTCTCCGTGCGCTTGTCCGCCTCGGAGAGCGCGGTCTGGAGAAACGCGATCCGATCGAGGTGTGCCTCCACGTCCTCCGGCGCGCCCGGCGGCGGCGCACCCACGCGGAAGATCCCGAGCAGCAATGGAAAGAAGGCGATGGCGAGCACGGATATAGCGCGGCCGCGCGCATCCGGGAGCAAGGCGGCGAGCTTGGTGCTCTCCAGGGTCACGGCCTCGCACACCAAGGTCAGGGTCGTCGCCCGACGGCTCGCCGAGACGTTCGCGACGCCGTCGGAGCACAGCATGCGCATGCGAAAGCCGCGCGGCACTGCGTCGCCATGAGGCGTGTGGATGGAGAGGCCCCGCGCGTCCTCCTTGATCTCGAAGGACGGGCCTGCGATGTCTTCCAGGATGCCCAGATCCGCAACGGACACCCGCTTGTCGCGGGTGAACGTCCGCATCGCCACCACCGTGCTGCCCCAGAAGAGCGTCACCACCGCGGCGTTGGGCGCGCCCTTGCCTTGCTCGTGGGCTGCTGCATCCGCTCCAGTGTCCTCGCAAGGTTCGATGACGCAGAAGAAATCCGATGAGCGCGGATTGTGAGCGACGTTCTTCGCGTGCATGCGGACGGCCATGCGCACTTGACCGCGCGCGCCCCCAAAAGTTCCGACGCGGGCGACCATGAGTGAACAAACCCACGCGGCGTTCGTCCGCGCGCACACGACCCTTGGGACCACGGGCCTCGTGCCCGAGATCTCGCTTCACCTGGCGGGGGAGGACACGCCGCTGTGGCTCGCGACCGAGGCGTGGTTGCGCGCGCGCGACGTGCCTCCGCCGTTCTGGGCCTTCGCATGGCCCGGGGGACAGGCGCTCGCGCGATGGCTGCTGGACGCGCCAGCGCCGGAGGCGCGCGTGCTGGACCTTGGCTGTGGTGGTGGCCTGGCGGCGATCGCAGCCATCGTGCGCGGCGCGACGAGCGCGCGTGCGGTGGACTCCGACCCGTTCGCGCGCGCAGCCACCGCGCTGAACGCAGAGGCGAACGGCGTCGACCTCACGATCGGCGACGACGTGACCTGCGACATCGACGGAGCGCGCGGGCTCACGGTCCTGGCGGCAGACGTCTTCTACGACCGCGCGACCAGCGATCTGTTCCTTCGGGTGCTGTCAGCGGCTCGCAAGGGGGGCGCACGTGTGCTCGCCTCCGATCCACGGCGGCCGTACTTCCCGAAGGCGGAGTTCAAGCTCCTTGCGAGCTACAAGACGACCACGCCAGCGGGCCTCGAGCGCGAGCCGCAGCTCATGGCGGATGTCTACGAGATGCGCTGAGCCGCGTGAACATGCGCGAGGATGGCACCTGCTTTACGGGCCGCGACATCGACACTACGATCGCGCGGTGACGACCGAGCGCTACTCGAGCTGGTTCCGCGCAGACGATGTCGGCCTACCGGGCGCCCTCGTGCGTGGCGGCCTTTCCATCGCGCTGGGCGCAACTCTCCTGTTGCTGACGGGTCTCTCCGATCGGCTACATTTTCCGAGCGGCGCGAGGATCACGTGCGCCGTGATCGGCGCCATCGCGCTGCTCTTCGGGCTGGTGACGGGCTTTGTCACGCTGCCGCGCTTCCTCTTCGTGGACCACTACGTGGCCATCGGCGAGACGTCACTGCATCTGTCGCTCCACAGCGGACACGAGGCCGTGCCGTGGGACGACATCACGCGGATCTACGAGCGCGATGGACAGCTGATCATCGAGCACAAGGAGAGCGAGGAGCACGCGATCGCACGGACGTTTGGCGGCAAGACGACGAAGGAGCTGGCGCCGCTGCTGGAACAAGCGCGGCGCAAGGCGATCATGAAGACCTCGACCTAGATCACCCGGCACTTTCCCGCAGTAGAACTCTAGGGTTGGATGGGCAACGAGGCGACATCCACTCGTTGGAAGCCCACCGTGATGTGCTGGCCGTTCGCCCACTGGATCCAGACCTTGCCCGCCGCGTAGAGCACGGTGCCGGTCCAGTACTCGTCGTACTGTTGCGGCTTCGAAATAGCGGTGAGCGACCAGGTCGTGCCGTCACTGATTCGGGTGATGGTTGCGGCGGCAAGACCTCCCTGGTCGACGCCCACAACCGCGTATCCATCATTGAGGCTCATCGTGCACGGCGACTCCGATGGGGCCGTCGCTATCCTGAGGGAGGCCGCACGCCGCAGCGGCAACTACCAACGGTAGGTATCGCGCCGGCCTCATGCTGCCGCCGTTCGCGAGCCACTAATCCGCACACTCCGCGTACTGCCCGTTCGCGATAACGCCCTCCCCCGTTGCCGTCGCGTGCAAGCATGCTGCGAACGTCTCCCCTGGGAGATGGCCACCATCCGGCACGGGTGGGACTCCGCCGTCTCGCGTCGTGACCACCCGCGCGCCATTGCAACAGTTCTCCCCCTGCGCACACGGCGGGCTGCACAATGACGGCTCCGCATCAATGGATGTCGAGCAGCCCCCACCCTGCAGCGCAGCATAGCCGAGCGAGGCGACAAGCAGGCACCACCACACGTGTGATCGAACGTTCGGGGGCATCGTGGAGACCCTATCGCAGTCGTGGTGGGGCCGGTCAACGCCTGGCGCAAGGATTCCGGCTCACCGATCGAACACGTGGCATCAGCTTGCATTGTGAGCTCCTCCGCCACGACGAGTTGCGAGCGAGACAAACGAGTCTTCACTCTGAACCGCTTGCGCGCCCGGTCAATCGGAAGCGGAGAGCGCGACAAACTTCAGTGGCATCTGTGCTGCCATCACGCAGGCACGCGCACGCTCTCCCATGGCCGGTCTGGGCCAGAAACCACCTTCGTCCGACGCGATCTGGGTTGTATGGCGGAGGCACACCGACTCACGTGTCCATCATCCCACTCGGATGATGACATGAGTTGCGCTGACTCGTCACCTCAGCGGAGACGGCCGGACCCGCGCGAACGACGAGTGGGATTCGTCCGTGGTGAGCTACACGACATCCGCACCGGTAGATCCGCCCGCGTGCTCGTGCGCTCCCAGGACCTCTCCGTCTAGCGACTCATGGTGCCGGTCTGTGTCTGGATCTCCCTGCAGCGGTCGACGCACGCGGGGTCGTCGGCGCACTGCGTGGAGCAGTCGTTTGCCTTGTCGTTCTTCTTGCACTTCGGGTCGCGCTCGCACTTCATCGGATCCTTTGCCGCGCTGGCCTCGAGCGTGCCGCAGCCCGCGATCGGGGCAATAGCAGCGAACGCGACGACAATGGAGAACGCGATCCTCGCGATGCGGGTCGCGTTCATTGCTTCGCGGCAGGCGGGGTCGTCTTGTCCATCGAAGGACGGTCGCGCATGCACCTGTCCATCGCGGGCTCCAGGTTCTTCATGGCGGCAGGCAGCCGCGGGCGACCCATGACGGGAGCGCCGAGGCGGCTCCAGTCCACGCCGGTGTCCGCCATGCTGAGCCACACGAAGAGCGCGCGGCCCTTGATGAAGTCGAACGGCACTCCGCCGCCCTGCCCGTTCCACCACGCGCGCGAGTCGTGGCTGTTGTTGCGGTTGTCACCCATGACCCAGACCTCGCCGGGCTTCACGTAGTACGGCCCCTGCGACTCGGCCGAGCCGAACGACATGTGATCGTAGAGCGTGAGGTAGGACTCGTCGCCGAGGTACTCGACGAAGAGATCGCCCTCGTGTTTCAGCTGCGACTCCGTCTCCGAGTAGGAGTACGTGCCGACGAGGCAGCTCGGGACCTCCCAGCCGTTGATGATGGGATGGCCGGAGCGAACGCGGAGCTCGTCACCGGGCAGAGCGATCACGCGCTTGATGAAGTCTTGCTCGGTGTGCTCCGGATAGAGGAACACCATCACGTCGGCGCGCTCCGGTGGCATGCTCTGCCACAAGCGCGAGCGCGTCCACGGGATGGCGGGGCCGTAGGCGAACTTGTTCACGAAGATGTGATCGCCGATCTGCAGCGTCGGGATCATGCTGCCGCTCGGGATCTTGAACGCCTCCACCACGAACGCGCGCAGGGAGAGCGCGACGCCGACGGCCACGGCGATGGATTCGATGTACTCACGCACCTCGCTCTTTCGCCAGCGGTTGAGGCGCAGCTCCACCTCTTCTTCGGCGCGCGAGAGCGCCTCCAGGAACGACTCCTCGGCAAAGGGCGTCTTCTGCATGGTGCCGCGGAGCTCATCCAGCTGCTCTTCCAGCTTCTTGCGCTCGCGGGCTCCGAGGTCAGCGCCATTGCGCTTCAAGATGATGTCCGCCTCCTCACAGAGCACGCGCGCGCGCTCGTACGCGGACGACAGCGACAGCGGCACGCCAGCCGGCGGCGGCGGATTTGCGAAGCGTGCCAGCGGCAACCGGAAGCGCAGCGCCCACAGCGTCATCTCCGCGAACGTGAAGAGGACGATGCCGACTGGCACCGGCTGCTCGCGCACGACGGACTGGACCCACCCAAGCGCACCGAGCTGCTCGACGCCCGAGGCCGGTGTGAGCGCCCACACCAGGATGCAGCCGAAGGAGAACGGGACGACGCCGAACCAGAGCACCCAGTAGAGGGAACGGTAGAGGCCCTTCATGCCGGAGCCGTCGGAGACATCGGAGGCCGGCTTGGCGAGAACCGCAGCGGCAGCGCCGTTGGAAGCGGC
>JANXLV010000293.1 GCA_025355005.1 Myxococcales bacterium | reverse complement strand
ATGCTCGCTCGCGTGGGCGTTCTCCGCAGAGGCTCCCACGTGGGCAGGCGATCTGCCGCAGGCCCGCGCGAAGGACAGCTGGGTCAAGGTCGAGGTCGCGAACCGCACCCAGAACACGTTCACGATCGACTACGTGGCGGAGCGCCCCGGACGCATCCTCGTGAACTCCGGCTACGAGCGCGGATGGGGCTCCGACGTCGGGACCGTGAGCAAGGAGAACCTGCTGCTCGTCGTGGACGTGCCGGCGGGGCGCGGCCGCGCGCATCTGTCCTACGTGCCGAAGGGCCTGTATGCGGGCGCTGCGCTCTCGTTCGTCACCTTCATCGCGGTGGGCCTCTTCTTCGCGCGAGCACGCGCCTTCCCGCCGGGCGGCACAGCCCGCGCGCGCTGGACACGGTTCACGGCCAAGGTCATGGACCACCTGACTGACCGCCTGCCTGAACGCATGGCAGCCATCTTGCGAGGTCGCCGAGACTCGTGAGAAGAAGGCGACCGTAAGACTCGTATTCCGCGGAAAAACGTGGGATTCTGGAAGCGCCATGGAAGAAGAAAAACGCTACGGGACCTTCGAAGAGTTCTGGCCCTTCTACGTGCGTGAGCATCAGCACAAGGCAACGCGGATCCTGCACTTCGTCGGAACCACCGCCGCTGTCGCGACGTTCGCGACGGGCCTCCTCCTTCGCAAGAAGTGGATGATGCTCGTGGCGCCCGTGCTCGGCTACGGACCGGCGTGGATCAGTCACTTCTTCATCGAGAAGAACAGGCCCGCGACGTTCAAGTACCCGCTGTGGTCGCTCCGTGCAGACTTCGTGATGTGGAAGAAGATCGTCACGGGTCAGATGGATGCAGAGGTGGAGCGCGTCCTCCGCGAGCACGCAGAGAAGGTTGCTGCAGGCGCCACGTCCGGCGCCACGTCCGAGAAGCCCAGCGACGGCCCCGCCGAGCAAGCTCCCCAGGCTCCCCAGGCTCCCCAGCCCGTCCAGGCCGGCGGCGCGGGCGGCGTGAACTGAGCTCGCTGACCCGCTCAGGTTTCCGATGAGCGGCGTCCCTTCACACCGTGGTCGCGTCGGGTCTGTCATCAACGGCAAGTGGCACGTGGACGCGCGCATCGGGACCGGTGGCATGTCCACGGTCTACGCCGCCACGCACAAGAACAACGGCTCCCGCGCCGCGCTGAAGATCCTTCACGCGGATCTCGCGCGCGAGCCGGAGATCAAGTCTCGCTTCCTGCGCGAAGGGTACGTCGGCAACCAGGTACGTCATCCTGGCGTCGTGGAGGTGATTGACGACGACGTCACCGAGCAGGGTGAGGTCTACCTGGTCGTCGAGCTGCTCGAGGGCGAGACGCTCGAGGCTGCGCGCGTTGCTTCGAGTGGACGGCTGCCGCTCGACCGCGTGCTGAAGTACAGCCGCGAGGTGCTGGAGGCGCTCGCCGCTGCGCACGACGCTGGCGTGGTCCACCGCGATCTCAAGCCGGACAACCTGTTCCTCACCACGAGCGGGAAAGTGAAGATCCTCGACTTCGGCCTCGCGCGCTTGCTCGAAGGCGTCCCAGGCGCAGAGACGACACGCACCGGCGTCATGATCGGCACGCCAGAGTTCATGGCGCCCGAGCAGGCCACCGCGCGACGCGACGAGATCGACGCTCAGTCCGACGTGTGGGGACTGGGCGCGACGATGTACACGCTCATCACCGGCAAGCACATTCACGAGGCAGGCAGCATCCGCGAGCATCTCATCGCTGCGGCGACGCGTCGCGCTCCGCCCATCCGCGATCTGGCGCCGTGGGTTCCACCGCCGGTCGCCGCCGTTGTCGATCGCGCCGTGCAGTTCGAGAAGGCCGATCGCTTCCCGGACGCGCGCAGCATGCTCGCCGCTCTTTCAGCAGCGCAGCCGCAGCAGAGGCCGCGCATGGTTTCGCGGCCGGACGCCATCGCGCCGATCTCCGTACGGTCTGGCGCCACGGAGGACGACGTCTTCACCTCCGCGGCGAGCAAGCCAGGCGCACGCTTGCCGCCCCCCTTGCCCAAGGCCACGACCGAGCACGGCCCGGCACACACCGACGACGCCGCGACGTTGATGACGGACATGACCAAGGAGATGCACGCGCGCATGAGCGGCGAGGCGCCGTTCGATGCCGAGAACGCGGACACGGTGCTCGCGCTCCCGGACGAGAAGCCTGGCCCACCGCCACCGACTCCGCGCATGCCGTCCGCGCCACCCTCGCAAGCTGCGCGTCCGCCGATCCCGCCAGCGCCGCACACCGAGCCCACCGTGACCACGAAGCAGCGTCGCGAGGCGATGCCAGACCGCGCTTCTCCAAACAGCTTCGACCTGTCACCGCCAGCGTCGACCGGGCCGCTGAGCTCGTACATGGACTCGCCGCAACCCATGTATCATGCATCCAATGTAGGCGGCCCCTATCCAGGGCAGATGAACCCGAACGCGCATGCTCCGGTGGACCAGAGCGGCGGACAGCCGGTGCGGCGGGTGAGCGCTCCCTTGATCATCCTCGTGGCCCTGGTGTCGCTCGTGCTCGCGGCCGGCGCAACGTTCGTGGCGATGCGCTACATCAAGACGAAGTAACCTCCGAC
>JANXLV010000263.1 GCA_025355005.1 Myxococcales bacterium | reverse complement strand
TCGCGGGCTCGTTCGCCGGCTTTTCGCGCTTCACTTTCCACACGTGGAGCAGCGCCGGCAGCACGAAGAGCGCCGTGACGAGCGTCGCGATCTCGCCGCTCATCGCGAGGCGCCCGAATGACTGCAGCGCCTGCTGGTCGGCAACTTGTCTTCGTACTCGTTCCGCTTCCCTTCGAGACCATCCTTCTTCACGGTCAGCCACATCAGCGGCGTCGCCCGGCCGTGGTTGGTGATGAGGTGCAACGCGATTGTCGACTGCGAGTCTGCGTCGAAGTCCGTCCAGTCCATTGCCACGACAGCCTCAGCTCGCTCGCCCATGACGAAGCGCACCCACTGCGCAAACAGATCCCAGAGCTTGATCCCGCGATTGCTCAGCAGCCGGTCGACCTGCTTGATCGCATGCTTGCTCTCGCGTCCCGTCGCCGCCGCGAGCCCAAGCCCGATGGCGTGGATCGAGGCTGCCGACGTGTGCATCACGCCGACGACGCCCGTCGCCAGCGAGAAAATCCGTTGCGCGTGAACGTCCTCCGCGAACAACGAAGTCAGGAATTCGTGAATCTTCCGCGGATCCACCGCATGCTTCGCGCTCTTCGTCTTGATCATTTCCATGGCGAGAGACGTTCTGACAGAAGACGTCGATGGAAAGGGTCGCCCAATTCATGCAAGAAACAAACCGAGGGGATCCCTCAGGCGCCCTCCATCTTCTGGGCGCTGCTCACCGTACGGCCGTCCTCTTTAACTGCGGCCGGCTCCGTCAGAACCCATCCTGAAAGCACACGTGATCGACAACGAGCGGGCCCGTATTGCCTGTTCCGTCCGTCGCGTTCGCATCTGGCGTGCTGGCGTCCGGGGTGCTGGCGTCCGGCGAGTTGGCGTCCGCGCCCGCGTCGTTCGGCGCCGAATCTACGACGCGGGAACCCGAGGAATCGACCGGCGTGCAAGTCGAGCCAACGGGGCACACGGCACCGAACGTACAATCGAGTGCACCGCAGACTCGATTCTGACAGAGCTGATTGGCCGGGCAATCGGCGTTCGTCGCACAGTTCGGCGTGCGACAGCTGCCGCTAACACCGTTGGGAGAGAAACACGCCAGGTCCCCACAGTCCGTCTGCTTCTGTTGATCAGTATCGCAGCCAGGGCCGCAGCTCGGACGCCACGTCTGGACGAGTGTGTTGCCGTCGCACCTGGAGCCGAGGGTTTCTTCTGTCGCCTCCGCCGCACTGCACTCATGGATGCACGGGTCGGGCTCCGACGGATAGAGATCCAGGTTGCAGCCGATCACGAGCACCGCGCCCACCACCGTCCCCACGATCCACTTGGTGTGCCTTCGCATTGTCAGGCACGAAGCAGACTTCGTTCCAGATGACCTTCCGACGGGAAAACGCGGGCTACATGAGCGCGCGCCCTTTGGGTCGACCGCGAACGCTGCGCTCGTGTGAACCGCGAGCGTGTCGCGGCGCAGACACACCGTCGACGAGATGACGTTCCGCGTCTCGAAGCCGCAGGCGCAAGGTTCGTACTTCGCGGGAGACGGGCGCGTAGGTAAATCAAACGCCCTCAATCATCTCCAGGACGCCGGGCGGAGCTGCGGCTGCGTCTCAGTTCTCGGAACGGGTCGGGTCACGGATGAGTCTCAGGCGAACTCTCACGCCTCTCAAACCGGCCTATTTCCAGCTCCGCACGCACCTCCGCCTGCCGCGATGCCATCGCGTTCGTGGTGCTCAGGCAGCCTCTCCCGCGAGGCGGCGGAGCGCTCGGGACTGCCAGTATGGCGGTCCTCTCGCCGGTGTGCGTGGCGGTAGGTCGGTCGCATCGCCCACGCCCTTCGCGAAACGCCCCGCCTCCGCGAGGTCGGTCACCAGGGAGAGCAGCTTCATGCGTCCACGGCACCGCGGACACTCGAGCACGTCGAGCTTCAGCGTCCGCATCATGAGCTCCGCCCACGGACGGTACCGGCTCTTCGGCTTCCACGCCTCATCCACGTCCACCGCGGGCCTCACCGGGCTTCTGACAGGCGGTGTCGGCACGACCCGCGAGCGCAGCCTGCTTGCGCTGCCCAGCACACCCGCGTACCGCACCGTGTGCAGCCTCGGCGGAGGCACGCTCGCCGCCAGCCGGCACAGCAGGCTCAGCGGGTCCATCTCCACCGCCACTGTCCCGTCCGACCACGCCTTCTTCAAGGCGATGCGTACCAGCCCCTGCTCCGTCTTCTGGAGCCGCTCCTGCGCGACCGCAGGGCGCAGCACGTAGCGCAAGAGCCGCTCACGCCCGCCCTCGTCTTCCGCTCCCGCGCACGTCGCGGCATGGAGCGTAAAGCCGTCCTTCCCGGCGCAGCACGCACCCGCGAAGACGGTGGCCGTGCGCGCCACGGGCGCGAGCGGCTTCCCGGCTCCGCGAGCGCGATCTCGGACTGGTGCATCCGGTTCGACATGAGAATGCGCTGGTCGACACGGACGACCCAGTCGTCACCCTCGCGCGCGAGCACGAACTCACTGTTTCCGACGCGCGCGGTCTCGACAGGGATCCAATCCAGCATCAGGCACCCAGTCGATACCATCTCTCGGCCAGCTCTTTCGCTGGAATTCGCTCCTTGGGCTCGAAATGTGGCAAGGGCGGCTTCTCCCTCTCGCGCGAGTTGCGTCGTAGACTGACACGATGGTCCATCGCGAGCGTCCGCTGCAGAGCCCACTCATCACGGTCCTCGTGGGCTACCTGATGGCGCTCGACCCTGAGCGCGGCACGCTGGTGTGGAGTCAGCCCATGCCCGCTCCGCCGTACCGCGTGGTCGCGGTCGACCGCCTGGTCTTCGTCGCCACGCGGGCCGAGCCGTCGTGCGTCCTCCTCTTCGATCTTCACACCGGCACGCCCCGCGGTGAGGTCGAGGCTGGCTTCAAGATTCGAACGGCGCTCGTGCATCGCGATCGCGTCTACTTCGGGGGCGCCACGGGAATGCTGGCCCTGCGTGCGGACGGGACGGTCCTCTTCCACGCCGCGCCCGAGGTCATGGAGAAGGGCTGGGTCAGTGGCAGCGTCGATCTCGTCATGAAGGACGGCGCGTCGCGCGATCTGTGGCGACAACCCAGGATTCAAGAGGCTGTTGGGGACGCCGCGGATGGACTGATCGTCCTCTGTGAAGCCGCGGCGCAGCCCGACTTCGACAGCTGAACAGCCCGACGTCCCACAGCGAGCGATCGCCGCGGCGGCGTCGGTCAGGCTGATCATCCATCCATGGCCGCGAGCACGATCTTCGCCTTCTCGCTCGCCGCGCCGCTGCCCTTCGCCGCCCGCTCCACGATGGGCCGCGCGAGCTCCTGATGCGTCCGCAGCCACTGGACGGGAAGGTCCTTCGCGGAGGATCTTCCGACGTACTCCAGGAAGAACGCGACCGCGTTCGGGTGGTTGATCATGCCGATATCCGTGAGGCTCATGGGAACCTCCGCCGCCGCCGGGCGGTGCTTCCTGGTCAGCACGAGCACCTCGGGTCCGGCGAGGTACACGAAGCGGACGTCGAGCGCGCCGTAGACGGTCGCCTTATCGGCGATGACGTCGCGGAGGTGCTGCACGTCGTCCAGCACGTGCAGGTGCCACTCGAGGTAGTCGTAGCCCGTCCAGCCGACGAACGCCTTCGCGCCGTGCAGCACACGGTCGAGCGCCATCATCACCTCCCAGGCCTTGCTGCCCTGGTGGTGCGTATCCCAGAGCGCCTCGAGACGCGCGCGGTGGTGCTCGCGACGGCTCGGGGTGAGCCTCAGCAGCATGTGACCAACGTTCAGCACGTGGCCTGCGAGCTGACGGTCGGGCGTGTCCTCGGCGCAAAAGCGCGCCGCGGGGAGCTGCTCGAGTACGGACAGGATGGCGTCGACGGCGACCTCGGTCCCGACCATCTGCTCCAGCAGGAAGTCGACCGCGCGGACACGCAGCCCGTGGTTGCACCCGTGAAAAGGCACGGCGTGCGCGAGGATCGCCCGCGCCTCGTCCTCCGACACGGTCCCCGCAGGCGCTGCCACCCCGAGCTCGGGGGGCGCGGGCTCGCGCGCTTGCCAGTCCTGAAACCAGTCGTTGGGCGAGAGCCGCACGAAGCGCTCGGCGACGCCGCGTGGCCACTCGACGCGATACGTCAGGAGCTGCTTGTGGTTCGTCGCCGCGGTCCGCGCCTTCGCGTCCGCCTTCTTGCCGTCGTCCGGGTGGCCGTTGACCAGCCTGCGAAGGTGGGGATAGCCGAGCGCGAGCAGCTCGTCCTCGGCGCGAGTGAAGCAGAGTGGCTTGATCTCTTGCCCGAAGGCGTTGAGCTGGGGAGTTGCCATGATCAGAGCCCCATGGTGGTGAAGGCTGGTGCCATCGTCGTGAGGGTCTTGCTCAGGTTCGGCGGCGGCGGTTGCATGAGCGCGAGCCTATCGCGATTTCCACTCCCCCGTTCACGTGAGACGCCGTCGCGCGCGCGCGCCGACGGACGGCGGGTCATGTCGCGCATCGCGTGAGCTTACGGGGCGAGACCGGGACCTTACTTCAGGTCGGCGCCGCCCTTGAGCCAGGCGAGGACCTTCTTGCCGTCGGGTGTGCCCTTGAAGGGCGGGTTGCCTCTCGGCATCGAGCCGTTCTTCAGCCTCGCGGCCATGTTGACCTTGTCGGCCTTGTCGGCCTGCTGCACGGACGCTACTCTTGTGCACGATGGGGCGCGGCGCTGTGCTGGGCGTGCTCGCGTCGACGACAGCGCTCGTGACGGCGAGCTCCTGCGGCTCATTCGGCGGCAGCGACGCACCCGCCGAGCAGGACGACGCCGGCGCCGCGGTTGACGCCGTGGCCGGCGATGCAGGGCCGTGCAGTCCGTCGACGCCCTTTGGCCCGGCGGTGCCGCTCTTCGCGGACGCGAGCCATCTGCCCTCGAAGCCGGATGTCCCGCGGGCGGCGCTCGACGAGCGCACGCTCTACTTTCATGGCCAGGTCGAGCGCTCAGATCATTCCACCTCCCGATACAGCGTCGTCCCCACTTCCTTCTTCCCAATCCCACGGGCCAAGCTTCCCCGTCTTGATCTCCGCGAGCCCCGCCTTCGGCGACGCGACATCGTTCTTGCCTTGGTGAGACCGTTGCGCACGCGCACCGCGACGTCGAGTGGGCTGGCCTGGCGGGAAGCTCCAACGCCCAGTACTTCACCGGGGCCGGCAACGGCAACGTCGGATCGGCACCCTTTTCGACCAGCGCCTGCAGCCACTCCGTGCTGCACGCGATCACCGCGGCGTGGATCGGTGCAGGCCCGTTCGGAGCCATACGATTCACGTCCTTCGTCCGCAGGATACCAGCGAAACGCCAGCCTCAGTCGCACTGGCGGTTCGCGTGCCCAGTAACGACCGCTACCAGTCGCGTGATTTTTCGGCGAACCCGCTGCCGGAGATCCCCGCGGCGCGGCCCAGCCGGTCGATCGTCGCGCAGAGCAGCTCCCGCTCGGCCGTCTCGATGACGCCGGGCCCGACGCGCGCGTGCCACGCGTTGATCTCGACGACGAGCGCCTCGAGCTGCGCCAGCTTCGCGGCGCGCTTCGCGTCGGGGGCGAGCGCGGCAAGCGCGCGAACGGCTCCGCGCACGAGCGCCGTCAGCTCGTCGGCACGTCGCTTCGACATCATGCCCGGGAGCTCCGCGAGGAGCGCCTTGCTCCGCGCCCACTGCCCGATCGTCCGAGTCTCGTCACGAACGCGCGCCTTGGCGACCTTCCTGTCCGACGCCGCGTTCTGAGCGAGCCGCCGTGTCTCCTTCTCCGCGCGGAGACGTGTGTACGCGCCGCGATCGCGATCGAACTTCCACTGCTCGCGTGCGTTGTTCTCGACCGCGTACCACGCGCCGTAGTGAACGTTCTTCGGCAGCTTTCCCGGCGAGGCGCGACCGACCTTGCCGATCGCGGGAAACTTCTTCGGCGGCTGGGTCGCCGCCTTCGCCACCACCATTGCGTCCAGGTGACCCGCGTACGTGGGCTTCAGCACGGTCGGTCGCTCGAGATCGCGCGCCGTTGGGGGCTCGGCGCCAAACCAGCTCGCGCCCGCGAGGTAGTAATAGTCGACCTCGATGGACTCCTTGCGTCGACGGTGCCACATCTGGCCCTTCTCCGCGAACCCGACGACCCAGCAGAACGACCACACGCCACGAGCGACCGGGATGAGGAACGCGTCGCCAGCGGCGGGGAGCGGCTCGCCATCGATGCCCTTCCACATGCTCCAGAGCATCGCCGAACGGGGGGGACGGCGCAACCTTCTCCTGACTGAAAAACGGCCGAGCACACCACGAGGGCCTTCATGAAGCTCACGCCGGCTCCGACGCATGTATTGTGCATCTATTCGTCATCGCCATGCTCGCCGGGCTCCGCTGTGACCATCAGCGGCATTCCGTACTCCTTTGCCACGTCCATGATCTGCGCCGCCTTCGTCTGGGCGATGTCGCGCGTGTACACGCCGGCGACTCCTTTGCCGTGCGTGTGCACGGCCATCATGAAGGCGGTCGCGGTGGTCTCGCTCATGCGGAAGAGCTGCTCGAGCACCATCACGACGAACCACTTCGTGGTGTAGTCGTCGTTGTAGAAGACCACCGCGTATCGGCGCGCCTTTGCGATGCTGGGCTCCTGGTCGAGCGCCACATCGTCGTCCTTGTCCGTCCCGGGCCCCTTCATCGCCAACGGATTGTAGCGCGTGGCCGGCGGCAGCGGTGTCAGCAGCCCGAGGGCTTCTTCGCGCACTACCATCCATGGCTCAGCGCGTAGGTAAATCGAACGCCCTCATCATCTCCAGGACGCCGGGCGGAGCTGCGGCTGCGTCGCAGTTCTCGGAGCGGGTCGGGTCACGAACGAGTCTCGGGCCGTCTCTCCGCCGCTCAAAATGGACTATTTTCGAGCTCCGCACGCACCTCCGCCCTGCCGCGGTCACAGCTAGGTCGTGGTGATCAGGCGGCCTTCCAGAAGATCAACGAGGCGTACGAGCGCATGCTCAAAGGCGACGTGAAGTATCGCTTCGTCATCGATCTGGCGACGCTGCGCTAGGTTCAGTCCGAGATCAGTACGAGCCAGGGCGAGGTCGAGCGGATGCGGATCCACGGACGTCGTCTGGTCGTGTATCGCGCGCTCCCCCGCAGTCTTTCTGGTGATGGTCTGCACCGCCGCGCGCGCTGCCCTCGTCCTTGACGACGCCGCTGAGGATCACCTGACTGAATTTCGCCTCACGTGCGGAGGCGCACGCTCGCGTTGGGTGCGCGGCCGCGGAGGCCTCAGGTATGATCGAGCGCGTGCGCAAGTGCCAAGCGACCCTCGTGCCGCCCAGCGGCGAAATTTCGGACGACGCGAGGCGCCTCTTCGACGTCGCCCTGCCACCCGCAGGCTGCGAGCGACTCGTCTGCACGACGTGCGACGCGCCCGTTTCGTACGAGGCAGCCACGAAGCTGGGCGACGACGCGCGCGTGTATGCGTCCGGGTGCAGCCGGCTCGCTGTCACCGTCGTGCAGTGGCCCGAGCGGGACGACGACAGGATGAACGTCTACGTTCCGCCGTGGGCATGCAGCGGACATCCCGAAGCGACGCTCCCCTTCTCGGTGGATGGCTTCGTGTGCGACGCGGATGTCGACGTGGCTCGTCTCTTCCTTCATGCCGTCTCGGCGACCGTCGTAGCGAAGGACCCCGACGATTGGCTCTCGCGCGTGCGACGCATTGCGGAGGGCACGCCTTTGGAGGCGGTCCTCGATCTCGCGCCCCTCTCGCTCATCACGCATGCAGACGTCCGCGTCCGCGCCCTCGCGATCGTGCGCGCGCGGAGCGAGTGCCGCGCGCGCGCTGGCGTGGAGCTGGGAAGGCGAATCGTCGCAGCGCTCCGCGAGCACGCCGAGCTGTTCGAGGGTGTGCCGGCCGTCTTCCCACGCCGGGAGGAGCCGCGCGCGACCGGCCAGACGCTGGAGGATCAACTCATCGCGGAGCTTGCGAGCACGTCCTCCGCGTGGCCGATCGCGGACGCGGCGGCGCGTGAGCATTTTCGCACGTGGCTGCTCACGCCGCATAAGGCCGCGCGCGCGTCATGGAGGACGATGCACGGCGTCCTCTCCGACGACAGCGATTGGCTCCTCGAGCACGCGCGCGCGATCCTCGACGCAAGCCCAACGCTCGCGATCGCGTTGATGGAGGCGATCGAGTACAGCTCGCTCGGAGAGCGCGCCTACGCGAGTCTCGACATCGAGGTCTTGCGGCGTTGCGCCCTCGCGCTCGCGGGCACGCGCAAGCGCCGCGTCTTCGAGTGGCTCCGTGAGCACGACGCTGTGTGGGCGGAGAAGAACATCGCGGGCGCGGATCGGCCGAAGAACTCCGCTCCATTTCAGCCCGCGCCACCGCGATGGGATGAGGCGCAGACGGCCCGCTTTGCGGAGCAGAGAGCCGCGCTCGCGCAGGCCATCCGCGCGGGAGGGACGTACATGTACCGCGATCAGGACTCGGCGTGGAAGGACTGCGTGTTCGACAAGGGCAAGTTCGTGATGACGTCGGGCTACTACATGGACAACACGACCGGGCCGACGATCGAGCTCGACGACGAGCACGCTCTCGCGGACAACTTGACGGCGAGCTTTCGTGACCACCCGAAGCTCGCCATCGACACGCTCGAACGCGCGCTCCATTCCGTTCGGCCGCGCACCCCGGAGGCACCGAGCGCGCCGCCGGAAGGCGTGCCGCAGTCGCCCGTACGCGCGGCGCCGGAGGCGCGAGAGACGCCGGGCGCCATGCGCTTCAAGACGCCAGGGATGTGGGGCATTCATCTACTGCGATATCCCGGAGGCGCGGTGAAACAGGGATTTCTCGACGGGTCTCATGTGAGAGGCGGGCACGAATGGATCTGTGAGATCGCATTCTACGAGTCCGGGCAGGTGAAGGCGGGCCGCTTGCACGTGGCCACGACTCTCGATGGGGTCCCTTGCTACGATATCGTGTCGCTCTTCGAATCGGGCAAGGTGCGAGCGGCGAAGCTCAGCGAGGCCTTCGTGCTTCAGGGGCGGCGCTTCAAGGCGGGACAATACGTCGACGTCGACGAATCGGGACGCGCGCGCGCGGGATGCCTCGACGAGACGCGCGGGTTCGTGCGCATCGACGAAGCGGGCAAAGCGACGCCCGCGGTAATGCCAGCACTGCCGACGCCGACCTGGGAGGCGGTGCGAGGCGCAAGGAGGATCTACGCAAGCCTCACGGCGGAGGGGATGGTCTACGGCTCCGCCTCGGGCGCGTTCGACGACAATGCTGGCGAGTGCACGCTTCGCGAGCTCTTGCACGGCGCGTTCGACGAGGGACTGCGCTCCGACTTCGGCGACATGACGCTCCGGGAAATGCGGCGCGTGGCGCGGGCCCTCTATCTCGCAGTGTCGGACGGAACGCTCGACTTCGAGCCTACGGATTGATACGCGCGACATTGCTCAGCCGATTTGCGTTGAGCTCGTGCGCGACGCCAGCCTGCTACTGGCGGTGACACGGCGGCGACGACGGGCAGCGCGAAAGCTGGCACTTTCGTTGGCGCGCAGGCGGCGCTCGCGGGCTCGCAGGCCATCTTCACGGACTTCGTAGAGGTGACGACCGCGCCGGAGTGAGGGAGCGAGATCCGAGGGCGCGTAGGTAAATCGAACGCCCTCATCATCTCCAGGACGCCAGGCGGAGCTGCGGCTGCGTCGCAGTTCTCGGAGCGGGTCGGGTCACGAACGAGTCTCGGGCCGGCTCTCCGCCGCTCAAAACGGCCTATTTTTCGAGCTCCGCACGCACCTCCGCCCTGCCGCAGTCGCAGCTAGGTCGTGGTGCTCAGGCAGCCTCTCCCGCGAGTCGGCGGAGCGCTCGGGACTGCCAGTACGGCGGTCCTCTCGCCGGTGTGCGTGGCGGCAGGTCGGCCGGATCGCCCAGACCCTTCGCGAAACGCCCCGCCTCCGCGAGGTCGGTCACCAGGGCGAGGAGCTTCTGTGGCTTGATGGCGACACGGCGATCGCAAACGTGAGCGGCACGATGGACACTTGGACGGACAAGTCGTCGTCGCACAACAACGCCGCCACGGCGAACGCGTCGCAGAAGCCAGCGGTCGTGACCGGGGCCGGTGCGATCAACGGGCGCCAGGCGCTGCGATTCGACGGCGCGACGAGCTTCTTCACGATCGCGGACAACGCCTCCATTCGGTTCACGCAGAGCTTCGTGATGGAGGCGGTGTTCCGCCATGCAGCCGCGGTGGCCTCCGAGGACCTACCGATCTATAACAAGCAGACGGGCGCGGTACTCACCAACCCGAAGGGGCCGGCGCTTCTGATCGGGTCTGGCTTGACCAATCCCTACCCCAGCTACATCGAGGGCCTGGCGCAGTCGAACCTGTTCCTGGATACCGACAAGGTGACGGGCTTCGCGGCCGGAGTGCACCGAACCCGCATGGCGTGGGACCTGGGCACCACAACGCTGACGCTGCAAGTGGACAAGGACGCCGCTTCAACCGGAGTGAAAGCCGGCGTCACGGGCCTGGACGCCACGGGCCACGACGCGCTGATCGGCAAAGATCTCGACGGGAACTTCCTGAAGGGAGACCTCGCAGAGCTCGTGATCCTGACGGGAGCCAAAGTCGCCGACGCAGACGTCACCCAACTACAGGCATATCTGGACAAGAAATACGGCCTGTAGACCAGGAGACCGCAGACCGACGTCACTCCTGAGCGCGTTCCCCAGTCGGTCAGAACGATTCGAGCGACATCTTCACGTGCGGGTGCATGGACACGCTCTCCGCTGCCGCGACGTGCTTCTTCACAGCCGCGATCCACTCGTTGAGCGAAGCCACGTTCGTGGTCCAAAGCGACACCGACTCTGGCACTCGCAGCTTCGGTGCCGGGTAGACGAGATTGAAGCAGAGCTGCTTTCCGCGGCCGCGAGCGTAGAGCTGGCGCACGAAGCCGATCGTCGTTTCTTCACCGCGCGTGCCGTGCTGGTAGAGCAGCATGTCGCCCATGCCGCGCGGGCGACCTCGGAACGAGACATCCGTGTAGAATGCACAAATGAGCTCGAGCGCGCCGAGCGGCGTGACCTTCTCGTGATCGAGGCCGCTCGCCTTCAAGAAGCCCGCGAACACCTTCTCCATCTCGTCCGGCGCCACGGCCTCTCCTGCCGCCGCGCGCCTCGCGACAGAACGCGGAGGCTCGACCAACCGAGCCACACGCGCCCGAACGCGCAGCGCGTGAGGAGAGAGCAATGCCGTCTTCTTGCGCGTCGTCGCGGTGGCTTTCTTCGCGGTGGCTTTCTTCGCGGTGGTCTTCTTCGCGGTGGTCTGCTTCGGAGGCGGCGCCATCGCCCGGATGCTATCAGGGCGCAGCGCTTCTGGCGGATGCTGAGCGCTCCCGGATGATCAGTTGTTCTTGGCGCCGTCCGCGACCCAGGCCGTGATGTCCTTCTGCGCGGCGCTGCTGGAGCCGCCGCCCGGAGGCATGTTCCCGCCGAACCAGGTGAGGCACGACTGATTGAGATCCGCGATCGGGCTCTTCGTGGGCGTCGCAGTCGTGACGTACCCGGCGGTCACGAGGCCGTTGTAACAGGTGGTCTTGTCCGCCCCGCACTTGAAGCCCTTGAGCGTGCTCGAGTGGCAGCCGGAGTTTCCGCAGTGTCCCGGCGTGCCCGACGCGAAGTAGGTGCCGTAGATCGTCGTCCACGTGGGTGCGCCGCCGGAGCTGCCTCCGGAGTCCGCGCCGCCCCCGCTGCCGCCGTCCGTGTCGCCCCCGCTCGCGCCATCCGTGTCGCCGCCGGACGAGCCGCCATCGGAGCCGCTGTTGCTGCCGGCGCCGCCGTCGGTCTTCGGGTCGCCGCTTCCGACGACCGAGGAGTCAGCTGTGCCACCGCACGCGATCGCGACGCTGCCACCAGCGAGCAGCACGGGTACCACGAGCGAGCTCAAGCGAATGGAAAGCCTCTTCATGTAAATCTCCTGCGGCAACGTCACGAGCAGCCACGGAGTCGGCTCGCGCGAACCAAAGGTGCCGCGAGGTCGGCTGAAGCAGGCACGACGCGGTGTTTTCTCAGAAGCGGACGCCCGCGATCGCCTCGCCACCGTACGAGACCCAGGTCGTCGCAGCGCCGCCTGCGTACGCGATGCTCGGAAGGATCATCGTGGTGCCCGTGGCGCCGAGCAGGAACCGCTCGTCCGCGTACATCAGGCCAAGCTGCGGAGCGATGTAGAACGAGCTCACGCTGGTGGTGTCAGAGCTCTTGGACGAGCGCGAGCCGCTGGCGGTGGAGACCACGTCGACCTTCGCGGTGCTCGGGTCCGTATGATAGACGGACACGCCGCCACCGCCGAGCTGCGGACGGAGCACCAGGCCGCCACGACCGAGCGCTGTGAGCTTGATCGCGTAGCCCGCCTCCACACCGTAGAACATCGAATGGTCGGAGAGCGTGACATCCTTGCCGCCAAGGAAGTAGATGAAGCTCGCGCCGACGTAGACGCCCGAGATCGTCACGCCGAGCGCGCCGCCGTAGCCCATGTCGAACGGCGTGGTGCCACCGCGGATCGGCGGCGACAGATACGCGGCCTTGCCATTCAGGTTGAACGACACGTCTTGATGCGTGACCAGCGGCTCGATCGCGGGCGCCTCCGACCCGACGACCTGGCTGGTGCCGATCTGGCTGGTACCGATCGGGGCGTCCGCATATGCGGTGCGCGCAAGAGCTGCGTTCAGTGCGAGCCCAACCACGACCGCCGCTGCGGCTCGCGCGTTCAAGGACCTCACCATCACAGCCATCACGAGGGAGTGTGTACCGGACGGGCAGATCGATCAGGCGAAATGCGTCGATTTGAGCAGAATCAGTTGCCTGACAGTGACCTCCCGTGGGTACTACGCACCACATAGAAGGCATTCCCGTGCTGAACCAAAAGCTTCACGCCGTCATCTTCGTCATCTTCGCTTGCGTGGGTGCGTCTGCATGCACGCCCGTGCCGCCGTATCAGCGCGGCCCCCTCGCGCATCCCACGATGAAGACCGCAGACCCCGCTGGCGTCGGTGAGGCGCACGCGCGCGCCATTCAAGAGGGCGCGACGGGCGGCGGCTTCGAGGTCGGCGGCGGTTGCGGATGCAACTGACGCGAGCGCCCCTTGCGGGGCTCGCGGTGGCCCTCGTGATCACGCTGCTCGCACCGCCCGTGCGCGCGCAGGAACAGGAGATCGGCGCGAAGGAGAGTTCCTACGACGTGACCGCCGGCAGCGAGCTCGCGACGTACGCAGACAACGACCACGTGTTCGTCGTCTCGCCTTCCATCGCTGGAAGCGTGTCGAGGCCCACCGCGGGCTGGAGCTTCGGAGCGAACTACCTGGTCGATGTGGTGTCCGCTGCGTCCGTCGACATCGTGTCCACGGCGTCGCGCCGCTTCGTCGAGACGCGGCAGGCCGGCGGCCTGAACGGCGCCTATCAGCTCGGCAAGCTGGGCCTGTCCGCGAATGGCAACGTGTCGAGCGAGCCCGACTACGGCTCGTACACTGGCGGCGCCGGCGCCACGTACGATCTGTTCGACAAGACCTTCACGGCGCTGCTCGCGTACTACCACGGCTACGACATCGCCGGCCGCCACGACACGCCGCAGAACGTGTGGAACCACCAGATCAACACCGATGGCCTGAAGCTCGGCGGCACCATCATCCTCGACCGCGCGACCTATCTGGCGATCGTCGGCGACCTCATCTTCGAGAACGGCGACACGTCGAAGCCGTACCGCTACGTGCCCATGTTCGCGCCCGGAACCGTGGTCACGCGGGGCGAGTCCATCGCGAGCGTGAACCGCGATCGCCTGTCCGCACGCGCGCTCGAGCAGCTACCCACCGATCGCCAGCGCTACGCCGTGTCCGCGCGGCTGGGGCACAGGTTCACCTGGGCCACGCTGCGCATGGACGAGCGCATCTACACCGATGCATGGGGCCTCAAGGCGACGACGACCGATGCGCGCTTCATCTTCACGCCCGTCCAGCGCCTGGAGATAGGACCGCACCTGCGCTTCCACGCGCAGTCCGCCGTGGACTTCTGGCAGCGCGCCTACACGATGCGAACGGGGCTGGATTTTCCGGCACTTCGTACAGGCGATCGCGAGCTGGGCCCTCTCACGAACATCACGGGCGGCGCCACGGCACGCGTGCTCGTGGGCCCGCAGAGCGACCTTCGCAGGTGGGCGCTGGGACTGGACGCGAACATCACGAGCACGAGCTACCTGGACGATCTCTACATCTCGCAGCGCACGTCGGAAGTGATCGCGCTCGTCGTGGAGATGGCGCTATGAGGACTCTCCTGTTCATCGCGGCATGTCTCGCGGCGACGCTTGCGTCACTGTCGTGCGATCCGGTGCACGACAGCGCGGTGGACGCCCTGGGCGCGGAGGCACCTGGCGTATCCAAGGGACCGAAGCATCGTCCTGGGCAGCCTTGCATCACCTGTCATGACGGCTCGCTCGGCAGCCCGCAGCACTTCTCCGTCGCCGGCACCATCTTCCTCAACCAGGAAGATCTCACGCCGGCGAATGGCGCGACCGTGACGCTCATCTCTGCCGACAACAACACCGCGCAGGCAGTGACCAACAGCGCTGGCAACTTCTACGTCACGCCGCAGCAGTTCACGCCCGCATACCCGATGAAGGTCACGGTCGACTACACGGGCCGCGTACGAGCGAAGATGACGTCGCACGTGGGCCGTGACGGCTCCTGCGCTGACTGCCACACGGATCCGGCGGGCCCTACCAGCGCAGGCCACGTCTTCGTCCCCGTCGACGGGGTGACGCCATGAGCGGCCGCTTCTTCACGCGCGCGCGCGCGCTCGGGTTGTTCGTCGCGTCGACGGCGCTGGTCGCCTCCTCCGTGAATGCGTGCAATGTACCCGCGACGGACGGCCGCGTGGTGGAGACAGCGCCCGATCGCGCGACGTTCGCGCCCGTCTCCGCGCTGCTCGAGCGCCGGTGCGGCTCGCTCGATTGCCACGGCCAGGCGTCGCGCAATCTTCGTCTCTACGGCAACGAAGGCCTGCGCCTCGCGCAGGAGGGCGATGCGTCGCGCCCGAGCTCCACGGTGAACACGACGGACGCGGAGGTGACTGAGAACTACCTCTCCGTCGTCGGCCTGGAGCCGGAGCTGATGAGCCAGGTGGTCCGCGAAGGCGCTTCGAATCCGCTGAGGCTCACGCTGATGCGAAAGCCGCTCGGCATCGAGAACCACAAGGGCGGCACGCTCTTCCAGGCGGGCGATTCGCAGGTCGTGTGCGTGACGTCGTGGCTCGCCGGTCACACGGACGCCGTCACGTGCGGGCAGTGAGCGTTGGGCGCGCGAGGTCAGTCCTCATCTGCGCTTCAGCGGGTCCACGCGTCGCGCACGGCCGCTGTGTCTTCGTAGTGACGGAGGCTCGCGATCCGGCCGCCGTCGTCGAACGACCACCACTGCACCTGCTCCTCGTCCACGCGCCGGTCGGTGCGCTTCACGCGATAGCTCACGCGCACCTTCACGACGACATCGCGTCCGGAGACGGCGAACGCGCGCGGCTCGAACGCCTCGAACTCCAGGTTCCCCGCCACCTCCAGCGTTCTGAACGTGGCGCATCGCGAAGCGGAGGTCGCGCTTCGCAACGTGCGTCCCGATCAGCGCAGCGTCACCGTGAAGCGCATGGGATTCCTCGGCTCCGCGTTGTATGCGTCGAAGGGCTATCTGGATGCGCACGGCACGCCGCGGACCGCAGACGCCCTCGCGCAGCATGCGCTGGTCGGATGGGATCGCGTGTTCACGTTCGTGCCGATGTTCCAGTGGGTCGGTGATACAGGCGCGCGGATCGTGCTTCGCGTGAACGACGCCGCGGTGCTCGCCGATGCCGTCGCCGCAGACGCGGGCATTGGTGTGCTCCCCTGTCTGCTGGGCGACGAGCGTGAAGGCGTGGTCCGGCTCGACGCCTTCGGCCACGGGCGCGAGGCGATCTATGCGGTCGCTCCTGGCGAGCTTCGTCGATCACGGCGCGTGCGCGCGGTCCTCGACCTCGTTGCCGAGGCGTGGTCCAAAAACGCAACGCGCCTCGACGGGCAGCGCCGCCGCGGCTGATGGACACCGACGTATCGACGGTGAGACGGGATGGTACGGCGTTTCTCGCGGGACGAAGCATGGGCTAGCGGCAATTCTCCGGGCCGAGGTGTTGCATGCGCGTTGCTTCGCGTCTGGTGGCTGGGTCGATCAGTTTTTCGGTGGTCGCGTTTGCAGCCTGCGGCGGCGGCACGGACGGTGGCGGAGGCGCCACGCTGTTGGATCGCAGCACCACGCTCGACGGCAGCGCCAGCGCCATCGATGGCAGCACGTTTGCCGTCGACAGCGGAAGCGGCACCGTCAGCGGGCACGACGGCGGCGCGAGCGGGCAGGACGGCGGTCAGGACAGCGGGCCGTTGCCTCCGACCTGCACCGACGGCATGAGCCCGACGACGAAGCGCCGCAGGAGAGTCGTCGGCGCGAAACACCAGGTTCTGGCTAGCTCGCGGGCTCGTTCGCCGGCTTTTCGCGCTTCACTTTCCACACGTGGAGCAGCGCCGGCAGCACGAAGAGCGCCGTGACGAGCGTCGCGATCTCGCCGCTCATCGCGAGGCGCCCGAATGACTGCAGCGCCTGCTG
>JANXLV010000252.1 GCA_025355005.1 Myxococcales bacterium | reverse complement strand
TCAGCGTTGGTGACGACACGCGACGGGACGTAGTGACCGACACCGAGGATTCGAGACGCAGCGACGGATTGCATGGCGAGAATTGTTGTCGCCGCGATCGAGACGAGCAAGCTAAATGCGCTCGACGGAGCGCGAACGCTCAGCAGGTGACTCGAAGAGCCGGGTAATGGGGCCGACGGGTCGATGGTAAATCACAATCTATCGCGTTTGAATGTTCGGATTTAATCTTGACGTTTGGACGAACCCGAGGCATAGATTGAATCGGATGCGCGCACGCGCCGTCCATGCATCACGAGCCCATCATGAACCTCATCGCCCACCAGATTCTCGCTTCAAGCCGATCAAGCCGAGCCGGAGCCAGCCAAAGCTCGCGTGCGCTCAGCTTGCGGGCCGCGCGCTGGCGCTCGAGCCTCGAATCGAGCCTGGAAGCCAGCCTTGAATCCAGCCTGGAAGCCCTCATCTGAGGCGGTTCTCTACACGTCGTTCGCGACGCTGAAGGCCGCCCGGGACACCCAGGCGGCCTTCGCTGCTTTGTGCTCTTGGGCCTTCTGGGCACCTGCGCACCTGGACCACCGGGCTCATTGCCCGTTCGCGCCGGCTCCAGCTCATTCTGATAGTTGATCATGCGTCAAATCGCATAATCAAACGCGATAGTTTTGTCCTCTGTCAGGATGTCGTTCCTTGAAAAGCAGCGCCAATCAATCGCGGATGCGAGCAAACGTCGCTCGCTCCGCTCATGCCCCTGTCTTCTAGCGAGCTCAGGATGTCCGGCCTTCACCCGGAAAACGCGGGCGCGAATCCCGCCAGGGGCGCGAAGCGCATCGCGCGCATGGGCCGCAGAGTCATGGTGACCAACGAGCTTCCAACACTCGCAGAGAATGTTCGATTCCTTCGCGACCCGCCACGGGATCGTAGTTCAACGGGAGAATGCTTGGTTTGCACCCAGGCGATGTGAGTTCGAGTCTCGCCGGTTCCACTTGTCACGCGTCACTTCACTTCTCCTTGTCTCGGTGGAGTCCGAGCATCGGTCTACGAAGCCGGTTGTCCAGGTTCGATTCCTGGCAGGGAGACCGCATCATCCGCCGACGTAGCCCAACTGGCAGGAGGCAGCACGCTCAGACCGTGCGCAGTGTCCGTTCGAATCGGACCGTCGGTACGAACGAACTGGAAGACGAATCGATCGAGGATCGAGCCTGTTTCGAAAACAGTGCGCGCGGCTTTGCTGCGTGGGGTGCGAGTCCTCCGGCTTCCGCCACGGAAGTTGAATCACGGATGGCCGTGAGCCTGGCCGCTAACCAGTGCGTGCCCTAACGGGGCATGGCGTTCGATTCGCCCGACTTCCGCTATTGGCGCTGGTTTTTCAGCGATTTCATGCATTATCCATTCTTCGAGTACGCCCATGTCTCTCAAGTATTTCGCCCAGAAAATCTCCGACAACCACTACGTGCTTCCGCGCACTGCGAAGATGCGCGTGGATGCTCACGCGTTCTTTTCGGAGGGCCTCTACGAGCGCACCGAGGAAGCCATGTGGAACCAGCTCGCGAGCGCTGCGTCCTACGAAGGCGTGATCGGTGCGTACCTCATGCCAGATGCGCACTCGGGGTATGGGGTGCCCGTCGGCTGCGTCGTCGTCACGGAGGACACGATCATCCAAGCGGGCTCTGGCTACGACATCTCGTGCGGCGTCCTCTACATGCGCGTTCCGGGACTCGGCGCGGAGCAGGTGGCCGACTGGGATCGCCGCGCGCGATGGATCGACGAGGTCGAGAAGCGCGTCGCCACCGGCGTGGGCTCCGGGCGTCCGTCGCTCATGCCGCGCTTCTCGTGGAGCAAGGCCGAGGACATCCTCCGTCATGGCGCGAAGGCGCTCGGCGTCTCGGCCGATCTGTGCGAGCGCCAGTACATCGAGGTGCCGGACGATCTCGACACCAGCAAGATCCGGCGCG
Organism: Myxococcales bacterium; assembly: GCA_025355005.1. Classification (GTDB taxonomy): domain Bacteria; phylum Myxococcota_A; class Polyangia; order Polyangiales; family Polyangiaceae; genus JANXLV01. Next base: position 34,040 of record JANXLV010000252.1, on the reverse strand, counting down.
CGTACGACAAGGTCGTGCCGCAGCTCGGCTCCGTGGGCGGCGGCAACCACTTCATCGAGATGCAGGTCGAGCGCGACACCGGCGAGGTATGGGTGATGATCCACTGCGGCTCACGTGGCTACGGCTGGCAGACCGCGAACCACTACTTCTACGAAGGCGCCGCCGTGCGCGGACTGCCCAAGAACCGCCGCGAGGACAGCTGGCTCCGCATGGACGAGCCGCTGGGCCGCGAGTACTGGGCGCACCACAACAGCGCAGCGAACTACGCCGTCGCGAACCGCCACATCATCGTGCGCGGCGTGCAGGAGGCGCTCCAGAACGTGTTCGCGAAGGAGGGCGTTGTCTACTACGAGATCTCGCACAACCTGGTGCAGCAGGAGACCCTCGTGCTCCCCGACGGGACCACGAAGCGCGGCTTCGTGCACAGGAAGGGCGCCACGCGCGCGTTCCCGCCGGGTCACCCCGATCTCGTGGGCGGCGCGTGGGAGAAGACGGGCCACCCGTGCCTCATCCCGGGCTCCATGTACGAAGGCGCGGCGATCCTGTTCGCGCAGCCGGGTGCATCGCGCTCCGGGTTCTCGGTGAACCATGGGTCGGGACGCCAGATGGCGCGCGGCACGGCGAAGCGCGAGCTCGAGCCCAGGCAGCGCGAGATCGATCGCGAGATGCGCGACGTCACGCGTACGCTCGGTGGCGTGGAGATCACGGGCATCGTGGGCAACACGAAGAAGACACCCCTCGACGAGTGCGCGCACGTCTACAAGAACCTGGACGACGTGCTCTCGGTGCTCGAGGCCGAAGGCATCGCAAAGGTCGCGCACCGCCTCTACCCCGTCGCGAACATGAAGGGCATGGACTAGACGGAACGCGAAGATCAGTGGTCCACGGCCCGCGCGTTCCGTTTTAGACTGGGTCTTCCATGAGCCACGAAGACATCGCCCGCCTCCTCAAGGAAGCAGCCGCGTCGATGAAGAGCGATCCGAAGAGCGCCGTCGCGAAGCTCGAAGAGGCATACGTGATCGCGCAGGGCACGGGCGTGCCTGATGACGCCGCTGTGGTCGCGGAGGAGCTCGCGCGCGTCTGGGCCCGAAGGAAATCCTCCGCGCGTGCGTTGTATTATGCACGCAAAGCGACGCGCCTGGTCCCCGAGCACAAGTCCACGTGGACCACGCTCGCAAAGACCTGCGAGATGCTCGCCACGCGTACGCGCGACGAGAAGAAGCAGCGACGTGCACGCGCGCTCTACCGGGCGGCGGCGGTCTCATTCAAGAAGGCCGCCAAGCTCACGAAGGATCCCGAGGACAAGAACTGGCTCATCGAGCTCGCGCGCGACGCTGCCAAGCAGTCAGAGCCACCCGCGACCTGAGCATCAGGTGTCGAAGTCCGGCTGGCTCGTGAGGTCGCCGAGCACCAGCATTCCGTCGAAGGTGCTGGTGCCGGTCGCCGGCTTTCGTCGGAGCTCCACCCCGCGACCGTCGTAGTGGACGATGTCGTGCTGGTCGCCGCTCCATGCGCTCTGCACGCGCACCACGCGCATCTGGCGGAACAGTAGCGCGCCCTCCGCGGTGAGCGCGACCACGCCGTTGGCGCCGCCGAAATAGACGCGGCTTTCATGCGCGAGAGCGGCGGTGACGAAGAAACCCAGATCGCTCTCGGAGCGCAGCGCGCCGGTGCGGGCGTCGAAGATCATGAGGATCGACGCCTCCCCTATCCTCGGACCGTGCGTCGTCAGAAAGAGCGTGTCACCCACGTGGAGCGCGCGGCCCGGCGAGCGTTCGAGCGCGTGCGACCACAGCTCTGTGCCACGCTCCGGATCGAGCGCGACCAGGTAGCCGCCCAGACAGCTGATGAGCGGCGGCGGCGTCAACCCTTCTCGATAGGTCATGATGTGCTCCCCCTGACTTTTTACCATGTCTCGTTGAATGGGCGCGCCTCCACTCGCGCATCGGCGAGGCTCTTCGCCAGCGGTCCGCTGGTCTCCTGCGATCGTGCAAGGAGCGCGACCGCGTAGCCCTCCTTCGCGAAGCGACGGCCGAGCGCTGCGCCGTTTCCAGGCCCCACTCCGACGACGACGCACACCTTCTTGGTTGTCATGGTCCGAGTCGTAGGCCCTTCTAGCCCAGCGCGAAAGGGCGCACGTTCACATGTTCATTCGAGGTTCGCGGCGAGGCGATCGAGCGCCGTCTGCATGTCGATCTGGTCGTCGAGCCACGGTTGCCAGTGCGCACGCAGAGCGGGCTCGTATTTCTCCCAGCCGCGTCTGTAGACGCCCTGCTTCTCCGCGTAGGGCACGTAGCTGGGCCCGAGCCTGCGCCGGGCGAGCTGTCCTGCCGTGTAGAAGATGATCGCGTGGTCGAGCGAGCGCGGCTCTCGCTTTCCGCGGGCGAGGAAGGCCATCTGGAGATCGTGCGTGAGGTTCGTGTCGAGCCCGTGCGATGCCTCGTGGAAGAGCATCTCGAGCGCCGCGTCGCCAACGTAGCCCGCGTCCTCGCTGGACATGGTGGTCAGGATCGGATCGCCGGTCGTGTACGCGCCACCGAAGCCGGCATACTGCGTGACCTCCACGCGGATCGGTCTCTCGGGCCACGTGATGCCGTAGCGCCGCGCGAGCTCGCTCGCGATCTCACGACCCCACTTCGAGATCAGCGGCTCCACCGTGGCGATCCAGGCCTTGTTGCGCGCGTCGTCGGCTGGCCATGCTCCGCGCATGTACGGCTCGAACGTGCCTTCGATCCACTTCGCGACGGCTGCGTCGACGCCGGTCTTCGGGAGCGCGAGGCTCGTGCCGGCGAGCGCAAGGGTGAGGTTCGTGCGAACGAGCGAAGGATCGAAGACCGGATTGCGCTCGGTGAAATCAGCCTTGTATCCCGCGACGGCAGCGGCCCACACCGGCAGCACCTTGCCATCCGCATCCATCGCGCACGTGCAGGTGCCCACGGGTGCATGCCAGTACTGGTTGGACGTGGCCTCCGCGAGCAGCCGCTGGTGCAGGTTCACCCACGGATCGCTGTGAAGCTCGAAGAGCGGCCACCTCCGCGCCCCCGAAATGGGTGCATTCCGCACAGACCGCGGCGCGTCGTTGCCACCACCACCCGCGCACGCGCCGGGAAGCAGCAGACCGAAGAGCAGCGTGATGGTGAGCAAGCGACGCATCGCAGCTACGGTAGAACAAGACGTGCGCCATGTGCAGCCGGTGCTAGAGTGCCTTTGCTTTGCGCTCCTCCGTCCTCACATCCATCGCGCTCGTTACCGGCATCCTTGTCGCCTGCGGCAGTGATGGAGGCGCGGCCGGGGGCGACGCGAACACCGCTCTCTCCGACGACGGCGGCGCGAATGGCTCCGCGGATGCAGGCCAGGGTGAGACCGCACAGGACAGCGGCGCGAAGGCTGGCACCGATGGCGGCGCGGGCGACTCTGGCTCCAAGGTAGACGCGGGCACCGGCGTCACTGCGGCGCAGCTCCTCGCGTTGACGAAGACGTGCAAGACCAAGATCTCCACGACCCCGTACTCGACGGATGTGGGCTCCCCCACCAACGTGGACGTGTGCGGCCTCATGGGTGCGGTCTTCTTCAGCGCGGACATGGACATCGACTGCGACGGCGTATCCTCCGCCGTCTGCAGCAAGGCCACTGACCCGTCCTTCCAGGGTGACACCGCCGCGCATACGTCCACGAACACCCCGCTCGACGCGTCCATCCTTCCATACGTCGTGGTCCCCATCGCGAGCACCAAGTGGAGCTACAGCGCCTCCGGCCTCGCGCTCGGCAGCGTGGTCGCCGTCATCTACAACGGCAAGATGGAGTTCGGCATCATTGGCGACCTCGGCCCCAAGACCATCATCGGTGAGTCCTCGTACGCCATGGCGAAGAGCCTCGGCATCCCGAGCAGCCCGAGCACCGGCGGTGTGGACAGCGGCGTCACGTACATCGCGTTCACCGGCAAGGCCGCGATGGTGAAGAAGAACGAAGACCACAACGAGGCCGTCTCCGTGGGCATGGCAGCAGCGCAGGCCGTTCTCGCCAGCAACTAGCTCAATCAACGCGCGTGATGCGCGCGGCGCAGACGTCTGCGAGCGCCATGATCGCGATCTGCGGATTGACGCCCAGATTGCCGGGGAAAACGCTGGAATCGGCGACGTAGAGGCGGTCCACCACGTGATGGCGAAAGTCCGGACGGACCACGCTCGTTCCGCGATCGGACCCCATCTTCGCGGTGCCGAACATGTGGGTCATGGACATCGCGTAGTCAGATGCGGCGAGCGAGCCGGACTCCTCGAACGCGGCCATCCGCGCGCGGGTGGTGACGACGGGGTCGAACCCCGGGACGCCCGGATACACCTCCGTCGCGCCCGCGGCGAGCATCACGTCGCCGAGCACGCGCACCGCGCGGCGCGCCTTCAGCACGTCCTGCTTCGTGAGCGAGTAGGAGACGATCGGACGCGACGGCCCAGGCCGCACGCGACCGCGGCCCTCGGCGCGGAGCGCAGCGCCCCACACGGCGTAGTGGTCGAGCTCCGCGAGCCTGCGCGCAAAGTCACGCCCGACGCCGGGCACGCGGCTCGCGAGGATCGACACGTCGAAGCCGAGGGCCTCGAGCTTCAGGCCTTCGCCGCGGTATCCCGTGACCTCGTGTCCCTGCGTGGCGCCACGCCAGCTCTTCACGCTCTCGTCGAAGCGACCCGTGATGGACACGCCAGGATGCGCGGACAGGCCGTCGCCCACGGGGCCGTGCGTGAGCCCGCTCCTCCGCAGGATGCACGGCGTCTGGATCGCGCTTGCAGCGAGCACCACGGCGCGCCGCGCACGCACCTCGAAAGGGGCGCCGCCCGCAGTGATCCCCGACACGCCCACGGCGCGGTCCTTCTCCGTCATCACGCGGTCCACGCGCATGCCGCCGAAGATCCTCGCCCCGTGCGCGACTGCGTCCGGCAGGAACGTGAGGTCCATGGAGAGCTTGTTGCCATGCGGGCACCCCTGGAGACATCGACCCTCACCGATGCAGCCGCGCACGTTGCGCCGGATCGGCCGATGCGCGACGCCGAGCGCCTCCGCGCCGCGCGCGAGGAGCAGGTTCTTCGGACCCGCGATGCGCTCTTTCGTGGCGTGCACATGCAGCCGCTCCTCGATGCGAGCCTCGGCCGCAGCGACGGTGTCGTACGGCAATGCATCAGCGAGCGCCGGATCCGCCGCGGCCCAGTCGTCCAGTATCGCCTTCGGCAGCTGCCAGCTGATCGCGCCGTTCACCACGGACGTCCCACCGACGACACGACCTTGCAGATACGGCATGGATACGTTGCCGAACGCGATCGACGTGCCCATGTCTCTATAGAGCGAGGCCATGGCGCGCACGCCGCTCGCGGCGAAATCCTCCGGCCGTGCCTCGTTCCCTTCTTCGAGGACGATCACGCGTGCGCCCGCGAGTGACAGGCTTCGCGCGACCGTCGCGCCCGCGGGCCCGCTGCCCACGATGACGACGTCGGTCTCGATGCTGTGCCGTGCCCGGACCTCGCGGCCGTCGGTCGTGACGAGCCGGCTCACGGCGCCCCCGGTGGCGGCGTCGCGTCGTAGCGTGCGCGCACGCGCGGGTCATCGAAGTATGCGAAGCACGCGAGCGTCTTCAGCGTCACGAGCGACTGCCGCACGAAATACGCGCGGCTCTTCGATGCATGTTGCAAGAATCGCTCGCGCTCATCCTCGGACAGCGCGAAGAACGGCTTCCGGAAGCCCGAGACCAGAGGCAAGAACGTGAGCGTGTGCACCATGGGCCGCAGGCCCGCGCGCACGAGCGGCGCCGTGGACTCGTCGAAGCACCGCCAGAAGGTCTCACGATCGGCGCTCATGAACGCCAACAGACCCTCGTCACCGCCCGTGGGTACGATCGCGCTGAAGAGCTCCTCCGCCCACCCGCGCTCGACGCGCGTGAGCGAGAGCGGCGATATTGAAGCAGCGCCGCGCGGATGGTCGTGCGGCACGTAGTCGATCGGGTGCTCACGCTCGAGCGTGAAGTACGTGGGCGTCTCCATCGTGCGCCCTGCCACGACTGCGTAGCTCACGCCGAGCAGCTCGTCGGCGCTGCCCTCCGACAGGGCCACGAGCGGATCCTTCATGAACCTCACGACACCCGGTGGATTCGCCGCGCGCGAGTAGTCGATGATAAGTCCTCGATCGAAGCCCTCCGGCATGGGCACGCCCTCGGGCGAGATGACCTCGTAGTTCCATTCCGTGACCGGTCGCCCGCGCTTCGTCTTCGGGCGGCTGGGTGCGTCGATGCCGTCCTGTTCCAGCCGCACGTTCCAACCAATGAGCTTCCCCGTCGAAGGGTCACGGTGGAACGTCTTCTGGAACGTCTTCCACGTGAGCTTCGCCACCACGTCGGGCAGGCCGAGGCTGGTGCCGCGGTACACCCAGCCCGCGAGCGAATCCGGATCGATCGGGTAGCCGTGGATGACGCAATCGCGCAGCACCTTCGTGGACGCGTCGCGCAGGTCTCGTGCAGTGGTCATGGGCAGGTCAGAATAGCCGAGCCGCGGTGTCGTTGGCGTAGACACGGCGCTCAGCGGTGCGCTTCGCAGAAGTCGTCGACCGCGGAGGCGATCGCATCCTCGTCGTCCGCGGCCGCGCGATCGAGCCCGATCCGGAGGACCGGATTGCGCGTGAGCTGCGCGGCAACGCGTACGCGCGCGCGGCCGATGTCGTCGAGCCCGAGCCGGCGAACCGCGACCGCTGCGCCGAGCCGCACGTCGGCAGGTGCGTCACCATCCTCGATCGTTGCGAGCAGCTCGGCCTTCGGTATCGCGATCTCCCTGTAGGCCGTGTCGGGTGAGCGGCCCACGAGCGCGCTCCACCAGTCCTTGAAGGTGCGTCCACCACGACCAAGCACCGTCGCGAATGGATGCTCTTTCGAACGTTGAGTGGCCACGGCCTCGTCGAGGCGCTCCGCGAGCTCGCGCGCGAGGTGCCGGCTGCGACGCGGGAAGCGAAGGCCGACCCGCTTCCCCGTGTCGAGCGCGAGCCACACCACGTCTGCATCCACATCGGTGCGCAAGATCCTCGGGTAGGGGATGAACTCCGCACCAGGAAGCACGCCGCGCAGCCGCAGTCCGTCCGTGCCCAGCATGACGACCACCTTCCACGGCGTGGCGATCGCCACCAGCATGCACACGATGACCGTGAGGGCCATGGATACGGGCGTGAGCGGCGCGCCTCTCCACATCGCATAGACGAGCAGCCCCACCGAAACGAACAGCGAGACCAGAAGCATCAGCCGGACCACGCTCCGCGCGCTCGACTGCCGCACCACGACGAAGGTGGCAGGCGGGATCGCGAGGGGCGAGGTGCTCCGCTCGCTCCGAAGCCGCGATGTGTCCCTCGCTTTGTCTCCCACGCCCGCCATCCTCGTCCATTCTATGCCCTCGCGACGCTCAACGTGCGGCCCCGCGCGCGGAAAAAATGCGAGCGCCTGCGGCCTCGGCAGTTGTGTGTATCCTGGGACACCATGCGTTCGAACACTCACCGTGCGTTGCTTCTGTCATCTGCTCTCTTGACCCTCTGCTCCTGCAAGCTGCTCAACAAGGGCGGCGATGGCGCCGGAGATGCGGCTGCCGCAGGTGTATCCGCCGAAGGCGGCGTGACGACCACGAGCGCGGGGAAGGACTCGCCTGTCTCCACCACGTTCGAGCTCGTTGCGGCAGGCAAGCGATCGGGTTCGAAGATCGTGTGGCTTCGCCTCATCGGCGATCGCGTCTGGCTGTCAGGCATGGGACTCGATGCGTATGCAGACGGCGATGGTCCGCTCGCGACATCGCCCGACCTCACGCAGGGCCTCAAGCAAAAGCAGGGCGAGGAGTACGACTACACGGGCAATGGGAGCAATCTGCTCTTCGCGCTCCGCACCAACCCGGAGTATGCGAAGAGTGAGGACGCGCCCACGATCTGGGTGCGTGATGGAAAGGCGGCCTGGTCCGCTGGATCGAAGCTTCCGAAGTTCTATGGCTCCGCCAACTGGCTGAACAACTGGGGCTTCACCCGCTGGAAGGACGGCGCGCTCTTCGTGTCGGGCCAGATCTCCGCAGGCACCAACATGGCGCTCTTCGCACCGAAGTCTCCCGGCACTGTCTTCGAGACCGTCTCCCCCACGGGTGAGATCAAGGAGACCACGTTCGATATCCCGGGCGAGGTCATGGCCTGGAATGCCAGCTCCGATGGCAACACGCTCTCGCTAGTCGGATATCGCGCCAAGAACCTGAAGTCCGTCGGCATCTCCGTCTTCCGCGGCGACGGCAGCGGACCGTTCACGGAGACGCCCATCATCGACGATCCCGGAACGCAGGATCCGCGTTCACTCTTCGCCATCGTCGTGCGCGAGCACGGCACCGGCGCGATCGCGTACATCAGTCGACAGCCGGGCACCATCAACGGTCTCGACAAGCTTGCCACCACTGTCTACGTCATCGCCGACAAGGCGAAGGAGCCGAAGAAGATCGTCTTTGCTCCTGCGGGCAAGGGCGCGGTCGCTTCGGCTGCGTACGTGGGCAACGCCATCTATGCGACCGTGAAACACAACGAGAAGTACGAGCTCTCGCGCTCGGCCGACGGCGCAGAGCCCACGCCTGTGAAGCTTCCTTCCCTCGCACACACCACGGCCGGCTTTCACGTCGCGAAGGAGGGAGAGGCGGGGCTCACGTGCGAAGCGACCGATCTGTTCGCGCGCAAGAACGACCTCTGGGTCCAGGCGCATTGCGCAGGCCAGGGCATGAAGGTCCCCGCCGTGTTCCGCCTCGGTCACGCGCAAGAGCCGATCGTTCTGCCCTGACCGCGCGACCGGCTCTTCCGGCTATGCTGTCCCGATGGCGTCGCCGCGTCTCCCACGCTTGGTCTTGCTGTCATGCCTGCTGTTCGGCTGCGCGCGCACGACCATCACCGACGCAGGTGATGCTGCGGACGCGCGTGCGGAGGCGACGCAGCCAGCTTCGGACGCGAGCGAGATCGCGATCGTGGCGCCATCGCAGCCTGCGCGGCCTCGTCGCGTCGTGCCCCCTGCGCCGCCGAAACGCGCCCGGAAGAGCACGTGCCCGCCCGCGGTGCTCGTCGGGAGCGCGCGATGCAACACGAGCGGCGGCGGCCAGGGCGGTGGATGCGGCTTCAGCGTCTCCGCGTATGGAAGGCGCACGTTCATCCGTTCGATTCCAGACGAGGTCGAGCGCCACTACCGCCGCGTCCCCCGGGACGGCGGCGAGGTCCCCGAGCACATCGACTTCGTCTCCGACGACGACGGCGCGCCGTACGTGACGAACGACCTCGACCCGGGCTTCCCGGACATGCTCCGCGGATTCGCCGAGAGCTTCGTCTCGTGGAGCTACGCCGGCGAGTGGCCCGATTCGCTCTTCCTCGTCACGGGCCTCGGTGCGTCCGGCGCGGCCGTGCGAGCGTGGACGGGCGAGGAGTGGGCGCCGCCGCTCGTGCAGCGACCCGGCATGAGTCCGCTCGTGCAGACGCTGCCAAAGGGCGCAATCGCGATCGCGTGGCCCGAGCCGCTGGAGCTCGGCGTGGGCACGGCGTCGGAGTACAGGATCGTCCACAAGGACGCGCAGCTCGTGCTCCGCACGCTCCAAGCGCACGGCGAAGAGTTGCATGTCGTCGCGTACGACCGCTCGGGCGCGCTCCACTACTTGCGCGCGAGCGCGGAGAAGCTGCTCTCGGACGAGGTGCTGCCTCTCGATCCGAAATGCGGCGGCGGCAACTGCGGCGTCGCGATCACGTTCGTGCGGGGCGCGCTCACGATCGAGTCAGCGAGCCTCATCATGACCCGCGACGGCGCTGGGTTTCGAACGCGACCAGGCCCCCCGAGACCGAAGAGGCCGTGGGAGCAGAAGGAGCCCGTCTCCGATTGTGGACCGCTCCCGCATCTTCGGCGCAAGGATCCGCTCCACATCGCGAAGGGCTACGACGTCGCCCCGAGCGGCATCCCTTGCTACGCAGAACACGCGAGCGGCGACTGGATCGTCGCCAGCTGCGACGACCCGGAGGACAGGCCCGATGGCGGCGCCCTCACGAATCAGGTCGACGCCCCCACCCACCATCACTACTTCTTGTTCCACCGGACCGAGTAGCCCGGCCCAACCACCGATGAGCGTCGTCGAGCGCGCTCCTCACGCGGCCAGATCGAGCGCGATGCAGAGGCCGGACAGCATCATCTGCGCGACTTGGGCCGTGGGCATCCCCGCTTCCTCCCGTACCTCCTTCGACGCGTCGAGACGCGCGCACTCCTCGAAGAGCGCGACCACCGCTTCTTGTTTCGCGCGCGCGACCTCTGCTCGTTCCTCTGAAGAGAGCTGCGTGTCGAGCCATGTGCCGAGGTCCAGCGATAGCTCGGCGTGCTCCGCCTCGTCGCGCGCGATGCGGGTGAACGCCCTTCGCAGCGCCGGATCGCTGGCGTACGCGCCCTGGTGATTCGCCAGCAGCGCGCCGTACGTCTCCCGCACGCACCCTTCCGTCGCGTTGAGCCGGGCAAGCTCCAGCAGCGAGAGCTGGCGGGCGGGCGGCGCGACGGCCGTCCGCGGGCTCTGTCCGCGCCGGTGGAGCTCTACGTGCATGATACATGCATGCGCCACCTCGTCCTCTCTGGCCTGAGCCGCGCGTGCCTGCAGCGAGAGCGGTGCGCCGACGCGCTCCAGATCGGCGCAGAGCTCGTCGAACGCCCAGATTGCAGCGGTCTCCATGAACGCGACCTCTCGCAGATGCTCGTTGACAGAGACCAGCCATCCTGCGCTCGGTGCCGCATCGAGCCCCGCCGGCCGACGGCCCTCCACGCAGTTCGGATCGCCGTCGCCGATCTTCGTCTTCGATGTCTCCGCCACGGTCCCATCCGTCGAGACCTTGTACGTGAGCTCGTACTCCGGCGCTCCGCAACCACCATCCACCGCGCGAACGGTGAACCCGTCTGCGTCCGTGCGGACATTGCCGCTCTCGCACGACGGGTAGTGACCGGCGAGATAAGCCATCGACAGGGCCTGCTCCTTGGTGTGAATGGGCGCAATGGCGACCTGCAGATCTGCAAGCGTCGCGATGGTCTGGACGTCGTCGCCGCGGGTCACCACACCGAAGTAGGTCGTGCTTCCGAGCTGCCCGCCGCCGACTGACCACCCCGTGCTCGTCGCGGTGTCCGCAAGCCGCTGCTTCACCTTCGTGTTGCACGCGGTCATGTCCTTCGCGGTCTTGCACGGAGCTCCGATCGGGCTGATCGTCGCGGTGCGTTCGTTCACGTTCGCAATGGCGACGCCGTCGATTCCGGCCGCAGGAGTGAAGGGCGCGTATTCGGCTCCACCGCTGAACGAAGGACACGTGGCTGACTCCGGCAACGGCGTCCCACCAGCGTGGCCACAAGCCGCGCTGAACGGCGCCGCGGCAGCGACAAGGACAGACAGCAGGTGGTGGAGCGACTGGGCCTTCTTCATGAAAACCAGAGGTGCACGCCACATGCCGCCACGGAGCCCACGCGCGAAGGCTGGAATTTCTCGCTCGAACCGAGCATCCTCGTCACCACGTCGACTGACAATCATGTCGTACACAACCCGCCCCGCCCCCGGTACTAGGGCTTTGCATCGGCGCAGCAACGGAAGCCGGTCGAGTAGTCCCAGTATCGCGCTTCGTGTCGCGTGGTGACGTAGTCACAGCCGTGGCCGTTCAGCCACGTGTCCACGTAGTAGCCGCCGCGGAAGTGGCCGGTCGGGTCCGCAGTCCATTCGTGGAGGTTGCCGACCATGTCGAACTCGCCGGTCTGGTCGCCGTTCGTGCACGCCTTCTTGTCGCCCGCGGGAAGGAGTGAGTCGGGCACCTGGTTGATGCACGGATGTTCGAGCTTCGTGAACACGGAGAGATCCTGGCGCTCCAGGTATTCGACGGCGGGATGCTTGTCACGATGGTCGTTGCAGGTTCCACGTTTCTCGTCGTTGCCGTACGGGAACTGCGTGTTCTTGGTGCCACGACACGCGAGCACCCATTCGTCGTCCTTGCACAGCCGCTTGTGAGCCGCTGCGCACGCCGCGCCCGCTTGCACCTGCGAGATGTACGCCTGCGGGATCGCGCCCGGCGCGCTCATCGCTTTCACGCGCAGAGTGCCTGGGTTGAAGTACGGGCTCCACGTGTGCTCCGTGTCGTCCTCCATCAGCTCGACCACGTGCGCCTCCCAGCGGTCGACGCAGACGCCCTTCCTGTTCGGGATGGGCGCCATGCCCGCGGGACAACCACCGACGCCCGGCGGCTCGCGAAGATCCTTGCCTGCGTTGGGTCGCACGAGCTCGTGCGGATCGCAGATCCGACCCTTGATTTCCCAGTGAAACGAGTCGTTCGTGCGCTTCACCTGGCCGGCCTCGCGGTCACGCTGCGCACGGAGCGCGCGTACGTGCTCGGTCGCGTAGACCGCGCATCGCTGCGGCAGCTCGGCCACGTGCAACGGGAAGCGGTGGTCCGGCATCGGTTCGAACTGGAACGTGAGGCGGTCTCCCGGGCGATTCTGACAGACCACCTCACCCTCGCCTTCGGGGTGCGGCAGCTTGATGGTGATCGGAATGCGGAAGCGCAGGTTCGCGGGCTCGAACACGAAGCCCGTTTGCGTTCCGTGGGGCCAGTCAGCGAGCGCGTCTCCCGTCACGCGTGTGATCTTGAACGTGACGTCCGTGATGAGCGCGTCCTCCGGCACGATGATCTGCGCGCCCTCGCCGCGGAAGATTCCGCCGGCCTTGCCGATGGGCCCATGGCCCGCATCACCCGACGACGCGGTGGTCGCGGTGGCAGCGTCAGAAGGCGGGACGGATGCCATCGCCGCATCGGCAGAGGCATCGGCGACAGCGGCGTTCGGCGCGACCGACTGGCGATTGCACGCGAATGCGGCGGTGATCATCGCGAAGGCGCCACACGAGATCGAAATCCTCACCCGCCCAGGATGTCACGATGCGCGTGGGTGTTACACTGTTCTCGGCAAGGCATGAGCGTCCGTTGAAATTGAAACCGTGGCATCCCAGGGCGGCCGTCGTCCTCGTCGTCGTCATCGTGCTCGTAGCCGCGCAGCGCTTGGGCCTGCTCGCGCAGCTGTCGGAGCCGGAGCAGCTGACGCGGACGCTGCTGGAGCTGGGGCCATGGGGCTACGTCGCGTTCATCGGCGTGTTTGCCACGTTCCAGCCGTTCGGGATCCCAGGAACGGTCTTCGTGTTCGCGGCGGCGCTGGTGTGGCCGTGGCAGATCGCGTTCGTCCTCTCCATGGCAGGCTCGATGGCGGCCAGCGTGGTGGGCTTCTCGTTCGCGCGGTTCGTCGCCCGCGATTTCCTGTCGCGGAAGATCCCCGCGCGCTTTCGCAAGTACGACGACGCGCTCGAGAGGCGCGCGCTCGCGACGGTGTTCCTCTTGCGAAGTGTCTTCTGGAGCGCACCGCTGCTCCATGCATTCTTCGGCGTCTCGAAGGTGCCCTTCCGCACGCACTTCTCGGGCTCGTTCCTGGGCTACTTGCTGCCGCTCTTTCTCATGAGCTTCTTCGGACAGAAGCTGTTCGAGCTGCTGAAGCACGCGCCGCGGGAGGCGTGGGTTTTGACAGCCGTCGCCATCGTCGTCGGCGCGGTCGGCGTGTTCCTCTTCAGGCGACGAGCGGCGAGAGGTGCGGACGCGACCGCTCGAACGACAAGCCCTCCGGCTGAAGATTCGTGAGCTCCGCGGCGAGCGCCTCGGCCTCGCGTTCATGGCCAACGGCCCGCAGCACGACCGACAGGTTCGCGCGCTCCTGCAATGTGGCCGCGTGACTCGAACCACACGCCGCCGTCACCGCCGCGACCAGTCGCTCCTGTACGGCGATCGCGTCAAGGTCCTCGGCCACCAGGAAGAGCGCAAGGAGCTCGTCGGTCACGCGCGCACCGAACGCTGTCGCCAGCACGCCGTCGCGCTGCAGCGCCTCGAGCAATGTAGACAGGTCCGCACGCGCAGTCGGCTCGTCACCAGAAGAGCGCGACGCGATCGCCACCTGCAGCAGCGCCTCGCGACGAGCCTCCGGCGTGCCTTCGTCGCGCGACAGCTCGCGATAGAGCGCTATCGCGTCGTCATACTTGCCGAGCCGCAGGGCCACGCGCGCGAACGAACGGGACACGAAGAGCGCATGCGCCGCGCCCTCGGACTCTGCGCGCAACACTCGAAGCACGGCCATGGCCTGCTCGCCTTCGCCGGCCGCGCACAGCGCCTCGCCGAGAGCGCACCTGGTCCTCCACGATTCAAGGTCCGCATGCTGCGTGGCGCGCGTGGCGCGCGTGAGGACCGCCACGGCATCCTTGTGAAGATTGTGCTCGCGTAGGAGCTCCGCCAGCGCGCGTGCATGCGCGCCGACGCCTGCGCCCAGCTCTCGCTCCGCGTCACCGAGCCACGTGTCGAACGCGCGCCGCGCGGACGCGGCCTCCTTGTCGTGTGCGTCGCACTCCAGCCCCAGGATGATGCGGCAGAGCGCATCCAGTGCCCCAGGTGACGAAGGACCAGACGCGCGCACGCTCTCGCGCAGATCGCTAGCGGCGCGCGAATCAATGCATCCTACACATTCATCGGCCAAGGTCAGCCACGCCGCCGCATCCGCGTCGCCCGCGATTATCGTGGCTGTCACCGCCGGGTCCCGCGGGCTCATGCGTCTCTTTTCATGTTCACGGAAACACACCGGGGATGGGGGCGTCCTTCTCGAGCACCGTGTCGGTGAGCGTGATCTTCCCGTCCGCGGTGAGCACGACGTCCACGCGCACGATCAGGTGGTGGCGACCGTTGGCGAAGAGCGCGCCGCGCCACGGACCAGCGCCGCCTGCGAGCGTGAGCGGCTTGATCACGCCCTGATACTTCTCGTGGAGTGCGCGCGCTTTCACGGCCTCCGCCTCGGTTCCAGCGCGTGGCATGGCATCCGCGTCGGCGGACGTGAGCAGCTGGAGGTCGTCCACTGTCTTCACGGGCCACGCGTAGCGTGTGCGGGCCGAGCACAGCATGTCGATGTAACGGGATACATACGCGACGCGATTCGACTCCGTGTCGAGCGACAGCTGCGAGCCCGCGCGCAGCCATTCCCAGTCCTCGTCGCCGTGGAGGCCGCGCGCACCTTTGCCTTTTAGCTGGAGCAAGTGGAAGAAGCTCGGGTGGTTCACCGTGGGCTCACCCATCCTCCCGGTCCGGACGATGACGAACATGTGTCCGTCCTTGAGGAACGGCGCGTCCTCCGGTGTGACCTTCACGACGCGCTCGGCAACGAACGCGCGCGTGTTCGCATCCATGTCGGGTAAGAGCGCGGGCTTCCGTGCATCGCTCGCCGCCCACTCATCATTCGTACGGTCGGGCGTGCTCGTCGGCGTGGATGTCGAGCCCACGCTGGACGCTGCTCCCTGTGTCGTGGACGAAGACGGAGGCGCGCGGGTGCACGCGAGGAACAGCGCCAGGCTGGCTGCGATCCATTGGCGCTCTAGCGTCGTTGTCCTCACGTCGAGGATCGTACAGCGTTCCTCGCTCAGTGACCTCCGAAAGGTCGCGCAGGCAGCGACTGCAGATACGCCCAGAGCGCGTGCCGCTCGGTCTCGTCCATGCCGCGAATGAAGTCGACCGGCATGAACTCGGCGAGCGCGCTCCCATCCTTGCGCTTCCCGCTCTCCACGAGCTTGATGAATCTTCGTACGTCCATCCGCCGAGGCCGGTGGGGTCCGGCGTGAGATTCAGCGGTGCCTTGAAACTCGGTGGCGTCCCGCACCACGAACCCGTCCATGCACAGCAAGATAGACCGGATCTGAGTGTCCCGGTGGCACACGATGTCGCGCGTTCAGACGCACGATTCGCCTTGTTTTTTCGGCCACCGCGCTGGCATCCAACCTGCACGTGCGCGCGCATGCAACTCCGTCACGCTCTCGTCGCGCTCGTCGTCCTCTCCGGCTGCGGAGGCGCGATCGCGCCGGACCCGGGCTCTTCGTCACAGTCCACGAGCGGCGGTGGCGGCTCTTCATCGAGCGGCGGATCGAGCGGCAGCTCGGGCTCGGGCAGCAGCAGCGGCGGCTCCAGCGGCGGAACCACCCCGACCCCGCCGAACCCAACCACCGGCGCGCGCGTCTACAACATCGGCGACGCGGCGCTCGATGCGGTCAACGTGTCGCTCGATGCAGATGGCACCTTCCGATTCCTGTTCGACGAGTGCGATGCCCGCGCCACCGCGTGCGGTGTGTGGACCAGCGAGAAGGACGGCTTCGTCCTCAGGTCGAATCCGAACCTGGACACGAACATGTTCCAGTTCTTCGACGGCCAGAAGCTGGTCATGGCCACGAGCGTGAGCATCTCGCTGAACGCGGGCCCGGGCACCGTCAAGGTGTCCGGCACCACCGGTGATGGCTCCGCGTTCGCCACCGCGACATGGAATGAAGGCCAGGTCTGCGCGCAGTGCGCAGGCGAGGGTCCGAGCGCGGTCGTCGCCTGCACGACGCCGCTCGCCGTCATGTGCCAGTGACCGCTCTGCCCCTGGGACAGTCGTAGCCCTGCGCCTTCCAGGCGCCCAGGATCGCTATGCCTTCTCGCGCCTTGGCAGCAGCGCTGTGGTGAGCACGGCACCGGCAAGTACGAGCGCGAGCGTGAAGGTCACCCGCTGGTGCGCCACGAGCACGTCCCCCGCGCCCAGCAGCGACGAGACGATGCCAACGCCGATCACGCCGCCGAGATACCGCGCCGTGGAAGAAACCCCCGCCGCCATTCCGCTCTTGCTCTTCTCCACGGCGGCCATGGCCGTTGCCTGAAGGGCTGGTGTGGAGAGGCCAATGCCGAGGCCCAGCGGCATGAGACCCCAGAAGAGATCTCCAGGTCCGTGAAGCGGTCTTGCGGCGAGCACGATCATCCCCGTGAGCCCCATCGACGAGCCGAGCATCGCAGCGCCGCGCTCCGTCAGACGGCTGACCACGCGACTGCTCGTCACGGAGCCGAAGACCATGGCGAGCGTGAGCGCGAGCAACGTGCGTCCGTTCGTCTTCGCCCCTGCGTCGAACGCACGTGAGAGCACGAGGGGAAGCTCGAAGATCAGCGCGTACATCGCCAGGTTTTGCAGCCCCACCACCAGCACGCCCGTTGCGAACGCGCGGTTCTTGAACAGGGACGGATCGATGACGGGATCCTTCGCGCGTCGCTCCCAGGCGAAGAAGAGCGCGACGACGAGCGCACCGACGAGAGCCATGACGAAGCCCCGCGACCGCAATCCGATCACGAGCAGCGACAGCCCGACGCCGAGGAGCGCGCTGCCCAGAAGGTCGAACTTCGGCATCGCGCGCTTCGACTCCGTGCCCTGACCTCGCGAAAGAAACGCCGCGATGAGCACGGGCGGCGCGTTGACCGCAAAGAGCGCTGGCCAGCCGAGGCGCGCGACGATCTCACCGCCGACGAGCGGGCCGATGGCCGCGGCGATGCCCATGACCGCGCCGAACGCACCGAACGCCTTCGCCTGCGCGTTGGCCGGCGCGCGCGAACGCACGAGCGCGAACGCACTCGGGACCATGACTGCGCCACCAGCTGCCATGAGACCACGCGCGAGCTCCAGAGGCAGCACTGCGCGCCCGACGAAGCCGATGATCGCGCCCACCGCGAACACGACCTGACCGAGCCCGAGCGCGCGGCCGTGACCGATGCCGTCGCCCAGCTTTCCGCCCGGGCTCTGCAGGACGATGCCGACGAGCAGGTAGCTCGCGACCAGCGCCTGCGTGAGCACCTCGGGCTTCACGGTGAGGTCGTGTGCGATCTGTGGCATGGCCACCGCGAGCATGGTGGAGTTGAGGGGCACGAGCGCGATGGAGAGCGCGAGCGCGATGAGCTCACGCGTCGTGAGCGGGGCCGTGGCCGTGGACGAACCGTCCACCCTCAGGCCATCCGTGTGATGGCGCGACGCTGCAGCAGGTAGAGGCGACCCGTGGCGAAAGCGAACTCGATGTCCTGCGGTGCGCTCGCATGTGCCTCGCAACGCAGTGCGAGCTCGTGCAGGGACCGGAGGTCGTCGTCGGAGAGGCAGAGCGCCGAGACCAGATCGTGGTCCACCGTTGCCTCGTGAGTGCCCCCGTCGGAGCGCATGCGAATGGCGATGTCCTTCTCCCCTGCCGCTCGCTCCAGGATCTTGCCGTCGCGCGCGATGCGATAGCGATCCGGCGTGACGAGCCCTGCGACCACGATCTCTCCCAGGCCCCACGCAGCCTCGATCACGCGCTCGTCGTCACCGCTCATTGGGTTCCTGGTGAAGAGGACGCCGGCCGTGTCTGCGTTGATGAGGCGCTGCACGACGATCCCCATCTTCGGCATGCCATCCAGGCCAAGGCGCTTGCGATAGGCCAGCGCGGATGGCGCGTGCGCGGACTCACGCACCTTGCGGATCGCGGCGAGCAACGTCTTCGCGCAGGTCACGCCAAGCACCGTGGCGTGCTGCCCTGCGAAGCTGGCGCCTGCGCCGTCTTCGCCGATCGCGGACGAGCGCACCGCTACCGGACCACCGAGCGACGTGAACGCCGCCGTGACGTGATCGGGCGTCGCGTGCGCATCGACGTGCGCGATCGCGTCCACCTGGTCGTGCGCCAGCGCGAAGCCCGGAGGCACGGGCAGGCCGGCACGCAGCGCAGCACCCAGCTGCGCCGCCTTTCCGCCGTGCGCCGCGTCGTCATCCACCTCCGTGAGCCAGACTGCGCTCATTCGAGGACGGTGACCTCACCCTTGCTTCCGTCGACGCGAACGCGCGCGCCGTCCTTCACCAGCTTGGTGGCGTCCTTGGTGCCGACGACGCCAGGGATACCGTACTCACGCGACACGATCGCCGCGTGACAGAGCTGGCCGCCGCGGTCGGTCACGATCGCGCCGAGCATGGGTAGCACCACGTTGAAGTACGGCGAGGTCGCGCGGGTGATCAGGACGTCGCCCTGCTGGAGGCGGGCGAAGTCGGCCTCGTCCTCGACCAGGCGCGCGGTCCCTTCGTAGACGCCAGGGCTGACGGGCAGTCCATTCACCGTCGACGTCGTTCGCTGCTTCTCGGGCGCGGTGAAGAGACCGCCGAGGAAGGCGCTCATCGCACGCTGCGCGCGGCGGCCATCCTCCGGAAGCCACTCGACGGGTGGCGGTCCGGACGGCGCTCCGCCGAGCGACGGCGGGATGTCTGCGTCGTTGACCGTGCGTGTGGCGCGGTACGTCGCGCGACGTTTCAGCTCGTCGAGCGCCGGTCCCTCCTTGCCGAGGAGCAGGTCGCGCAGCTCCTCGAAGCTTGCGTCCACCGTCAGCTCCGCGTTGTCGATCGTCCCCTTGTCCTTCAGGCGCCGTCCCACCTCGAGCAGCGCGCGCCGTGCGAGGCCCGTCGCCCAGCCGTCGGAGTAATGACCGCGTTCGTCGCGCAGGCGGTTGATGGCGCGCGCCTCCGCGAGGAGTGAGTCGAACTCCTCCTGGTGCTCCTTCGGGATCTCGCCGCGCAGCTTCGCAACACGATCCTTGCTGCCGGTGTCCCGAGCCCGCTCATCCGAGACGGATGTGGCGATCGCATTGACCAGCATTTCCGGCATTTCGATGGCGGATTTGCTGCTGACGTCGTAGCCGAGCGTGCGGAAGCCGACCGTGTCGAGGTAGGCGCGCATCGCCTCGCCCACGACACCTTCATGCGTCTTCAGGCGCTCCACGATCGTATCCGGCGGACCCTTGGACGTGAGCAGCGCCTTCGCCGCGACGTCAGTGCGGAGGGCGGCCGCGAGTGCGTCCATCTCCTTCGCGGCGACGCCGAGAGAGATCTCGCTGGAGCCGCGCATCACCTGCAGCACTTCACCGAGCGGCTTCTTCGTCCACTCCTGCACGTGGGCGAGCATGTCGCCGACCGGCAACGCGCAGGTGATCGTGAACTGGTGGTGCTGCTTGATCATGTCGCGGCACTGGTCACGGCAGACCTGCAGGTGGTCGATGAGCTTCTCGTCCGAGAGCGACTTCGGATCCACGGCCTGGATCTCGCGGTGCTTCTTGTCGGAAGCGGGACGCACGACGTCGTCCCAGTCCTTCAAGTCGCTGCGCCACCGCTTGGTCTCGAACGCCTCGCGCGACGTGCGGATGCGGGCGCGGATCTTCGGCACCACCCGCATCAAGATCTGGAAGATGAGCTTGGGCGGCGGTCCCTTCGCGCCAACCGGGGCGCCGAAGGGGCGCGGCTGCATGAAGATGAAGTCGTTCACCACGGCTGGCTCCATGCGGTCGAGCATGACTCCGTACTTCGCGGTGCTCTCGGAGAAGCCCTCGCCAAAGCCCTCGATCATGGGCGCCTGGCTGAAGCGACAGATCGGCTTCGTGAAGTGCACGGTCTCGAGCTCCCACACGCCTGGCCCCGGAGACTCGAACTTCAACGCGCTTTTTTCTTCGGACATGGGTGATCCCCCGCGCGTCGCCCGAAACAGGGACGACGCAAATTGGACACCATTTCGTCACATAACGCGCCTGGACACAACCCCCCCCGGGTTATGGTTGCGCCCGCATCGACATGCTCCAACGCGTTTCACGCATCGTGTTCATCGTGCTGCTGCTGCTCGTGGCGCTCCCTTCGTCGTGGATGTCGCCGCCGCTCGCGCTCACGCTGGGAGTCGCGTTCGGGTTGCTCTCGCCGCATCCATATGCTGCGGCCTCGCGCACGGCATCGAAGGTCCTCCTGCAGGTGTCCGTCGTCGGGCTCGGCTTCGCGATGAACCTGGAAGAGGTGCTGCACGCAGGCAAATCCGGCTTCCTCTACACGATGGTCGGCATCGCATTCGCGCTCGGCATGGGCACTGTGCTCGGTCGCGTGCTCTCCGTCCCGGCGAAGGCGGCGTACCTCATCTCCGTCGGCACGGCGATCTGCGGCGGCAGCGCGATCGCCGCCGTCGGGCCTGCAGTGGACGCCAGCGACGAGGAGATGTCCGTCTCCATCGGCACGGTGTTCCTGCTGAACGCAGTGGGGCTCTTGGTCTTCCCGCCGCTGGGTCACGCGCTCGCCCTTACGGAGCCGCAGTTCGGCCTGTGGGCCGCGCTCGCGATCCATGACACGAGCTCCGTCGTCGGCGCAGGCGCAAAGTACGGCGCGACGGCGCTGATGGTGGCGACCACCGTGAAGCTCGCGCGCGCGCTATGGATCGTGCCGTTGACGCTCGCGACAGCAGGAGTGCGCGGACACCTCGCAAAAAAGAGCGCGAAGGGCAAGGACGGAAAAGCGCCTGCCGCGAAATCGATCCCGTGGCCGTGGTTCATCCTGTTCTTCCTGCTCGCCGCGGTGATGAGCACGTACGTGACCGCGCTCGGCCCGATCTATCCATGGCTCGCGAAGGGCGGTCGCATCGGGCTCACGATCACGCTGTTCCTGATCGGCACGGGCATGTCGCGCGCGAGCCTCAAGAAGGTCGGGCCGAGACCGCTCGTCCAGGGCGTCGTGCTGTGGATCGTCGTCGCGACGGGCTCGCTGCTCGTGATCCGGTCGGGCCTCGTGAAGTGAGTGATACGCTCGCGCTGCTCCTCCAGGAGTGACGCGATGCCTTGTTCCGAAGATCGATAAGCCATCCTGAAGTCTGACACGACAACGCCCGTCGAGCTTGGCGCGTGGACGCTCGAGAGACGAGTGATACGCTCGCCTACATGCCGTTTCGCGAGAATGATGACGCCTCGCGGGCGCGCGCCGAGGCCCTCGAGCAGCAGGTCGAGGAGCTCAAGGAGGAGCGCGATGCTCTCGTGCGCGAGAAGGAGAAGCACTACGCGAAGCCCGAGCCAGAGCCAGAGCCCGAGCCAGCGAAGGCAGAAGCGAAGGCCGACGAGAAGAAGAGCGAGCCTTCGCCGCCGCCGTCGAGCACATCGACCCGACCCAGCGTGGTTTCCAAGATCTTCGCCGTCGTGCTCGTGAGCGCGGTGGCCTTCGGGATCTACAAGGTGGTCGTTCGGGATCGGGAGCGAACGCGCGCGCGCGACGACCATCGAGCCGCCATCGCCGCGCGCAACAGCGCGAAGGAGCGGTGGACTGCGCTCACATCCGTCGAGCCGTGCGTGCGCTCGTCCACGCTTCAAGCTGCATACGCGCTCGATCTCGGACGCCGGACGGCGGTGCAGAAAGGAGAAGGCTGGTCGCAAGCGAGCTCCATCGTGGGCGGACTACCTGCACAATGCACGGATCAGGGCGTGGCGCTGCTCAAGGCAAAGGAGACGGCGCCCATCGCGAAGATGCCACTCCAGCACTGGATCGACGCGGAGGCCGCGCTGGTCGACCCGTCGAAGAAGGTGGCCGCGTACTACTCGAACCGCGACTTCAAGGAGGATGGCTTCGCGGCTGCGCCCGGACTGTGGAGCGTGCTCGAGGTGGCAGTGACGAAGCGCGAGGCCGCCTTCGCCGACGTTCGTGAGAACGCGCTGCCACAGTTGCGCGCCGACATCCGCGAGCTCGCACGGAAGGAAGAGGCAACCGCCGGCAAGACTGATGTCGTGTGGCGCATCGAGCTCGGCCTCATGCAATGGGAGGTCGGCGAGGCATGGCTGCGCGCGAGCGGCGCGTACGAGGGAAAGACCCCGGACCCGACCGCGGCGTCGCACGCGGCGACTCCTTTCGTGAAGGCGCTCGTCGAGCGCGCGAAGGACGCGCCCATCGAGGTGCGACGCGAGCTCCGTCGCTACGACTTCGTCACCAGCAAGCTCCTGGCTGGAGGCGTCGCGCCGATCGAATGGCTGGAGAACATGACCCGCGACGGCGACCTGATGCGGGGAATCAAGGCCCCCCCGGCGATGCCGACCCTGCCCCCGGAGCCGCCGGTCGACGGCGACTGACGCACCTCCGCGTCGCTCGAAGATTAATCGGCGGAGCGGCGCATCCTTTTCGGATGCCTGGTCGTCTTCTTTGCATGGAAGCCACGAGCACTGAGAAATCCCCGTCCGCGAAGAAGTCCTCAGGCACCTTTTCGATGGCGTGTGAGGTGAGTTGCAACATACACGCATCTGCCGAGACGATCTGGGCGCTGCTCACGGACGCGGCGAACATGCCCTCCTGGAACAGCACGGTCTCGAGTCTGGTCGGCACGGTCGCCCTGGGCGAGACGCTGGAGCTCCGCGTGCCCATCGCTCCCACGCGCGTGTTCAAGCTGAAGGTCACGTCGTTCGAGCCGTCTTGTTCCATGACATGGAGCGACGGGTTCGCGCCGATGTTCAAGGGCGTGCGCACGTTCACGCTCTCCCCGAACGACGACGGCTCCGTTACATTCCGGATGGCGGAGGTCTTCACGGGTGTGATGCTTCCGATGATCAAGAGCTCACTGCCCGACTTCGCGCCCGCATTCGAGGCGTACGCGGCAGATCTCAAGCGCGCTGCAGAAGGGAAGAACTGATGGCTGCCAAGAAGCTCGGAACGAAGGACAAGCCCACCACTCTCAAGACGCCGCCCGGCACGGCGGAGTACGAGGTGTGGACGGATGAGGAAGCGGACCCCAAGGCGCTCGTCGTCCAGGTCGGCAAGACACAGCTGAAGTACCAGCTGCGCTGCATCGAGGATCTTCACTCCATGCTCGTGAAGCACGGCGACTGGATGTTGCTCGGCAGCGCGGACGAACAGAAGCCCGCGAGCGACGGCACCGTGGAGTCGTGGGGTCGCTCGGAGAAGAATCCGGTGAAGGGCTGGTACGGATTGAAGAAGGGCCTCCGTGGTCGCTTCGGCATGTATGTGCCGCCCGTGCTCGAGGCGCTCGGCCTCGCGGAGCTGGAGCACGCGCCGAAGAACAACCGCATGCGCGCCGTCGGCAAGAAGAAGTAACCTGCCACCGTGACAGCGATCCCCGAGACCCTGACCCAGGCGCGCGAGCAGTTCCTCTCGATGGTGGACTCGGTCCGCCCGGAGCTGCATCGCTACTGCGCGCGACTCACCGGCTCCGTCATCGAGGGTGAGGACATCGTGCAGGACACGCTCGCCAAGGCGTTCTACGCGCTGTCGCTCTCGCAGGAGGTGCCGGCGCTGAAGCCGTGGCTCTTTCGCATCGCGCACAACTGCGCGCTCGACTTCATGAAGAGCCACGGCCGCAAGTACACCGAGCCGAGCGACGTGATCGACGAGACCGTCGCCTTCGAAGAGCGCCCCGAGCCCGCGGTCGTGCGGGCCGCGCTTTTGCGATTCCTGTCGTTGCCCATGACGCAGCGGAGCGCGGTGATCTTGAAGGACGTGCTCGATCACTCGCTGGAGGAGACCGCGGAGACGATGGGAACCACGGTGATGGCAGTGAAAGCAGCGCTGGTCCGCGGGCGAGCGAAGCTCGTCGAAGAAGAGGACGCGAAGCCGATCGATTCGTCCGCTCGAGCGGAGCTTCATCGCTATGCGTCGCTCTTCAATGCGCGCGACTGGGACGGCGTGCGCGCGCTGATCCAGAACGACTGCAAGCTGGACCTGGTCGGCAAGTCCCAGCGGCGCGGCAAGGAAGTGGGCATGTACTTCGGCAACTACGCCAAGGCGAACGTGTCGCTCAAGGTCGTGCGGCTGGAGGGGCAGCTCGCGCTCGCCGCGTTCGTGGATGGCGCAGCCACGCCCTCCTACTTCATCCTGCTGGACGTGGACTCTGGCAAGGTCACGAACATCGGCGATTTCCGCTACGTCAGCTACATAGCGAAGGAAGCGCTGTTCGAGGTCCTGTAGCTGTTTACGCGTCGAGCGGGGCGGCTACGTGGAGTGAGAACCAGCGGCGCTCGTCGCTGAACGCGGCGACGTCGCAGAGGCCCGACATGGCGAGCAGGCGGCTCACGCGCGCCTGATCGTACTTGTGGCTGGACTCCGTGTGAATGCGCTCACCGCGCTCGAACGACACCGTGAGGGCGAGGGCCGCGACGTGCACTGACTGCGGCTCCGTGCTCTCGAGGTGCATCTCCATGGCGCCCGCATCCTCGTTCCACAGCGCCACGTGACGGAACGCGGCTGGATCGAAGTCGGCGCCGAGCTCCCGGTTCAGGCGAAGGAGCAAGTTGCGGTTGAACTCAGCGGTGACGCCGGCGCTGTCGTCGTAGGCGGGCACCAGCACCTCTTTCGCCTTCTTGCGATCCACACCGAGCAGCAGCACGCCTCGCTGACCGAGGGCACCGCGCACCTCGGACAGCAGCGCCGCTGCTTCGGCGTCCTCGTAGTTGCCGATCGAGCTGCCCAGGAAGAGCACGACAACGCTCCCTTCCCAGCGGGAAATCTTGTCGAGCGCCTCGGCGTGGGTGCCGACGATCGGCGAGACCGCGAGGCGCGGAAGGTTCGTTGCAAGACGCGCGCGTGCCTGCGTGAGCGGCGTGGGCGACACATCCGCGGGGAAATACGTGAGGTCTGCACGTTCTTTGACGAAGGCGCGGAGAAGCAGCTCCGTCTTGGTGGCGGTCCCCGCGCCCAGCTCCAGCACGGCGACGGGCCCTTGCAGCGACGCAAGGACGGTCTTCGCGATACGTGCAGCATCCCGCTCGAGGATGCCGTGCTCCGTCCGCGTGAGGTAGTACTCGGGCAGCGTGGTGATGCGCTCGAACAGCGCGGAGCCGCGCTCGTCATAGAAGAGGAACGGCGGCAGCGCCTTCCGCGCGCGCGTGAGGCCGCACTTCACTGCCTCCATGAGGTCGCTCGTCGCTGAATGCTCGCTCATCTCTGAGACCTCGCGAGCCGGAGGCCCGTCATCTGGAAGCGCGTTTCAGGGTGCCAGAAATTTCGATACGACGCACGCACATGGCCGCGCGGAGTGAGACACGAACCGCCGCGGAGCACCTGCTGGTTCACCATGAACTTGCCGTTGTACTCCCCCACCGCACCCGCGCCCGGGAGAAAGCCGGGATACGGCGCGTACGCGGAGGACGTCCACTCCCAGACGTCACCGTAGAGCTGCGACAGGGGCTCGGCGCTTGCGGCGCGGGGGCGTAGCGATGCCGACAGGAAATTGCCCTGCGCGGGGTCGCGACCAGACGCGCGCGCAGCGAGCTCCCACTCCGCCTCGGTGGGGAGGCGGGCACCGAGGAAGCGTGCGAGCGCGTCCGCCTCGTAGAAGGAGAGATGGGAGATCGGCTCGTCGTCGCGCAGCTCGCGTGTGCCACTGAGCCCGAACGCAACGAGCGCGCTGCCATCGCGCGTTCCGTAGAGCGGGGCGCGGACGTCGTTCGCCTTGGTCCAGTCGAAGCCGTCGGAGAGCCAGAGGGACGCCGTGTCGTAGCCGCCGGCATCCGCAAACGCCTTCCATTCACCGACGGTGACGAGCCGGTCAGCGAGCTCGAAAGCCTCCACGAAGACCCGGTGACGCGGCTCTTCGTTGTCGAAGCGGAACGATGCGTCCGTCGTGGCGCCTTGCTCGAACACGCCGCCGTCGTGACGATGGAAGGCGGGCGCGGAAGGTCCTTGCTGCGCGGTTCGCGACGTCTTGCGGAGATCTTCGCGGCCTTCGCGATCTTCGGGATCTTCGCGATACGTCGGCCGGAGCGGGTTGTCGTGGAACGCGTTCAGGATGTCGGTGAGCAGCAGCTCTTGATGCTGCTCCTCGTGCGCGAGCCCCAGCGTGATGAGCGCAGCAGCGCGCGCGATCGTGTCGTCGTCACGGTCCGCGAGGAACGCGAGGACGCGCGCGTCCGTCACGCGGCGGTACTCCGCGATCTGCGCCGTAGTGGGGCGCGAGAGCATGCCACGCAAAGGGCGCGGGCTCCGCGGGCCGGCGGCCACGTAGTACGAATTGAAGAGCGGCGCCCAGGACGCGTCGTGCGGCGAGACGCCGGCGGGCCCGAGCAGGAACGTCTCCCAGAACCACGTGGTGTGCGCGCGATGCCATTTCGTGGGACTGCACGACGGCATGGACTGCAGGCCCTGATCTTCGGGCGAGAGCGGGGCTGCGAGCGCCTCCGTGGCGGCGCGCACGCGCTGGAACCCAGCAACGAGCTGCGCGCGGGTGCTGTCACCCGCGGTCCGTCCCCCCACCCCGCCCAGCCCTGACGCCATGTCCGGCATCTAACCCCATGAGGGCTCCGCCGCAAATCCTCCCCTTCGAGACGCCGGGGGACTAAGGTGGAGGGGATCATGGCAGAGAAAGAAAAGAACCCGGTTCGCATCACGAACCAGTTCCGTTCGCGCACGGGCTTCGTTTACGACCTCACGTGCGAAAACGTCCGCCTCACGGTGGACATCATGCCGCGAAGCAACCAGGACGACGAAGGCGACTTCCGGGTAGAGGCGAAGAGCAACGCCGCGCCCGACGCCGAGCCGATCTTCGCGTGGGGCCGCACCAAGAGCGACGCGCTTCGTGACGTGGCCACCCAGTGGGTCGCCAAGGGCGAAGGCGCTGGCCTGCCGGCGCTCGACTGGGATGCAGTCACCAGCGCACTGACCGCCGTTCGCGCTGTCTGAATCGCTGAGTCAGCCGTTCCCGTTGATGGCGCCGTGGATGACGCCGTTGATGACGCCGTGCACGACTGCGCGTAGGGCTGCGCCGGAGAGGGGCTTCTCCACCAGGGGCAGCTGGGTGCGCGCGAGGAAGTCGCGTGTGCGCGCGGACTGAGCTCCCCCCGAGCAGAAGACCATCCGGCGCTCGAGGCCCGGGAACGTGGCGGCCACGGCCTCGTGCACCATCATGCCGTCCATCCCCGGCATGGCGAGGTCGCAGATGATCGCGTCGAATCGAGGGTTCGCGGCGAGCAGGTCGAGTGCCTGCTGGCCACCCGTCGCGACGCTGACCTCGTGCTCACCCAGGTAGCTTGTGAAGGCACGGGCCACGAAGGCGTCGTCCTCGATGACGAGCACTCTACGCATGCTCGGCCTTCTGCGCGTTCGGGGTCTTGTCCGTCTTGTGCGCCCTGCGCGGCGAGGGATCCGCGTGCAGGTGGACGCGCGTGGACGGTCCAGTGATCTCCTGGATGCCGCGCTGGACCTCCTCGAAGAGGTCGTGGACCTCCTGCGCCGTCATCTGCGGATCGACGACAGCGTGGAAATCCACGTGCGGAATCTTGCCGCCGCGCGTACGCAGATCATGGAACGACTCGATGCGGTCGTGGGCGTCGAGCAGCGCGGTGACGCGCGTGACCTGCTCCGCTGGCAGGCTCTTGTCCATGACCACGTCGAAGCCCTCGCGGACGACCTTGATGGACGAAGAGATCATGAACAGCGCGATGCCGATGGAGACGACCGCGTCGATGATCGGCTTGCCGGTCAGCTTGACCAGGACGAGCGAAACGATCACGCCGATGTTCACCCAGACGTCCGTCATGTAGTGGAGCGCGTCGGATTTGATGACCAGGCTGCCCGTCTGCTTCGCGACCTTGCGGAGGTAGAGCACCGTGCCGAGCGTGAGCAGCAGCGTGGGACACATCACGTAGATGCCCAGCGTGGTGTCGTGGCTCACGTCTCCGATGATCGTCTTGTGCACCGCCGCGTAGCCGATGAAGAGCGCGGCGGCGAGGATGAAGCCCCCCTCGAACATCGCGCCGAGCCCTTCGATCTTCGCGTGACCGTAGTTGTGGTCCTCGTCCGGGGGCTGGTGGGCGTAGCGCACCATGAAGAGGTTCGCGACCGACACCATGAGGTCGCCCAGCGAATCCACCGCGGACGAGATCATCGACATGCTGCCGGTCATGATGCCGACCGAGAGCTTCGCCGTGGCGCCGATCACCGAGCACGCAATGGCGACGCGGATCGCCCGCACCTCCGCTGCCTCGTTGGGGCTCTCCCCATGCTCGCTGTTCGCCCGGTTGCCCATAGGGTCTTTTCTTCTTATTACTTCGGCCTGAATATGGAAGCCGCGATGGATCTGGACGCCTACTTTGCACGCATCGGTTACGCGGGCCCCCGGACGCCGACCCTCGCGACGCTGCACGCGCTCACGCAGGCGCACACCTCGTCGATTCCGTTCGAGAACCTGGACGTGCTCCTCGGCCGCAAGATCGAGCTCGAGCCAGAGGCGCTCATGGACAAGCTCGTTAAAAAGCGGCGTGGCGGGTATTGCTTCGAGCAGAACGGGCTGTTTCTCGCCGTGCTCCAGGAGATGGGCTTCGACGTGCGACCGCTGTCGGCCCGCGTCCGCATTGACCGCCCGCGTGACTTCACACCGCCGCGCACGCATGTCTTCGTTCGTGTCGAGCTCTCGGGAACGAGCTACCTGTCCGACGTCGGCGTGGGCGCGCTCTCGCTCACCGGGGCGCTGCGCCTGCACACGGAGGACGCGCAGGACACGCCGCACGAGCCGCGCAGGATCGTGCGGGAAGACGCCCGCCTCTTCCACCAGGTGAACCTCGCCGGCGAGTGGAAGGACGTGTGCGAGTTCACGCTGGAGGAGATGCCGCTCATCGATCGCGAGCTGGGCAACTGGTACACGAGCGCCCACCCCGCCTCGCACTTCAGGAGCCGCCTCCTCGTGGCGCGCGCACGCGAAGACGGAGGGCGCATCACGCTCCTCAACGACGAGCTGAAGATGCGCGACCGCGAAGGCAAGAGCGAGATCACGAAGCTCGGTTCGCCCGCAGAGCTACTCGGTGTATTGCGCACGCATTTTGGGCTTATTTTTCCGAACGAAACACGCTTCGGGCCGCCTGGTTCGCCATGGCCTCGGGACTGAACGCCGGGCACAGGCGCCGTTGACGCGAGGTGTGCTAGCGTGAGCCCCGTCTTGGACGCTCCCAGCGCGCCCCCGCCTGCGAACCCCCCGAAGGATCCCGTACCGTACGTGTACGCGGCGGGCGAGTACCGTGCGCAGCCGGGCCGCGACGAGGAGCTGTGTCGCGCGGCGTCGCACACTGACTGGCTCTACATCGGTGGCACGCTCGTCCTCGACGGCGCGTGGATCGCAACAGACGCGAACTACTTCCGCTTCCGCGATGAGCCCGGCGTGCGCCTCGTCGGTCCTTCGGTGATGGGGCTCTTGTGGGGCGCGACTCTCGGCGGCGCGCTGCTCTCACGACCGCAGTGCGATCCAGGCCTCATCCACTGGGCACCACCGGAGGGCAACATCCACTCGGAGCTGCCGCTGGTCTTCGCGGTCGCCCTCGCGTCGCTAGCGACCGCGCCGCTCCTCGCACGCCTCGAGCAAGGCTCCATCCGTGCCGAGTGGCCCGTCTGGGAGCGAGCCTGGTCCACCGTCCTCCCCATGGCCACGGGCTTCGGAGGCACGTTCCTTCCCTTCCTCCTCCCGCCAAGAACCTACCGAGCCGCGCAAGAGCTCCAGAACCTCCGCATCGGAGTGGACCCGCGAGGAGCCACCCTCGGCTGGGGCTTCACCTTCTAGGCGCGCTTCTAGGGCGCTTCTAGGCGTGACGAGGGCGGAGGCGCTTTGCCGTCATGAGGGCGGCAGCAGCGAAGAGCAACCAGAGGGTTGCGTTCGAGGGCTCGGGCCCACGCGTCGTGGCGCAGCCGCCCGAGGATTTTTGGGCGGCAGGGTCCGGGCCGTTGGCGTCGAGTGAGAGGAAGATGTGGTTGGTGATGAGGTGGGGCTTGTTGTCGCCGAGCAGCACCTCGAAGCGGTAGCGATCTTCGCCCGTGGGTGGGGCCTGTACGGAGCGGGTGAAGAGCTGACCTTCCGTGTCGACGGTGACCGTGTCGTCCGGGACGCCGTTCACGACCCAGCGCGCGTTCACGGTGCGCTGCCCGATGTTCGTGTTCGTGACCTTCGCGGAGAGCACGGCGCTTCGTTGCTTCAGCGTGTCGCCCGGGAGCGCGTCGCCTGCAGTGAGCTCCACCATCGGATCGGCGGGGCCGTCGGTCTTCACGACCACGTGGCCCTTGCGGATGGCGTCCATGAGCGCGGCGGCGCTGAGCTCGCTTGCGTAGATCATCGTGGTCGGGCTGCCGAGCGTGCTCTGGAACATGCCGCTCTCCTTGCCAGCGCGATGATCGTCGCCGCCGCCGAGGCCCGTGACATGGAAGCCCTTCGAGAGGAACGTCTCCCAGAACGCGATCGCCTGCGCCTGGAACAGGATGCCGCCGCCGCTCAGCGCGGACGTCTCGATCTCGACGCCCGTGACCTTCGACGGATCCAGATCGTGCTTCCAGCCGCAGCCGATGCACAGGTCACCGATGTCGAGCGCGGGATGGTTGATGCTGAAGATCGCCCCCTGCGCGTCGATCTGCTGGACTGCGTCGGCGATGGTGACGCCCGGCTGACCGATCTTGTGGTCCACCCATTTCGTGGCGCCGATCGCGTTCGCATGGCCCTTGTATGTCGTGTATTCGATGCCGGGAATGAAGAGCAGATCGGCGAAGCGTGACTGCGCGTCGGCGATGTAGTCGTCCTGCGTGTTCACGTTGTGATCGCTGATCTCCACGAAATCCAGGCCTCGCGAGCGCGCGAACGTGCCGATCTCGTCGAGCGTGGGAGTCGCATCACCGCTCTCCAGGGAGTGCACGTGCAGATCACCCGCGTAGTAGCGCGGCCCAGTCACGAGCCCCGGGAGCGCGGCGGCTGCGGCGTAGGGCCGGCGCGCGGTCTGCGGGGCGAGCGTGGGCGCCGTCCGGAACGTCACGACGATGTGATAGACGGCCGGCGACACGACGACCTTCGCCTTGCCGACGACGACGTTCCAGGTGCCTTTCGTGATCACGCCCGGCACATAGGAGCGCGAGGCGGCCTTCGCGTTGAGGATCGCGTTCTCCGAGTTGCCGCCGCCCCAGCCTCGCCAGCCCGCAGGATCGGAGACGCCCCAATCCAGGATGTTGTCCGGGCTCTTGTCGTCGTGGAGGATCTCGATCTCTTGCGTGCCGTCGGGGACGTCGAACGGCACGAAGAAATGATCCGGCCCGTCCGCCGGCACGTTGCCATCGAGGGTGACGCTGGTGTCTGCCGTTGCCCGTGCCGACCAGGTGATCGCCGCGAGCACGGACACGACGACGAGCGAGCGCGAACGAAGCCCCATTCCGCAAATGCTACCAGGTTCAGGCGAGCGTCAGGAAGCGCGCGAGCACCTTCATCTCACCCCAGCCAGGGAAGAACGCGACCACGGCGGGCTCGGAGAGCTCCAGCACCTTGCGCACCTCGCCCTCGCCGAAGCGCGCGTGTCTGACGCGCGTGCCGCGGCGGATCTCCACGGCGTCCCCGTGCGCGTCGTGTGCGTCGTGGGCGTCGTCTACGTCTACGTAGCGCTCGCCGGGACTCGCCGGATTCGTTGGGCGTTGCGGAGCGCGCGCGGATACGGGCGCGGGCCAGTCGCTCTTCGGTCCCTGCGGATGACGGAAGCCGCCGCCGCTCTGCGCGTAGCCGGGCCGCGGAGTGCGGTCCACGTAGCGCGCGGTCTCGCGCGAGCGGAGCTGCGCGGTCGCGTGGAAATCGACGAGATCTTCCGGCAGATCGGCGATGAACCGGCTCGGCAGCCCAGGCCGCGTCGTGCCGAAGATCTGGCGCATGCGCGCGTGCGTCATGATCAGGTGCTTCCGCGCGCGGGTGACCGCCACGTAGCCGAGCCGACGCTCCTCTTCCATCTGCCCGGCGTCCGGACCGTCCGCGCTGCGGTAGGGGAACATGTCCTCCTCCATGCCGGTCATCACGACGAAGTCGAACTCCAGTCCCTTCGCGCTGTGCACGGTCATCAGCGTGACCTTCGCGCCGTCCTCCATCGCGTCCAGATCACTGTCGAGCGACACGCGCTCCAGGAAGCCTTCCAGCGTGGGCGTGTCACCGCTGGCGTGGACCTCCTGCGTGTAGTCCAGCAAGGAGCCCTCGAGCTCCGCGAGGTTCTGCAGCCGCGACTCCGACTCCACCGTGTTCTCCGCGGAGAGCGCGGCGCGATAACCCGTCTTCGCGAGCACCACGCGCAGCGCGTCGGCCGGGGATGCGGTGCGCGTCTCGTCGGCGAGGTTCCGCAGGAGCTCACGCACCTGCCCCAGCTTCTTTTTCGCGGCCTTCGGAACATCGGCCGCCTCGTCCAGGAACGACAGCGCGTTCCACAGCGACGTCTCGTGGTGCGTCGCGAGATCTTGCAGGCGCTCCAGCGTGGTCTTGCCGATGCCGCGCGCGGGCGTGTTCACGATGCGCAGGAAGTCCACGTCGCTCTTCGGGTTCACCATCACGCGCAGGTAGGACAGCGCGTCCTTGATCTCGGCGCGCTCGAAGAACTTCATGCCGCCCACGATCTGGTACGGCAGCGAGGACTGCCGCAGCGCCTCCTCGAGCACACGCGACTGCGCGTTCACGCGGTAAAATACGGCTATTTCGTTCGCGGAGATCCCCTCGTCGCGGGCCGCGCGCACGAGCCGTGCGACCTCCGATGCCTCGTCGCGCTCATCCGCGACGGCGAGGACATGGATCTTGTTGCCCTCCTCGTTGTCGGTCCAGAGCTCCTTCGGCTCACGTTCGCGCGAAGGAGAGATGACGGCGAGCGCGGCGCGCACGATGCGTCCCGTGGACCTGTAGTTCTGTTCGAGCTTGACGATCGTCGCGTCCGGATAGTCCTCGCGGAAGCCACGGATGTTGCGCACGTCGGCGCCGCGCCACCGGTAGATGGACTGGTCGTCGTCGCCGACCACGCACAGGTTCCGCCGGCGTGCGGCGAGCGCGCGGATGAAGCGGTACTGCGTGGCGTTGGTATCCTGGAACTCGTCCACGAGCACGTGATCGAACTTGTTTCTGAGCTGATCGCGCGCGTGCGTCACGTTGTCCTTCGCGGTGTCTGGCGCCTCCAGGATGCGCACCATGAGCAGGATGAGGTCCTCGAAGTCGACGGCGTTGGCGGCGCGCAGACGCGCCTCGTACTTCACGTAGGCCTTCTGGATCGCGGAATCCATGTACGAGTCCAGGCTCATGTCCTCTGGACCGCGCGCCTCCTGCTTCTCCTTGTGGATGCGCCCGAGGACAGAGCGCGGCGTGTAGCGCTTCTCGTCCAGGTCGAGCTCGCGCAGGACGCGGGTGATGACGGTCTTCTGATCCTGCGCGTCGTAGATGACGAATGAGGACGACAGGCCGACCGCATCCGCATACCGGCGCAGGAGCTTCGCGCAGATGGCGTGGAAGGTGCCGACCCAGAGATCCTTTGCGACGGACTCGCCGGCGATGGAGGTGAGGCGAGAACGCATCTCCCCTGCCGCCTTGTTGGTGAACGTCACGGCTAGAATCCGG
>JANXLV010000248.1 GCA_025355005.1 Myxococcales bacterium | reverse complement strand
ACGACCACGGCGACCGTTCTCGCGCAGGCGATTTACACGCACGGCCTCATGCTCGTCGAAGCGGGTCACAACCCGATGGAGATCAAGCGTGGCATCGACCTCGCGGTCACCGCGATGGTCGCCGAGATCAAGAAGCTCGCGACGCCCACGAAGGACAAGGCGCACATCGCCCAGGTCGGCACCATCAGCGCCAACGGCGACGCATCGATCGGCAACATGCTTGCCGAGGCGATGGAGAAGGTCGGCAAGGAAGGCGTCATCACGGTCGAAGAAGCGAAGGGCATGGAGTCCGAGCTCGAGGTCGTGGAAGGCATGCAGTTCGATCGCGGCTACCAGTCGCCGTACTTCGTGACCAACCCCGAGAAGATGACGGCGGAGCTCGAGAACCCGGTCATCCTCCTCACGGACAAGAAGATCGGCGCGATGCAGGACATCCTGCCGCTGCTCGAGACCATCGCTCGCGAAGGTCGTCCGCTCGTCATCATCGCGGAGGACGTGGAGGGCGAGGCGCTCGCGACGCTCGTCGTCAACAAGCTTCGCGGCTTGCTCAAGGTCGTCGCCGTCAAGGCGCCGGGCTTCGGCGATCGCCGCAAGGAGATGCTGAAGGACATCGCGATCCTGACCGGCGGTCAGGTCATCAGCGAGGACCTGGGCCTCAAGCTCGACGCGGTCACGATGACCGACCTCGGCAAGGCCAAGCGCGTCTCGATCGACAAGGACAACACCACGATCGTGGACGGCGCCGGCGATCAGAAGGACATCAAGGCCCGCTGCGAGGCGATCCGCAAGCAGGTCGAGAACACCACGTCCGACTACGACAAGGAGAAGCTCCAGGAGCGTCTCGCGAAGCTCGCGGGCGGCGTGGCCATCGTCAAGGTCGGTGCACACACCGAGACCGAGATGAAGGAGAAGAAGGCGCGCGTTGAAGACGCGCTCCATGCGACGCGCGCTGCGGTCGAAGAGGGCATCGTCGCTGGCGGCGGCGTTGCACTGCTCCGTGCGGCGCTCGTTCTCGACGGCCTCAAGCTCCCGGCCGACCAGATGCACGGCGTGAAGCTCGTGCGTCGCGCGGTGGAAGAGCCGCTCCGTCAGATCGCGAAGAACGCGGGCTGCGAAGGCTCCGTGGTCATCGAGAAGGTGCGCGAAGGCAAGGGCTCGTTCGGCTTCAACGCCGCAACGGAGACCTACGAGGACCTGCTCAAGGCAGGCGTCATCGACCCGGCGAAGGTCGTTCGCTCGGCCCTCGAGTTCGCAGCGAGCGTCGCGGGCATGATGCTCACGACCGAGGCGATCATCGCCGACAAGCCGAAGAAAGAAGCCCCCGGCGGCGGCGGCGGCGGCGGCGGCGGCATGGGCGGCATGGGCGGCATGGGCGGCATGGGCGGCATGGGGGACTTCGGGATGGATTGAAAGCTTCGACGAAGTCGAAGTTTCAATCAATGCGGGAGCGTCGAGGGCCGCCCCTCGACCATGAAAAACTCTGCGTAGAAACGACCCCCGGGAAACCCAAGCCAATCCCTCAGGAAACCCGAGACCCGTAAAAAACCGTGAGTAGAAGCGACGCCCGGGAGAAATCTCGGGCGTCGTCGTTTTGTCGAGGTCGAAGTCGAAGTCCACGTCGAAGTCCACGTCGAAGTCGAAGTCCACGTCGAAGTCGAAGTCGAAGTCCACGTCGCGGTCCACGTCCACGTCGCGGTCGACGTCAGCTACGATGACGGCATGAACCGGATGAAGCTCCTGCTCGGCGATCTCGCCAGCGTGGCATTCATGCCGGTCGCGCGCCTGTCTCCTCCAGCGTGTCGCGTGCTCGTGTACCACGCAGTCGGTAGCGTCGTTCCGGGCGATCACAAGCGGATCTACAGCCTTTCTCCCGCGCGATTCGAGCGTCACGTGCGGTGGCTCGTCTCCGTCGCGTCGAAGACCACCGCGCTCGACGAGGGCGTCCGCGCGGGCAGGGGGATCGCGATCACGTTCGACGACGGCTATCGCGACACGCTCGTCGTGGCGGCGCCCCGGCTCGTTCGCGCTGGGCTTCCGTTCACCGTGTTCGTCACGCGCGAGCACGTGGAGAACGGAGTCGCTCCGTACCTGTCATGCGATGAGCTTCGCGAGCTCGCGGCGCTGCCCGGCGTCACCATCGGTGCGCACGGACGCACCCATCGTCGCCTGACGGACTGCACAAAGCGCGAGCTCGACGACGAGCTCACCGGCACGCGCGCATGGCTCTCCGACCTGCTCGCAAAGCCGATCACGACGATGTCCTATCCGCACGGCGCAGTGGACGGTCGGGTTCGCGATGCGGTGCGCGCGGCTGGCTTCACGGTCGCAGCGTGCAGCAAGTTCGGTGCACATCACGCCGGCGACGATCCGCTGCTGGTGCCGCGAACGGACGTGTGGGCGCGGGATGGCGCGTGCCGCCTCGCCGCGAAGGTGCATGGACGCTGGGACTGGATGGCGCTGCGCTCGTGACCGACAAAAAACGATGCGCGCCTCGCGTGTTGCGAAGCGCGCGTTTCGTCGGGTCGTAGAAGGGCGTCCGAAACTTCGCCGCTACTTCTTCTTGGCGGCCTTCTTCTTGCCCTTCGATTTCGCGCCTGCCTTCTTCGTGGGCTTGCCCTTCTCCCAGATGCCGAACGCAGCTCCCGTGGGGTCGACAAGGACGCCGATCGCGCCCATGTCCCCGATCTCCATGAACGGGACCATGGCCTTCGCGCCCGCCTTCTCGGCCTTCGCCATCGTCTTCTTGACGCTGGCGACCTCTGCATAGACGAGCCACGCCGTGGGCTGACCCTCCATCTGGGTCTTGGCCATGCCGCCGCCAACGCCGTTCTTCGCGCCGGTCTTGATCATCGTGTAGGGCATGCC
Source organism: Myxococcales bacterium (assembly GCA_025355005.1). GTDB lineage: Bacteria > Myxococcota_A > Polyangia > Polyangiales > Polyangiaceae > JANXLV01. The sequence goes on along the minus strand of JANXLV010000248.1, from coordinate 14,243 downwards.
GCCCTTCATGTCCTCGAGCTTCCAGTCGAAGACCTTCTTGTAGAATTTCTTCGCGGCGTCGACGTTGCCGGTTGAAAGCTCCATGTGGACGAACGGATTTCCCATGATGTGATCCTCCCTTGGTGGAAGCGCCGAGCGCACGAGCGCGCAGGTGAGCGCGCGACGACGATACGCGCGTTCGCTCGCGTGCGTCACCCACCCTGGAGGGGCCCGAGGGATTTGTGTCGAGGTTGTTATCTTTGTTCGACCCCAGCCCGAGAGCCCGAGAGCCAGGGCCGCGGCGGAAACAGCGGTGACAAGTCGTCCCGCTTTTGACTTCCTCGAAAGCACCCATGTAATCTTGCGATTCGTCGCGATGACTGATGCTGCCAATAGCCTTGCCCGCACGTTCGACGCCGGACACGTCCTCTTCCACGAGGGTGATGCGGGGCGCGAGATGTACGTCGTCCAGTCGGGGATCGTCACGATCTCGAAGCGTCTGGGAGGCCGCGAGCGCGTCGTCGCGGATCTCGCGCCCGGGGATTTCTTCGGAGAGATGGCCGTCTTGAACGAGCGACCCCGCACGGCCACCGCAACCTGCAAGGAGAAGGCATCGTGCCTCGTGATCGGCGCGAGCACGCTGGAGTCCATGCTCGCGCGGACGCCGGATCTGGCGCTCAGGCTGGTTCGCCGGCTTGCTCGGCGGCTGGGCGGCGCGGACACGATGGTCGAGCTGCTCATGCACCCGGACCCGCGGGCCAGGGCGTTGCTCGGGATCAAGGCGAAGCTCGACGCGACCGGCATCGCGGGCGGAGCAGGGCCGACGTTGCAGCAGATCGCCGATGACGCCGGGGTAACGCTGCACGAAGTGACCGAGGTCGCATCACGCCTTCGCCGGCTGAAGCTCGCGGAGGTCGGGGAGGACGACGTGCTGCGCATCACCGACCAGGGTCGCTTCTTCGAGTTCCTCGAGTTTGTCGAATCGCCCCAGCGTGCGTCGCTGACGCAGAAGGCGGCGACCTAGATGCGACTGCACGTCATCGGGTGTCACGGCGGCGAGACTCCAAAACACAAGACCTCCGCGTTCGTTCTCGACGGCAAGCTCGCTATCGACGCGGGTTCGCTGACCAGCGGCATGTCGCTGAAGGATCAGTGCGCGCTCGAGGCGGTCCTCGTGAGCCACGCCCACCTCGATCACATCCGCGACCTCGCGACCATCGCCGACAACCGTTTGCAGCACGGCAGTCCGCCGCTGCTGGTCATCGGCACGAAGTGGACGCTGGGCGTGTTGCGTAAGCACTTCTTCAACGGCCTGGTCTGGCCGGACTTCTCCGCGCTGCCCACCAAGGCTCATCCCACGGTGAAGTTTCTCCCGCTCGAGATCGAGAAGCCCACGCAGATCGGCGACTACCTGGTCCGCGCGATCGAGGTGAGCCACACCATCGAGACGTGCGCGTTCGTGGTGGAGCGCGCCGGTCAGGCCATCGCGTACAGCGGCGACACGGGACCCACGGAGCGCTTCTGGAAGGTCCTCAACGCCCAGAAGAATCTCCGGGCCCTGCTCATGGAAGTCAGCTTCCCGAGCCACATGCACAAGCTCGCGAAGGTCAGCGGCCACCACACGCCCGACACCCTCGCGAAAGACCTCAAGAAGTACAAAAATAGCAAGGAATTACCGGTGCTTCTGTACCACATTAAACCTGTTTTCCAGGCCGAGGTCGAGAAGGAGTGCGCCAAGATCAAGGGCGCCAATCTCACCGTCCTGAAGCTCCGCGACGAGTACATCGTCTGAGGGAGAGGGCCGGGGAGAACGCCAGGAAGAACGCCGGGAAGCCCCGTATCGCTTGCGGCGACGGCCCGTATGCGGCTACTTGGGCCGGCTCGATGATCGCTACCACCAACGCCACGGCCGAGCTGGCAGTGCCCGGCCTCGAAGGGGACGAGGATGGCGCGCGCATCATCCGCGAGGAGCTGAAGCTGCTCCAGACCGTGGAGCGCGCGCTCGAGCACGCACGAAGCGAAGCCAAGAAGCGCGGCAAGCCGACCGAGGACGACGCGCGGCTGCTCGAGCTGCGCGAGGACGTGTCCGCCGCCAAGCCGGAGGACCTGCCCGCGCTCTTCGAGCAGATGCACACGCTCGGCGCCATCCGTGCGCAGCGCGGCAAGAGCGCCGCCGGCAGCATCGACGAGAAGAGCCCGTACTTCGGACACCTCCGCCTGGAGGAGACCTTCGAGGGTGAGAAGAAGTCCCGCCGCCGCGACGTCCTCATCGGTTCCCGGTCGTACGTCGATCCCACCGCGGGCATCCGCATCGTGGACTGGCGGCAGGCGCCGGTGAGCCGTGTATTCTACAGGTATCGCGAGGGCGACGACTACGAGGAGATCATGGGCGACAAGCCCGTGGAGGGGCTCGTCATGGCGCGCCGTTCCGTGGCCATCGTCCACGGGCAGCTCCGCCGCGTGTCCTGCCCAGCCGGCGTGTTCATCTGCGGAGACAACGGCCAGTGGCGCCGCGCAGACCAGCGCTCCGTGAAGCTCATCCCCGGCCAGGCGCCGCGGCTCGGCATCGGCGCGGACGGGCTCTTGCGTACCGACAAGCTGCTTCCGGCGATCGCCTCCATGCTCGACCCGTCGCAGTTCGACCTCATCACGAAGCCGGGCCCCGGCATCATCGCGATCCAGGGCAGCGCCGGCAGCGGCAAGACCACGGTGGGACTCCACCGCGTGGCGTATCTGCACGCGACGGACCCGTCGCGCTACCGCGGCGATCGTATGCTCGTGATGGTGCCGAGCGAGGCGCTCATCCACTACACGGGGCGCGTGTTGCCGTCGCTGGGCGTGGATGGCGTGCCGGTGACCACCTTCGCGCGCTTCGCGAAACGTGCAGTATTCACGCTATTTCCAAAGCTGCCTTCGCGCGTGAGCACGGACACGCCGTCCGTCGTCTCGCGCATGAAGTCGCACGCGCTGATGCTCCGTGAGATCGACGCTCTTGCTGGCCGCATCACCAGCGAGGTGGACACGCGGCTGCGCACCGCGATGGGCAAGTGGCCGAGCGGCCAGCTCGTCGTCAACGCCTGGGAGGCGACCGCCGGTGTGGCGGCCGCAGGGGATGGCGCCGCGCCCACCGAGACGCCGCTGAAGGTTGCTCCGGACGCTCGCCTGACGATGCTCGCGCAGTACATGGCGGGCAAGCGCACGCTGAAGAACATCCCGCCTCCCGCGAAGATCCCGGAGGTCACCAAGACGGCGCTCACGGAGCTGGGGCAGGAGCTCCGCAAGAAGACGCGCGCCGTGCTCGACGCATGGGACGAGCTCGTCACGGACCACACGCGCCTCACCGCGACGTTCGCGGGCGTTGTGGGCCTCGGCCCTGCGCAGCTGACGCAGGCCGCGGAGTGGTGCGTGCAGCAGGCGCGCGTACGTGTCGAGGGTGAGCGCGACGGCGACGAGCCCACGCTGGACGCAGAGGACCACGCGCTGCTCCTGCGGCTCTTCCAGGTGATGCGCGGCCCGCTCGTGGATGGCGAGAATGCGCCCGTGCGCGTGAACCACCTGTTCATCGACGAGGTCCAGGACATGAGCCCGGTGGAGCTCCGCACCATCGTCGACGTCGCGGGCACCGAGCCCAGCGTCACGCTCGCGGGCGACGTGGCGCAGCGCATGCTCCAGGACGACGATCACGATGGCGGCGCCTCGTGGGGCGAGCTGCTCGCGGCCGCGCAGATCAGCGCCGGAGCCGACGCTGGTGGCACAGGCATGCTCGAGCCACTGAAGGTTAGCTACCGCTCCACTGCGGAGATCACCGGCTTCGCGCGCGGCGTGCTCGGACCGTTCGCACACGAGGCGGAGCCGATCGCAAACCGTCACGGCCCGCCCGTGGAGGCCTTCCCGTTTGCATCGCCGGGCGAGGCCGTCGCATTCCTTGCGGACGCGCTGAAGGATCTCGCGCTCTCCGAGCCGAACGCGAACGTGGCCGTGCTCGCGCGCTTCGGTCCGCAAGCGGACATCTACGAAGAGGGGCTGCGTCGCGCGGAGGTGCCGAACGTGCGACGCGTGAAGCACCAGGACTTCACCTGGGAAGCGGGCGTCGACGTCACGGACGTGCGCCAGACGAAGGGCCTCGAGTTCGACGAGGTCGTGCTGGTGGATACGAACCGGACCAGCTACCCCGACAGCCCGCAGGCACGCCACGCGCTCTACGTCGGTGCAACGCGCGCCGCGCACCAGCTCTGGTGCGTGTCCTCCGACGAGCCCTCGACGCTGCTCGCCGAAGGCCTCGCGTCGCAGGAGACGTTCGCCAAGTCCACCGACGGAGAGAGCTCTTGAAGGTAGCGGTCATCGGCAGCGGAGCGTGGGGTACGGCGCTCGGCACGCACGCCGCGCGCATGGGGAACGCCGTCACGATGTGGTCGCATGAGCCCGACGTCGCGTCGGACATCGCGAAGCTGCATCAGAACAAGCGCTTTCTTCTCGGGATCGATCTGCCCCCCGAGATCACCGCCACGACCGACGTGTCGAGCGCGCTCGCTGGCGCCGGCCTCGTCATCCTGGTTCCGCCGTCCGTGTACCTCCGCCAGATCTCGCGCGACGCAGCGCCGCACATCGCGAAGGACGCGCACGTGCTCGTGGCCACGAAGGGCTTCGAGGAGTCGTCGTTGTCGCTCATGAGCACCGTGCTCGAGGAGACACTGCCGGCGGTCCACTGGGACCGACTCTCGTTCATCTCGGGCCCCAACTTCGCGAAGGAGGTTGCGCAGGGCCTGCCCACGGACGCGGTCTGCGCATCGAAGGACGAGGCGTCCGCGAAGTTCGTGCAGGAGGTCCTCCACGCGCCGAACTTCCGCGTGTACACCAGCACCGATCCGATCGGTGTGCAGGTCGGTGGCGCGGTGAAGAACGTGCTCGCGGTCGCCGCGGGCGCGTGCGATGGCCTCGGCGTGGGCGCGAACGCACGTGCAGCGCTCCTGACGCGCGGCCTGTCGGAGATGGCGCGTCTCGGCGTCGCCCTCGGCGCCAATCCGCTCACGTTCATCGGCATGAGCGGCGTGGGCGACCTCATCCTCACGTCCACTGGCGACCTGTCGCGCAACCGGCAGCTAGGAATGAAGGTCGCGAAGGGCGTGGACCCGAAGGCCTACCTCGCCACGCAGGTCACGGTCGCGGAGGGCTACTACACCGCACACGCCGCGCACTCGCTCGCGAAGAAGCACGGCGTGGAGATGCCCATCACGGAGCAGGTCTACATGGTGCTGCACGAAGGGCGCTCGCTCTTCGAGGCCATGACCATCCTGATGACCCGGGAGCATCGCGAAGAGCTCTACGGCCTCCGCTGACCTTCGGAGAGGGAGCGGGGGAGTTGGGGGCTCAAGTCGAGGCGAGGGCCTGGGTTCGTGCGGCCAGGATGTGCTCGACGATTGCGGGGACGCCGACGTCTGCGTTCACCTGCGCGAAGATCGTTGGGCCGCCCTGGCGCATGCGATCTGCGTCGGTGCGCATGACGGCGAGGCTCGCGCCAACGTGCGGCGCCAGGTCCGTCTTGTTGACGATCAAGAGGTCGCTCTGCGTGATCCCGGGCCCGCCCTTTCGCGGCACCTTGTCGCCACCGGCCACGTCGATGACGTAGATCGTGAAGTCGACGAGCTCGCGACTGTACTGCGCGGCCAGATTGTCGCCGCCGCTCTCCACGATGAGCAGCTCGGGATTCACGTCGTGCATCAAGCCGAGGAGCGCATCCAGGTTGTGACTGATGTCCTCGCGGATGGCGGCGTGCGGGCATCCCCCGGTCTCGACGGCCCGGATCTGCGCGGCCGGAAGCGCCTCGTGCCGGTGAAGGAACTCTGCGTCCTCGCGCGTGAAGATGTCGTTCGTCACCACACCAAGCCGCATCGATCCGCGCAACGCTTTGCAGAGCGAGAGGACGAGCGCGGTCTTGCCGCTGCCCACCGGTCCGCCAATGCCGACGGTGAATGCGCGCTCGCTGTATCGCCTGACCTTGCGCGGCGCGCGCGCACGGAAGAACCCGGGGTGCTCCATGTGCTCGTGCGTGTGGTCGTGCTCGCCGTGCGAATGGGAATGCGTGTGTCCGTCGTGGGAGTGGGTCATGACATGAACAATCTGGAGTAGAGAGTGTCGTGGCGCGCGCCGTAGAGCTCGAGGAGAGGGGAGGTCTGTGCGAGATCGTCGGGGCCCAGCTGAAGGGTCTTCTCCAGCAGCGCATCGAGCGACGGCGTGAGATCGTGCTGCAGCGCCTGCGCCTCGAGCGGACCGAAGATGCCGAGGCGAACGGCGGCCGAAAGCACCGAGCGCAGGTGCTGGAAGAGAAACAGGCGGCGGGCGTCGACGGTGGGCACCGCGAGCGCGCGGGTCACTGCCGCGAAGATGGTGGCTTGATGCAGGAGGGCGGCGGGTACCTGGATGCAGAATACATGTTCCGCGGCGGCGCGCAAGCTGCGGCCAAGCACGCGGCTGGCGCGGTTCGCCACGGGGCTCGACAGGAACGCGTCGAGCGTCGCGTCGTGCGTTCCGTCGTGATGGCCGACAAGCCGAGCATGCTCGCTGTCCGTGGGCACTGCGTGGAGCGCGCGCACGAAGACGAGCGGACCGTGGGCGCATGCGACGAGCGAGTCTCGCAGCACCTCAGCGGCCGCTTTTTCGTCCGGAACGAAGCCGTGGGCGCGCGCGGACTCGAGCCCCGAGGAATGCGCGAAGCCGCCGGTCGGGAACGCCGAGTCGGCGAGCTGGAGGATGGTGAAGGTGAGCGCTGCAAGATCCGTCATGAGCGCCTCGTCAAAAAAGAAAGTAGCGCTGCGCGAGGGGGAGGAGCGCGGCCGGCGCGGACGTGAGGAGGGCGCCGTCTGCGCGGACCTCGTAGCTCTCAGGGTCGACCTCCATCCGTGGCAACGCGGCGTTGTGCCTCATGTCCGCCTTGCCGATGTTGCGGCAACCCTTGACGGGCACCACGCGCTTGCCGATTCCGATCCTCTCCGCGGTACCAAGGTCCGCGGCGCGCCGCGAGACGAACGCGACGGATGTATGTTGCACCGACTTTCCGAAAGCGCCGAACATCGGGCGGTAGATCGCGGGCTGCGGCGTGGGGATCGATGCGTTCGGATCGCCCATCACGCTATGAGCGACGAATCCACCCTTGATGATGAGATCGGGGCGCACGCCGAAGAAGCGCGGATGCCAGAGCACGAGATCGGCGAGCTTTCCGACCTCGACCGAGCCGATCTCGTGCGCGACGCCATGCGCGATCGCCGGGTTGATCGTGACCTTCGATACGTAGCGAAGGATGCGCTGGTTGTCGTTCCTGGAGTCGCCGAGGAGCGGGCCGCGCTCGGCCTTCATCTTCGCGGCCGTCTGCCAGGTGCGCGTGATGACCTCGCCGACGCGCCCCATCGCCTGGCTGTCGCTCGAGATGATGCTGATCGCGCCAAGGTCGTGGAGCACGTCCTCCGCCGCGATCGTCTCACCACGGATGCGGCTCTCGGCGAACGCGACGTCCTCGAGGATGTTGTGATCGAGGTGATGGCAGACGAGCAGCATGTCGAGGTGCTCGTCGAGCGTGTTCACGGTGAACGGGCGCGTCGGATTCGTCGAGCTAGGGATGACGTTCGGCTCGCCGCAGATCTTGATGATGTCGGGTGCGTGGCCGCCGCCGGCGCCCTCGGTGTGGTACGCGTGGATCGTGCGGCCCTTGAGCGCGGCGATCGAGTCGTCGACGTAGCCCGACTCGTTCAGCGTGTCGGTGTGGAGCGTTACCTGCACGTCTTCGGCTTCGGCGAACGCGAGCGCGGTGTCGATGCATTCGGGCGTCGAGCCCCAGTCCTCGTGCAGCTTGAGGCCGATCGCGCCGGCGCCGATCTGCTCTTCGAGCCCTTCGGGCGACGACGTGTTTCCTTTGCCGGTGAGCCCGATGTTGACGGGGAGCGCGTCGGTCGCGCGCAGCATTTGCTCGATGTTCCAGGCGCCAGGCGAGCACGTGGTCGCGCGCGTTCCCGTGGCAGGCCCCGTCCCGCCGCCGATGAGCGTGGTGATGCCGCTCGCGATGGCCTCGTCGGCGAGCTGCGGGCACGTGAAATGGATGTGCGTGTCGACCCCGCCGGCGGTGAGGAGCATGCCGTCGGCGGAGATCACCTCTGTTCCGACTCCGATGAGGAGGCTCGGATCGACGCCACCCATCACGCTCGGATTTCCTGCCTTGCCGACCCCGACAATGCGGCCGCGCTTGATGCCGCCGTCAGCCTTGTAGATGCCCGTGTGGTCCACGACGATCGCGCCCGTGATCACGGTGTCGAGCGCGAGGTCGTCGGGGAGGCCCGTCATCTGGCCCATGCCGTCGCGGATGACCTTGCCGCCACCGAAGATGGACTCGTCGCCGTACGATGTGTAGTCGCGAAGGACCTCGAGGATGAGGCCCGTGTCGGCGAGATGGACGCGGTCGCCCGTGGTCGGACCGTAGAGGTCTGCGTAGCGGCGCCTGTCGATCGTGGTGCTCACGGCGCGTGCCCCTGGGCGGCCGGGGATGGGCTCGCGGGCAGTGAGACGAGCGTTACGTGCTTCGTCTCGCCGGGTTCGAAGCGGACCGCGGTGCCCGCCGGCACGTCGAGGTGCATATGGGCTGCTGCTGCACGATCGAACGCGAGCGCACGGTTCGTGCGGTCGAACGGAAAGTGGCTGCCGACCTGGATGGGTCGATCGCCCGTGTTCGTGACGTCGAGCGAATGCCGTCGTCGGTCCGGATAGAGCTCGATCTCGCCGGGCTCGACGATGAGCTCGCCCGGGGCGTGGTCGATCGGTGCAGCATGCACGGGTTGGAGAACGAAGACGTCGGGGTAGGGCAGGGGCAGGAAGGAGCCGTAGAGCGCGTAGGCGAGATCGCCCTCGTCGAGCGCGACGGGGTCGTGCACGCTCACCAGCTTGGTTCCGTCGGGGAACGTGCCTTCGACCTGGACCTCGTCGATCATCTCCGCGACGCCCGGCATGAGCTCCCGTCGGCCGAGGATGCGGCGGCCCTTGTCCATGAGCTCGGCGACGCGCCTGCCATCGCGGATCCACTCCAGGAGGACGGTCGCGATGAGCGCGACGGCCTCCGGATAGTTCAGCCGAATGCCACGCGCGAGGCGCTTCTGCGCGAGAAATCCGGCCTGGTGAAGGACCAGCTTGTCGAGATCACGTGGCGAGAGCCTCATCGGAAGTGGACGATATGATCGTCGCGTCCTGTTTCGGAGAGGTTTCGCCGCGGCGCCCGAAAGGATCGTCGCCGAGCTCGTGCGCAATCGCTTGCATGAACGGCGCGAGCGCCTGGGTCATGCCGTCGGCGCGCGTCGCGGCAACCCGAACGATCGCGCGTCCGCCGTCGAGGGCGTGCGCCGTCGCGACCACGTCGCGCCCACCTGGGGAGACCACGTCGTGGCAACCGGGCGGGACCACGGGCGCGGCGCCAGCCCCGATCACCGGCCCGAGCTCCGCGCGCGGGCCCATCGCGAAGACCGTGGCGAACGCACGCATGGCGCCGAAGCGAGGCATGAGCCCGCGCGCGAGCCGCACGCCGTCGATGAACGCTGGAACGCCGCTGTGCGAGACCCAGGTCCGCATCGAGAGCGACTCGAACGAGAACGGCGCCTCGTGCGCGGGCCGGCCCGCAGTGAACGAGTCGAGAACGACGACGCTGCCGCCCTCGTCGACTTCGATAAGTGTATCCTGCACGTGATCAGCGCCGCCGAAGCACGCGAGGGGGTCGGGCCAGACGACCAGGAGGGCGCCCTCACGGACGCGCGCCAGGAGCCGCGTCGCCGACGCCCCGCGAAAGGCCTTCTGGGATGACTGCGAGCCGAGGAAGAGCGAAGCCCCAGGCTCCACGTCGACCGACAGCGCGATCTTGTCTCCAGCAACGAGCCCGCCGCCGAACGTGGCGATGATCGCCCACGCCGCGCTGCCATGGTTTCGCGGCTTCAGGATCTTGAGCGGGCTCTCCGCACGGCACACGGAGAACACCGACGCGCCGCGCGCAGTCCGCACCACCGTGAGCTCTCCGCCACCACCGGCCATGAGCGTCAGCTCACCAGCCAACGCGCTCCGGTTCAAGGCGCGTTCGCGACCTCCGCCCCAACGCATCCACACAATCTCGTTAGTTTACATAATGCATCTTATGCGAAATTCGCAAAGGCGATCGAAGCGAGGATTTCTAGGGCAAACCCATCGCCCCCTGCGGTGTTCGTGGGCGTGCTCGTCGAAGTCGAAGTCGAAGTCGAAGTCGGGGTCGAGGTCGAGGTCGAGGTCGAAGTCGTTTTCTGTGCTCCTGGTCTCCCGCGATCTAGCCTCGCTTCCCATGCGCACCGGTACGTCGCTCCTCATCATCGCCGGCTTGCTCGTGACGTCGGTCACGGTCGCGGCAACACGGACGACTGCTCCTCGGGTTCGTGTCGTCGGCCGTCCTTCGTCGGGTCAAGCCGTCACCATCGTGGATGCGCATGGGTCGCGGACCGCGCTGCGTCTGCCCGCGTGGTCCAGCGTCGAGGACGTCGTGGTCTCGCCGAGCCATCGCCACGCGCTCGTCTATGCGTTCCTTCGTCCGCACGAGCCTCGCACGGCGTTCGTGCTCGACCTCGAGAGCGCCACCGTCAGCGGCTCGTTCCGGCCCGGCGTCGGTGGCACGTTCACGTTCTCTGCCACGGACACGATCATCCAGATCGCGGGCTGTGGCACCGAGTGCGTCACCATGCAGCTGCACGACGCGCAGGGTCGCAAGCTCGGCGCGTTCGTCTGCGACGGCTTCGACGACGACACCGAGGTCTCCCCCGACCGCCGTTTCGTCGCGTGCGTTCGCCGCGACCACGTGTCCGTGCTGGACGCGACCACGGGACTCGAGGTCGCCTCCCAGGTGCCCCAGTGCCGCGTCACGAGCAGGCCCATAATCGCGTTCCACGCATCCGCCGTCCGAATTTCGTCCGCCTGCGAGGAGCGCGAACGTGACGCGATCTCGGAGGTGCCGTTGCCCCCGTCTCTGCTTCGATAAGCGGAAGGGTTCGGTACCATCTCGACATGGCTCCTTCTCGCGCCCACGGACGCCCTGAGACTGGCGCATCGGCCATTCTGGACACACACTCCACTTCATGAAGCGTGGGGCGTTGAAGTTCTCGGGACAGTTGCTTGCGCCGCTGGCGATCGCGCTCTCGCTCACCGCGGCTCGGACCGCGCGCGCTGCGCCGCCCTCGGCGGACCTGATGAAGAAGCTCTCCGCGCATGCGGCCGGCTTCGAGAAGATGAAGAAGCACGCCAGCTACGCGGTCGCCGGAAAGCTGGAGGGCCTCTCGCGTGACGCAACCACCGCCGAATCCGTGAAGCAGATGCAGGCGCGCGTGGTGGCGGACGGCACCAAGGTGCGCTTCGACATCGTCCACTACGAGGAGGACGGCGCGGACAAGACCGAAGAAGCGAAGAAGAAGCAGCGCGAGCGCGAGGCCGAGCGCGCGAAGAAGAACGAGCCGAAGAAGGACTTCCACATGCCCTTCCTCGACACGGAGCTCGCGCACTACGACTTCGATCAGAGCGAGGTCGACCCCGCCGATCCCAACCGCGTGAAGATCACGTTCGTGCCGAAGCAGCGCGCGGAGACGACGATCGAAGGCTCCGCATGGGTGGACGCAGCTCAGGGCACCGTGCTGTCAGCTGGCTTCAAGATGAGCAAGACGCCGGCGTTCGTGGATTACGTGCATATTACAGTCGAATTCGGCGCGCCCACCGCGCTGGGTCCCGCGGTCTCACGCGTCCACCTCGATGGCAAGGGCGGCATCCTGTTCTGGGCGAAGCTGTTCCGCCTCGACGCGAACATCACCAACTACGCAATCGTCCCCTAGCAGCGGCCGCTAGCGGCGGACTGGGGCGTCGATGTCGAAGCCGAAGAAGTTTCCGCTGTTCGAGAGCGCGTACACGTGGCGACCGTACGCGACGGGCGCCTGCGAGAAGCCGGAGCCTGTCTCGATGCCGTCGATCACCTTGCCGTCGAGCGGCGACAGCAGGAACAATCCGTAGCGCGACGTGCCCACCGCGATCGCGCCGCCGACGATGGCCGGCGTGGTCACGCCGCCTTCAGGCACCTTGTTGCGGAAGAGCGCGCGCCCGGTCGTGGGATCGATGCCCCAGAGGCCCGTGGTCGCGCTCGATGCGATGAGCACCTTTCGCTCGGGGCGCTTCGGGTAGCCCATCTTCCCCTGCCCGCTGCCGGTCTCCTTGTGCTCGCCGTGCAGCGGCTCCGTGAAGAGGAGCAGGTCGGTCACGCCGAGGGCCTTCTCGCTCGACCAGACGCGTGAGCCGGTCTGCGCATCCAGCGCCACGACACCGCCCGAATAACTTGCAACATACAACAATTTGCCGTTCGGCGTTTCGTCGATGACGGGCGTGGTGTCCACGTCCAGGTAGCGCACGGTCTCGCCAGCGGAGGCCTGCTCGGCATCCGCAGAGAGATCGACCGGCGGCCAGCGCTCCGCGCCATCCTTCACGGCGAACGCGCCCACGTGACCGTCCGAGAAGGCCATGTACACGGTCTCTCCAGAGACAGCGGGACCCGCATGGCCGGACACTTCCATGCCGAGCGCGGGCGTGCGGTGCACCTTCCAGCGCTCCTTGCCGGTGCGACGGTCCACGGCAAAAAGGAAGTCCGCAGCGTTCGCGAAGAAGAGAGTCTCGCCCGCGAGCGCGGGACGCTTCGACACCTCTGCGGCTGCGTCGTAGCGGTACAGCAGATGGCCGTCCTCCGCGGAGATCGCATACAGCGCGCCGTCGTGCGAGCCGAAGTAGAGCGACTCCGTCTCGGGATCGTAGAGCGGCTCGCTCTGCACTGCGTTCAGGGTCTCGAACCGGAAGAGCGTGGAGCCGTCCGTTGCGCGCAGCGCGTACAGACCGTGGTCCGAGGAGCCGACGAACACGCGGCCGTGCTTGATGTCGAGCTCGGCGCGTCCGCGCTCGTACTCCTCACCCTCCTTGCGGGTGGAGGCCGTGAGCGGGCGGCGGAACGAGATCGCGAGCGCGCCGTTCGGCCGGTGAAACCACGTGGGCGTCTCCGGGTTCACGTGGTCGCCGGAGTCGAGGGTGGCGCATCCGACGAGAGCAAGGAGAAGGCTCAAGCCTCCGCTGCGAACTAGGACGTCTCGCTTCACGGATGGGGAGCTCCGCCGCCGTGGTCGTCTCCGCCGCCGTGCTCCTGCTGCTTCTTGAGCCGCTCGATGAGCTGCTTCAGCTGCGCTTCGTTCATCTGCGGCCCCGCGGGACCTTGCATGTTGCCCGACGGCTTGGGCGGGACAGCCGCCGGATCGAGCGCGCGCAGGCGGTCCGTCGCGACCTCCTCGAGGTAGGGGAACGGGTGGTTCTCACCCGGCTTCGACACGCGCTCACGCACGGAGACGAGGAGGCTCTTCGCGCCATCCTTGTCACCCTTCTGCTGAAGGCAGCGCGCCTGGTGATACATGGCGAGCTCCTTGAAGCCCTTCACGTCCGCGCTGATCTCCATCTCCTTGTAGACCTTGATGGCCTCGTCGAGATTCTTCGGCGCTTCGGCTGGCGTCATCGTGGCCTTGAGCTCGTAGGCGAAGCCAAGACCTTCCATCGCGCGTCCGCGGACCTCTGCATCCGCCACGGCGAGCGGCGAGCTCTTCACATCCGTGAAGGCTGCGGCGGCACCGTCGGGGTCGCGCTTGTCGAGAAGGATGGAGCCCTCCGAGAGGCGCGCCAGGATGGCCGCGCCGGTCTTCGGGAACTTGCTCTCCACGTCCTTGTAGGACTTGAGGGCGGCCTCGCGTCGCTCGTCGGCGGTCTTGAAGAGGGGGCGCGGCGTGCGGCGCTCCTCGTCTTCCTTCGGCGGCTCGCCGACCTGCCCGCGCTCGTCCGAGACGCCCTGCGCGAGCGCAACGGAGGCCTCGAGCTCCTTCGTGTGATCCAGGTAGCTCATGCCCGCTGCGCCCAGCAGCAGGGCGACGACGACGAGGCCCGCGATGGTGACCGTCTTCTGATTTTCCTTGGCCCACTGTCCGAGCTTCTGCGTGCGGACCATGAGCGGGTCTGCGACGTCCACTGCCGTCGCGACGGGGCGCTTCGGTTCTGCGCGCTTGCCGATCTCGGAGAGACGCTTCGAGGCAGCCTTGTCGAGCCCGCCCTTCTTGCCCTTCTTGGACTTCGCCTTGCGCTCGAGGAGCTTCTTCTCTTCGGCCCGCGCGATGCGGTCGCTCTCGTCCTCGGCCCCGCCGAGCGCGTCGAGCCGCTTCGCG
>JANXLV010000222.1 GCA_025355005.1 Myxococcales bacterium | reverse complement strand
CCACATGACCCGTCTCGTCGATCGTGATGTCCAGGAGCACGTCGGCATCCTGCTTGGCAGCGAGCGCTTGTGGCGGATACGTCGGCTCGCCGTGCGCAACGAGCGACGGCGGCGTCACGGGCGCCTCGTCGACGTGCGGCGCTGTGCCTTCTGTCGGAGACTGCGCGAGCGCCACGGGCGCGAGCAGCAACGTGGTCAGGAAGGAGCCAAGGAGGAGCGGCGTGCGCCGGGAGCGGCGCAAAGCGTGGCGGAAGAGCATGGCCTTGGTGGTCTCGTAGCACGATGCGAGTCATGCGTGGCAGGGGGTCGTCGTGACCCACCTCCGCGATGCACGTACCGTGGCCACGCCCACGACAATGGCCGCGCGCACGCGCCACTCGGCGCCGCGGCTTGCTCACATGCCTCCGCTCACTGACTTCATGAAGCCTCCGCCGTCCAAACCCACGTAGGCGACGTTCGCGTCTTGCGGATCGATCGCCGCAGACTTCACGGCCCAGCCGGCGACCCCTGATGAGGTCCATAACGTCCCCGCGGTGGTCGTGCGCCACACTCCCTGGCTGGTGCCGGCGAGCAATGTCTGCGGATGCGCGGCGTCGATCGCGAGCACGCTGGCAGCCGAGGGAAGCCCGACCCCCGCGGCCGCCCACGTCGCGCCGGCGTCCGCGCTGCGATGCACCGTGCCGCCATATGCGGCGAATACGATGTTCGCGTTCGTCGGATCGACGACCACCGCGGTCGTCGCTGTCGTCCCCGCGAGCGCGGCCCACGTCTGGCCCATGTCGATCGTCTTGTAGAGGCCATTGTTCATGGCCATGTAGGCGACGTTCGCGTTGGCCGGATCCACGGCGCATGCATTTGCGGTCCCGGGTACGGCCGCTGGGTTGGTCCACGTGGCGCCGCCCGCCTGCGTGCCGTTCGTGGTGACGAAGATGCCGAGTCCGTAGGCCGTGCCTGCGAACACGACGTCGGGATTCGCGGCCGCCGTGCAGATCGCATTGAATGACACGTTGCCCGTCCCCGTGAGCGCGAACGGAGCGCCCTTGGTCGTGGTGACGGACATGCCTACGCCGTTGCTTCCGACGTAGACGACGTTCGGGTCGCTCGGTGAGATGCCGATCACCTCGTCGCCGTTGAGCGCTGGACCCGTGAGGTTCGCGAAGGTCTTGCCGCCATCCGCGGTCTTCCGGATATTGATGTAGCCGCCGCCGAAGAACGCGATGCCAGACGTCTTCGGATCGAGCGCCACGGAGTTGCCAAGGAACGCCGCGAGGCCGCTCCCGCTGTTCTGCCACGTCGCCGCTGCGTCCAGCGAATGGTAGATGCCGACGGCCGCGCCCGAGTAGAGCCCCACGTAGACGATGTCCGCGTTGCTCGGCGCCACGGTCAGCCTGAACGGGTAGCTCGGATAGCCCATCGCCTTCCATGACGCGCCGCCGTCGGTCGACTTGAAGACGTCCTTTCCGTAGTCGGATATGTACATACGCATCTTGTCGGCTGGGTCGAACGCGATCCCTTCGACGGTCGCATCGGCGCGGATGTTTCCGAGCACCGCAGTCCACGCGCCGCCGCCGGTGGAGTGGTAGACGCCCCCGGCGCCCGATGCATCCCCCGTGAACACGTTTGTCTCGTCCGTGGGATCGATCGCGATGACCTGCGAGCTCGGTAGCGTCGCCGGAAAGCCCGCGTTCAGCGCGGTGAACGTGGCGCCCGCGTCGGCGGACTTCCACACGCCCTGATTGCCTGCCATCACATAGAGCACTTGAGGGTTGTGCTTGGAGACGGCGATCGCGTGGATGTACGCGGCCCCGAACCCCGGCGCGACCGCGGGCGCGCTCCACGTCTTTCCAGCATCGACGCTCTTCAGGAATGCGGTGTTCGTGCCCCAGTACAGAGTCGTAGGCGTCACCGGATCGATCGCGAGCGCCTGCACGTAATCGGATGTGTGGCCGGCGTTCGCCGCAGCCCAGGTCGCCCCGGCATCAATGGACTTGTAGACACCCTTCGCCCCGTTGCCCGCGTACAGCGTCGTGGGTGTCTTGGGGTCGATCACGATCGCGGCCGAGTACGAGCCCGGGAGCGCCAGGAACTTCCACGTGGGTGAGGCCGTCGCGCCGTTCGTAGTTCCCCAGATGCCGCCGCCGTTCGCCGCGCCGTATGCGATGTCCGGGTTCGTCGGGTGGACCGCGATCGACGTGAAGTTCGCGGCAGCAGCGCCCGTGTCGAACGGCGCCCACGCATCGACCGCGATCGACGTCGATTGCCCGAACGCGCTGGCGGTGCTCGCGGAGAGCACGTAGTTCCCCTGCCGATCGCACGCAATGTCACCGAAGGTCGCGACGCCGTTCACCGCAAGGACCGTCGTGGTCCCCGAGAGCGCGCCCGACGCGGGCCCCTTGCCGACGCTCAACGTGACGTTGCCATTGTACGCGACGTCTGTCTTGCCCATCGCGTCGAGCACCGTGACCGTCATGGTGCCGAGCAGCACGCGCGAGAACCCGGTCGCGGGGACGCCCGCGATGGTGATGCCGTTCACGTGTCCTGCGTCGCCGCCGTCGCTGGCCGTGCCGCTGTCCGTCTTCGCGCCACCATCCGTTAGCCCACCCGCATCGCCGGGGTGCCCGCCGTCGCCGCCGCCGCCCGCGTCGGAGCCACCAGCGTCGTTGTTCGGACTCGTCGTGCTGTCGTCGCCGCCACCGCAAGCGACGAAGAGGCCGGCCACGATCACGGCACCAAAGAGAGAAGCAGTTCGCATCCCTTCCATGTCCCCGCGAGGCCCGATCCGGCCTGAGCGTTCGATGAGGCGGCTAGTTCTCCGACTTCGAAGGGGGCTTCGCCGGCTCCTTCTTCGCGGCCACCTCGGCCGCTCGCTTGGGCGACAGCTTGCCGTCCTCTTCCAGCATCTCGGCGCGTATGCGTCCCGCGACGAAGAGCGCGGGGAACGAGAGGAAGAAGCCGACGAAACCGAACAGGTGCTCGAACGCGATCAGGCTGAGGATGAGCACGAACCCAGGCAAATGCACGTGCCGCGCGGTGAGGCGCGGGTTCAGGTAGTACGACTCGATCTTGTGCAGCACGAACGTGAGCACCACGAAGATGCCCACGCCGACAGGGCCCTTGGCCTGGTACGCGAGCAGCGACAGCACGACGCCAGACACGAGGTTGCCGATCACCGGGATGAGCGCCGAGACGAAGATGAGCACCATCAGCGCCGCCTTGTGCGGGATGCCCAGCGCGAAGAGCAGAGGCAGCGTGAGGACTGTGTTGCAGACCGCCACCACCACCTGAAGCTGCAGCGTCACGATGGTCGCGTCGGCCAGGTGACCGAGCCAGCGCATGAGCGTGCCCATGAGCGAGCGCGGCGCGACCTTGTGCGCGAACTCCTCGATGTGCTCGCCCTCGAGCACGAACACGATTGCCAGGATGAAGCCAATGAGCGCATACAGCAGGAAATGGCCGATGAGCGCCGCAGCCTCGAGCGCGCCGTCCGCGTAGTGCTTGGCGCCCTCCATGATCTTCTCGGTGTCACCGACCTTCTCGTGAAGCTGGGCGATGAGCGGATGCGTGCGCGCCGCCGTGATCCAGTGAGGCACCTGCTCGCGCATGGCTGGGATGGACTTGATGGCGCGACCGACCTCGAGCGCGCCGAGGGCGACGATGATGCCCACGAAACCCAGGATGAGCCCGAGCACCGCGAACTTCTTCTTCACGCCAGTGCGATCAGAGATCTTCTTCGACAGGAAGTTGAGCGAGCGCTCGAACGTGACGAAGAACACCAGGATCGGCGCGAGGTGCCGGAACAGGTAGACGAGCACGAGGAACAGCACGATCGCCATCACGCGACGCGGCGTCTTTTCAGCGAAGAAGTCTCCAACTCTGTCCATCGCCGCGAGGATCGCAGTGAACCCATCGCGCTGTAAAGGTAACTCGCGCGCCGCGCTCATTTGCGGCCGCTCTTCACCCAGATGTCCCCGACCGTGGCCGCTACGCCCACGTCTACTTCCCGAGGTTCTCGAGCATCGCCAGGATGTTCGTTGCGGCCTCCGCAGCGTGCTCCATCGAAGCGCCCTCCACGCTCTTCACCTCGTAGGTGTTGAGCAGCTCCTCGGGGAGCTCCGCGAGGAAGCGGCTCGGCGTGCGCGGCATGGGCTTTCCGCGCTGCAAGCGGTACTTCGCGCGCGACATGATCAGGCGCTTCCGCGCGCGCGTCACGCCCACGTAGAAGAGGCGCCGCTCCTCCTCGATGTCCTGCGACGTGGCGTCGGTGGCCTTCGCCTCCAGCGTGCGGTTGTGCGGCAAGAGCCCTTCCTCGCATCCGACCAGGTACACGATGTCGAACTCCAGGCCCTTGGAGCCGTGCAGCGTGGAGAGCGTGACGCGATCGACCACCGCCTCTTCTTCGTCGTCGAAGTTGAGGGTGAGCGCGTGGAGGAAGCCCGCGAGGTCTGCCTCGTGCGCGGCGTCGTTGCCCTTCTTCGTGACGCGCTCCTCCCGGTTCTTGAACGTGCGGAGGATGGCCTCCACGTTGCCCCAGCGACGTGCGGCCGCGGGCGCGCCACCAGAGGACACCTCGAGGTCCTTCTTGATGCCCGCCTTCTCCGTGAGCTCGCGCGCGACCACGCTCGCGTGCACGCGATCGACGAGCAGCCGCTTGCGCGTCTCCGCCATCAGCTTCTCGAACGACTTGCAGCCCTCGCGCGCGGCGGCGGGCACGTCCGTCAGCGCGTCCACGCGCTCCACAGTCTGCCACAGCGACCAGCCCTTCGCGAGCGCGTGCAATCCGAGGCGCTCCACGCTGGTCTCGCCGATGCCGCGCGGCGGATAGTTGAGCACGCGGCGCAGGCTGATCTCGTCCTGGCGATTGAGCGCGAGCTTCAGGTACGCGAGGACGTCCTTCACCTCCTTGCGCTCGAAGAACTGCTGGCCGCCGACGACCTTGTGCGGGATGCCGTGCTCACGCAGCGCCTCTTCGAGCAGCTTCGCCTGCCCGTTCGAGCGATAGAGCACCGCCATGTCGCGCGGCCGTCGTCCCTCGTCGGTCATGCAAGCCTTGAGACCCTTCGCCACGAAGAGCGCCTCGGCCTCGGGCGTTGGCGCGATGCCGACCTGGACGATCTCGCCGCCCGGCTGCTCGGTGAAGAGCGTCTTCTGGTGGCGGCCGTCGGTGCGCACGGACACCACCGCATTGGCGACCGCGAGGATCGGCGCGGTGGAGCGGTAGTTCTGCTCCAGCTTCACGATCTTCGCGCCGGGGAAGTGATGCGCGAACTCGAGGATGTTCTTCACGTCAGCGCCGCGCCACGCGTAGATCGACTGGTCGTCGTCACCGACGACGCAGAGGTTCTTGTGCTCGTCCGCGAGCAGCCGCAAGAGCGCGAGCTGCGAGCCGTTCGTGTCCTGGTACTCGTCCACGAGCAGGTAGCGGAAGCTCTCTTTCCAGCGCTTCAGCACCTCCGGCTTCTCACCCCAGAGGCGGCCGACCTGGCACACGAGATCGTCGAAGTCGAACGCGCGGAAGTTCCGCAGCGCCGCTTCGTAGCGCGGGTAGACGACCTTCGTGATGTCGTCGTACTCGTCCCCTTCGCGCTCACGATAGTCCTCTGGTGTCATGAACGCGTTCTTCGCGTTGGAGATGCGCGCGAGGATGGCGCTGGCGTCGAAGTTGCGGTCGCCGTCGCGCTCCACGCGCTGGAGGATGTCCTTCACGCACGCGAGCTGGTCGCCCTGATCGAAGATCGTGAAGGTGCCGCCGAGGGCCTTGCGCTCGCGCGAGAGCACCTGCAATCCGAACGCGTGGAACGTGCAGATCGTGATGCCTTTCGCGCTGCCCTTGTTTCCGCGCTCCTTCATCACGTGGTGCACGCGCTCGGCCATCTCGCCCGCGGCCTTGTTCGTGAACGTGAGCGCCAGGATCGCCTTCGCGGGGACGCCGCGCTCGATCAAGCGGGCGATGCGATGCGTGATCACGCGCGTCTTGCCGGAGCCCGCCCCCGCGAGCACCAGCAAGGGACCGTGCATGTGCTCCACAGCGGCGTGCTGGGCTGGGTTGAGCGGCGGCGGCATCTACGGCCTTCGAGTAGTTAGTCCCCTCGTCGCAACACATCAATCGTGTATGCTGCCCCGACCATGAAACGCGGCTTTCTCCTCTCCACATCTGCACTGATCGTCCTCGCCGCCAGCGCTGCTTGCGGTCCGCCGCCGGCCCCGCCGGTGCCGCCAAAGCCGGTCGTCGTCGAGAAGCCGATCGCGGTCGAGAAGCCCGTCGACCTGTCACCCGTGCCGGCGCCGGAGCGGATCATCTTCGTCGCGCAGGTTCGCAAGCCGAGCGACATCAAGAAGACGATCAGCGACTGGACGCGCTTCCCGCTTCCGGGCGGCGAGACGCTCGCAGAGGCCGCGCTCGGCAAGCCCGTCGGCGACATCGTCGACATGGAGCAGCCCATCCGCGCCGTCGGCACGATCACGGGCAGCGGCAAGAAGGCGAAGCCCACGTTCGTCGGCTCCATCCCCCTCGTCGGGTTCGACCAGGCGAAGCGTCAGATCGAAGGCGTCTACAGCCTGTCCTCTGTGGACAACGGTGACTTTCAGATCAACGGCGTCGAGGACAGCGACGCGACCGACCCCGAGGATCGCCGCACGTGCTTCCTCGCGCACTCGGCCGGTCCGTCGCACGCCGCGTTGGTGTGCGGCATGGGCCCCGACACGCAGAAGCTGCTGCCGTACCTGGTGCGCACTGCCGTGAAGGAAGTGCCCGAGAAGGACGTGCATGTCGAGCTGCGTCTCAGCCCCGCACGCGACGAGCTCCGTCTCGCCATGACCATGCTCCCCGCGGCCTTCGCCGCGTTCGGGAGCAGCAATCCGGCCATGGCGGAGATGATGGAAGCGGGCGCATCCGACCTCGGGGACTTCGTGATCGACGTGGACAAGCTCACGCTCGACGCGAACTTTGGTGACAAGGCGCTGCAGGCGGACTTCGCGACGTCGTTCGAGTCGCGCCGCGCGCTCATGACGCAGATTGGCCTCTCCCACGCTGACAAGAACGGCCCGCCGCCGCCCGCGCTCTGGCACCTGCCGAGCGACACGGACTTCGCGGTGTGGGGCAGCGGCGTGGACGGCAAGATGATCGAGCATCCGAAGGATCTCGTGATGCGCGCGATCGCGCAGGCCGCGAAGGACGAGAAGATGAGCGACGCCGACAACAAGGCGCTCTCGGACGCGCTCGGCCACACGCTCTCGCTCACCGCTTCACCCACGCTCTACGCAAAGGGCTACGACGAGAACGGCATCAAGGCCGCGCTCGACAAGGAGCGCGACATCTCCGCCCTCCCGCGCGAGACCATCTCGCAGGCGATCGGCTGGCACCTCTGGCGTATCGAGGAGCCGATCGCGAAGGTCGGTCCCGCGACCAAGGAGTGGGTGAGCGCGTGGAGCCGCCCCGGCTTCCAGAAGTGGGCGAAGGAGCACATCTCCAAGCACCACCTCGCCACGCTCAAGGTCACGCCCGTCGCAGCCGCGCTGAAGCTCCCGAAGGACAGCGTCCACATCGAGATCAGCCTGCCGATCGACGAGCCCGCGGGCCCGCCGGTCACCCCGCCCATGGCGCCGCGCGCGAAGGGCGCAAAGGATCCGAAGCCGCTCGACATCAAGCCGGTGAAGCAGGCGCCGCAGAAGCCCGTGGTCGTCCACGTGTTCGTGGTGCCCGACGCAGGCGCGTCCACGATCGCGATCGGCCTGGATGAAAAACTCATCGCGCAGAAGGCGCTCACGTCGCTCTCGACGTCCCCGGACAACGAGACGCTCAAGGGCCGTCAGGGTTACGACGCGCTGCGCGACCTGCGCGCGAGCGCCGGCGGCTTCGTCACGATGCACGCCGTCGTGGGTGCCGCGAAGATGGGCGACGACCCCACGCGCAAGCTCACCGGCCTCTCGAACAACGCCCGCACCCCCATCGTCTTCACGTTCGCGTCCGCCGGTCCCAACGGAACGGCGAAGGAAGGCGCGATGACCACGACTGTCCGCATCCCGAAGGACTTCATTCTCGACATCATGAAGATGGGAATGAGATAGCAGGCTTCTTCGGCCTGCTATTTGGCGGTCCGTGCACGTGCTCGGTACGCTCCGGGGATGAGCCATGTGAGATCTGCTGGGGCTGCCTCGCGTCGCCTCTCGCGTCACCAGGTCGTCTACGAGTGCAACGTGGTCCGCGAGCGCGACGGCGAGGGGATCGCTGGCGTCGCGATCGATTTCTCGATCGGCGGCCTGCTCGCTGTGACTCGCTCTCGCATCCTCACGGGTGAGCCCGTGCGTGTGATGTTCCGCACGCCGGTGACGGGACGATGGCTCTCGTTGCAAGGCACCGTGGCGCGCGTCCTCCACGGCCGGCGACCGAGCGATCGCGGGCGACGACGCCTCGGCATCGAGTTCGACGCGCCGAGCGCGAGCGACTTCGAGCGACTCCATGAGGCGAACGAACGCCTCGACGTCACGCCGTTCTGGGCCTGATCACGCTCCGCTCCCGCACAGATGTGCTGCCTGCCGCCTGGTCCATCAGTGATCCACCCGCGGTAGCAGACCCGCACTTCCGTCGTGTGATTCCACGCGCTTGAGTACACGCGCACGATGTGCGCACGGGGCACGATACGTGCTCCGCCGCGTGCACATGCAGCGCCTCCCCATCCTTGCGATCACCATCGCGGCGTTCAGCGCCGCGCTTGGAGTCGTCGCGTGCTCGGATGGCGAGGCAGGCATGTTCCCTGGCTACTCCCCGTACTCGTACGGACAGGACAGGAATGCCACCGACCCCGCAGATGCCTCCACGCACGACGCCAGCGTCAAGCACCCGAGCGACGCATCGAGCGACGCGAGCCACATCGACGCGAGCCACGATGCAGGCGACGGCGGTGACGGTGGAGACGGCGGGCCCCCGCCCAATGCGTTCACGGACGCAGGCGCCTTCGCGCCCGACGCAGGCGAGCTCACCGAGCGACCCAATCACAACTTCGCCGGCAACACGCCGACCACGAGCCCCGCGAAGCAAGCGTGCCTCGACTGCCACAAGAACGGCGGCGCCGGAATGGCCTTCGCATTCGGCGGCACCGTGTTCGCGGACGACGCCGGCACGAAGCCCGCAGCAGGCGTCGAGGTCCGCGTGCGTGACGACAACGGCACGTTCACGAGCGTCTACAGCGACGTGCACGGCAACTTCTTCGCGCGCACCTCCGCTGCGACGTTCCCCGCGAAGACGGGCGCGCGCACCGCAGCGAGCACGGCGATCATGGTGGACCCCGTCGCGAACGGGAACTGCAACACCTGCCACAACGGAGCAGCGCAGGCCGTAATCCACGCGCCCTAGCCGCACACGCCCATGACCGCACACGCCCATGACCGGTGCGCTGCGCGATTTTTCCGTGGGCACGGTCACGAATTCGATCCGATGCGTCTCGGGTCGCGTTCGCGATGGCATCACGCAGAGCGCGCCCGCAGACTTCTGGGATGGAGGCGCGTGCATCTTCTTCGTTCGCTTCGTTCGCCTCGATCGTGACGTTCACGCTGGCCGCGCTCGTCGCTTGCGGCTCCGATCCCAGCCCGACGCCGTCCGTGAATGCCGCGCAAGGCGGAGCACCCGGTGGCGCCGCATCGAACGCGCCCACGCCCACGTCGGACTCCGGCGCGCCTGGCTCGTCGGGGTCCTCCGAGGCCGATGCTGGAGCCGCGCCCGGTGGTCCGCCGCCATCCAATGGATTTCCCGCGCACTGGATCGACGGCACTGCTTGTGGCGCCGATCCCGACATACAGACATGGCAATACGACGACCGCACGTTCATCCTTCGTGAGTCGCTCTGCAAGAACTTCGAGGGGCCGTTCGTGTACCTGCTTGTCGGGACGAGCAAGGCCATGCTCATCGACGCGGGCACCGGACACGTGAATTTCCAGGCCGCCGTGACCAAGATCCTGCAGGGCCTCAACGTCACGGTGGATGTCGTCGTCGCGCACTCGCACGCCCACGGCGATCATGTGAATGGAGACGGCGCGTTCTCGCAGGCAGCCCACACGACCATCGTCGGGCACTCTCCCGCGGCCGCGTACCAGTTCTTCGGGGTCTCTGGCACCACTGCATCCACGTACGATCTCGGCGATCGCGTGCTCGACGTGCTGCCGATCCCAGGACACGAGGCTGCGCATCTCGCCTTCTACGATCGCCGCTCGCGCGTGCTCTTTACTGGCGACACCCTCTATCCCGGCCGGCTCTACATCAACGACTGGCAAAGCTACCAGGCGAGCGTCGCGCGGCTCGCCGGCTTCGTGACCCTGCATCCCGTCACCTGGGTGCTTGGCGGCCACATCGAGCTCCCCGCATCGGGCCAGGACTACGCGATGGGCGCCACCGTTCACGCGAAAGAGCACGCCCTGGAGCTCACCACCGCCGACCTCGTGGATCTGAACACCACTGTCAGCGCGCTCGGTCAGAACCCCACGCGCACGACGCGCCCGAACTTCATCGTCTACCCGCTCAACTGACGCTGCGCAGTCGGTAGCGAAAGCCTCGCCGGCGGACGCATGGCACCTTCTCGAGCACGCGATCCCGAACGAGCGACTCCGCCGCGGCGATGATGCGGCGCTCGGTGATGCGGTCATCTTTCAGATGGTGTCGCACGAAGCTGATGAGAGGACCTCCGAGGAGCTCTGGATTGCTCTTCAGCCGCAGGAGGCGCTCGATCTCGCGACCGATCGCCGCATCGTCCCGCGCGGGCCTTGCGGGCTTCGGCTTCTTCACTGACCGCGCAGCTCTGGGCAGTTCGGTCCCCCAGAAATCGTGGAACTGCCGATGGAGCGCGTCATGTCGCGTGTTGCGCTTCGTCGCGTGCCACCCACCGCACATCCCGCCGACCATCACGGTCTGCCCGTCCGTCGCGATTCCGAGCTCGTAGCCGCCAGGGGCAAACGGGGACTCCTCGATGACCCAGCGCGCCTTGGGTAGCTGCTTCGTCGCGACGGCGCCGACATAGAACGCCATGGCTGCTTCGAAGCGGCGTCGATCGGTCTTCGCGCCGGCAAACCCGCGAGGGTAGAGCGAGAAGTAGAAGCGCTCGAGCGCGCGCAGACTCTCGATGGAGCGGTCCGCAACGAAGCCCACCGACACGCCGTCGAGCGCTTTCAGATGCGCCAGCGATTCGTCCCGGGCCTCGAACATCGCGCGCCGCGCAAGGGCGGCGCTCTCGAAGCGAGGCAGGCGCCGTCCGTGCTCCCGTGCAATGGTGACAGTCTTCGCGCTCATGAGCACCATCATCCGCCGCCCGCGTGCCGCGGCGCAAGCGCGGTTGTCAGGGGCCGCAGAGGAGCTTGATGCCTGGGTCGGGTGAGCCCTTGCTGTCGAAGCACTTGCCGAAGATCGCCTTGAGCGCCACGGCGCCGCCGCAGTTCGCCGTCTGCTTGTCGTCGTAGATCTTGCAGTCACCGGCGACGGCGGCCATGACGCACTCCGAATCGGTGACGTTCGTGCAGGTTGTGTTGCCCCCCCCATCCCTCGGGCACGCGGCCTCGAGGCAGGACTCGACCTCCTCCGCCGCCTTGCCGCACGCCGCGTTGCCGCCGGAGAGCGATGAGCCCATACAGGCTCCGAAGTTCTCGAGCGACACGTTGACGTGCATCGTGTCTGCCCAGACGAAGAACTGCGAGTTCGCCATGTCGTTGGCCTCGGAGAAGAGACACGCGGCGCAGGTCGAGCTCACCGCCGCGAGGATGTCCGAGTACTTCCCCGTTACCTTCAGGAGCTCCGGGTTGGTGCACGAGCCCTGCGTGTTGTCCTTGGGCGGGTGGACCTCGATGATATCCATGGCCGTGATGGGCGCGGGGCAGTCACCACCGCCCGCCTCGCCAGGGTCGCCCGAGTCCTTCGGGATGGTCGCGTCGGGCTTCGAGAAGGGGCCGCTGTCGAACTGCGGCACCGTGAAGCCCGCGTCCTTCGTCGGGTGGATGCCGCCCTCGGCCCCCGCGTCGGCGCCGGCGCCGTCGATCAGCAATTGACCAGAGCACGCCGAGGCAGCGAGAGCGGAAACGACGACACATGCAACCCGAGACAGCGCGCTTCTCATTTTTATGCTCTCCGCGTGGGACCGCGTGGAAGGTGGAATCCTTCATCGTGGCGCCTTCCGAGGTCCGCAGCAAGGAGAACGCGGCTTTCTTGGCCCTCGGGTCTCGACTTCGTTAACCAGATGAGACGATGCCCTCGTGGTCTCGGCCGTTCGTCGTCGCGCTTGTTCTCTCCCTCGGTGCCTTGCTTGCGCCGGCGTCCGCGCGTGCGGAGGGCAAGTGGCTCGAGTGGCACGAGACCAGCTCCGACATGAAGCTCACCGTCGCGGAGGATGGCACCGCGCAGGTCGAGCGGCTGGTGAAGCTACGCGTTGTCGCAGGTCCGATTCGCTCGCTCGATCTCGGCACGATCGATCGCGGCATCGTGCCGGCGCCGACGATGGACCTCACGACGGAGGCCGGCGATTCGCTCGGCGGTCACGTCGAGGTCGGGCAGACGAGCGCCACGCAGAAGGGGGTCGACTTTGCGCCGGCCATGGATGCGAAGGCCACCGACATTCCCGAAGAGCCCATGCGCGTGGTCGTCGATCAGCCGGAGAAGGGGCTCCGCCGCGGCTCCTACCGGGTGACCATTCGCTACGCGATCGATCTGGTGGGCACGCACCGCCTCTCGCGTGACAAGAGCCTCTTCCGGCTCGCCTTCAAGAGCTCGCCCGCGCCCGAGGGGCACGACGCTTCACGCTTCGCCTTCGAGCTCCCCGCCGCGCCCACCGAGCCGCACCTCGCCGAGCTTGGCTCTACTGTCGTCACCAACCTCGAGCGCCTCCCCACGATCGATCGCCTCACGCTGACGCGCGCGCACGTCGGGAAGTCCGAGGCCGTCACGTGGGAAATCAAGGTCGATCCGCGCGCGCTGCCCAAGGCCACGTCACCGGAGCTCCGCCCGCCCCCTCCTCCTCCCGTAAAGGGCGGCGAGGAGCGCAGCCCCGTGAAGCTCGCGCTGTTCGCAGCGGCCGCGGCGTGCGCTCTCTTCGTCGGCGTGCTCGCGAACCGTCGCGAGCGGACCTCCGGTGAGCACACGAGGCCGCTCATCCCGGTTCCCGCGTTCGTACGTCTCTACGTCGCGCCGCTCTTCGTGCTGGGTGGCGCGCTGCTCGCGTGCTTCGAGCAGCCGGCCGCGGGGACGTGCCTCTTCGCGCTTGCGACGCTCCTCTTGTCGGAGCGCGCCGTGCGCACGACATCGAAGGCGCGCGGTCCCGGCAAGTGGGTCACGCTCCCGCATCTGCCGCAGAGCCGCGCGCGGTCCGTTCGCGGCTCGCGCATGCTGCTGGGCGTGTACCTCGCGGTGGTCGCGCTCGGCTATGCGGCCGCGGAGCGCGTTGCGGGTGGGCTCGCGCTCACCGTGCCGCTCACGGCGCTCGTGCCCATGCCCATGCTCCTCTCCGCCGCGTTCCGCGCAGACGCGTTCGACGTGCAAGTAGAGGAGCTGCTCGCGAAGGTCGCCGCGCGCATCCCGGCGTACGGCCTCACGCCTAGCCTGAGCGGACGGATCCCCGAAGGAAGGGACACGCCCGACGAGCTTCGCCTGGGTGTGGAGCCGACGGAGCCGATGCCCGGACTCCTTGCGATCGAGGTCGCGGTCGCGAAGTATCCGCACCTCACTGGCGTGTCCGCGCTGCCCGAGGTGTGGGTCCGCGTGATGGAGGGAACGCACGCGCACGCGAAGCTCCAGCAGCGCAGCGCGGCCTTCCTCCCCGGTCGCCGCCCTGGAGAGCGCGTGCAGCGCCTTGTCCCCGATGGCCTCTCGCTCGACTCGACCGTGCGCCTGCTCTCCTCGCTCACCACGCACCTCAAGGATCATCGCCGCGCGGAGAGCCGCGTGAAGAACGAGCGCCGCGTGGAGCGTCGCGACGCCGCGGTGGCCGCTACTTGCTCCGCGACGTGACGATCACGATCCCATCGTGTCCGTCTTCGACGAGCCCTGGCAGCGACCTCTTGCGGGCGAGGCGGAAAAGCAGCATTATCCGCCTCCCTTGACTCAACAATCGTCCACCTCTCTGGGCCACGTGCTTGCGGCGTACGCGGAGGCGTACATCAGCGGACGGAGCGTGCTCTTCATCGGTGACGTGGACAGCGGAGTGCCTCAGCGTCTGCTCCAGCTCGGCGCACGAAGCGTTCACGCGTACGATGGCGACGCAGCTCGTGCGCGCGGCGCGGCGCAGCGCTCTCCAAGGGCGGTCGTGGTTCGTCCGCTTCCGCATACGTTCGAGGTGCGGGACGGCGCGTTCGACGCGGCCATCGTTGCGGACATGACGGCGTCGCCCGATCCGGAGAAGCTCGCGCGGGAGCTTGCGCGGCTGATCACGACGGACGGCCTCGTGCTCGCCGCGACCGCCAACGCGGATGCCACCGGCGACACCACGCGGGCCATCCCGTACGAGTCCTTCTACGACATGTTCGCGGTGTGCTTCGGCTTCGTGCGCGTGGCCGCGAAGATCCCGTGGCGCGGCGTCGCGCTCGCGGAGCTGGGTCAGGGAGACAACGAGCCCGCGGTCAGCGTCGACTCGCAGCTCGCGCCAGAGCCACCCACGCCCGAGCACTTCGTGATCGCCGCCTCGCACGAGGCCGCGGAGCTCGACACGTACGCGCTGTTCCAGCTCCCGCTCGAAGAACAACCCAGCGAGGAAGACCTCGCGAACGAAGCGGCAGAGCGCGTTCGCCAGAGCGAGGCCGCGCGCGAGGCAGAGGTAGAGGGGGAGCGCCGCATCTCCGTTCAGGCCGCCGCGTCGGCGCGCGCAGAGGTGATGGGGGCGATGGCCGCGGAGCTCGCGGAGGCGCGTCTCCGCGCAGACGTGCTCGGCACGCAGCTCTCGGAGTCGCGCGCGCAGTCGAACCGCCTCGGTGGCTACGAGCAGCACCTGCGCGACGAGCGTGAGAAGAACAAGCGTCAAGCGGAGGAGCTTCTCCGCGCGGCTGCCACGATCGCCGCCGCAGAGCAGCGCGTCATTGTGGCGCAACGCGAGGTGGTGGACGCAGAGAAGCGCGCCACTACGCGGCTCCAGCACCTGGAACAGTCCATCGAGAAGCACGCAGAGGAGCACGCGCACGAGCTCGCCCAGGCCGAGCAGCGTCTTCGCGAGCGCGCCTCTGTGGTCGCAGAGCTGGAGCGCGAGATCGTTCGACGCGAGCGCATCGTCCGCGAGCTCGTTCAGTCGCTCGAGGATGCTCGGCCTCAGTCCCCCGAGCCCGCAACGGCCGCGGAGTCCAAGTTCAAGGCATCCCAGACCGTCGAGCCCCCGCCGATGGCAGAGGCCGGCCCGCCAGACGCCGAGCTCGAGGCCGCCCGCCAGAGCGTCCGTGCGATGGCGATGGAGATCGCACGGTACGAGGGCGAGCTGCTCGCGCGCGACTGGCGCATCGCGGAGCTGGAGCAAAACCTGGCGATCGCGGACAGCGCGGCGATGCTCGCCGCTGGCCCCGCTGGCCCCGCTGGCCCCGCTGGCAAGGAAGGCGGTGCTGGCGCCGCTACCCAGGCCCGCATCACCGACCTCGAGCGAGAGATCGACACCCTGCGCCGGGCCCTCGCCCAGGAGCACGAAGACAAGAAGCGCATCGAGTCCGGCCTCGGCCTCGACGAGCTCCGGGCGGCTCTGGCAGAGAAGATGGCGCTGATCGAGCAGATGAGCGCCCAACGAGAAGGCCGTGTTTCCGGCGCAGGCGCCCGTTGACACACCATTTTCCCGCATTAGTTTGAGCCAGGCGGTATGTCCAAGCGTTGCTTTTACGAAGTTCTGGGGGTCGCCCGGGAAGCCTCTGCAGAGGAGATCCGCAAGTCCTACAAGCGGGAGGCGCTAAAGCACCACCCCGACCGCAACCCCGGGGACGCCGCCGCAGAGGCGAAATTCAAGGAAGCGAGCGAGGCGTACCAGGTCCTCACGGACGACCAGAAGCGCCAGATCTACGACCAGTTCGGCCACGATGGGCTGCAGGGCGGCGGGGGCGGGGGTGGTCAGGACATGGGGGACATGTTCTCCCACATGCAGGACCTCTTCTCGGAGATGTTCTCGGGTGGCTTCGGGTTCGGCGGTGGCGGCAAGCGTCAGCAGCGCGGTCGCGGCGCGGACCTTCGTGTGCAGCAACGGCTGACGCTCCAGGAAGCTGCTTTCGGGACCAAGCGCGAGGTGATCGTTCGGGCGCCCTCGCCTTGCACCGATTGCGAAGGCTCCGGCGCCAAGGCCGGCACCAAACCCGAGGCGTGCGCGCAGTGTCGCGGCTCCGGTCAGGTCTCGTCTGCGCGCGGCTTCGTGATGTTCTCGTCGCCGTGTGGCAAGTGCGGTGGCCAGGGCATGGTCATCAAGACTCCGTGCAAGGGCTGTGAAGGTCGCGGCGCCGTCGAGAAGACGCGCAAGGTCACCGTGCAGTTCCCCGCGGGCCTGGACGCGGGTCAGCGGCTGCGCGTGTCGGGGCAGGGAATGGGTGGCGTGCGTGGTGCGGCCGCGGGCGATCTCTACGTGGAGATCGACGTGGAGGAAGACGCTCGTTTCGAGCGCGATGGTGCGGACCTGGTCACGCGCGTGAAGGTGTCCTTCACCGAGGCCGCGCTGGGCGCAGAGATACCGGTGCCCGCGCTGGTGCCGGTCGGCCACGAAGGCGAGACCACCGTGACCGTGAGCGTGCCGCCGGGAACGCAGCCCGGCACGCCGATCGCGCTGAAGAACCAGGGCGTGCCGCGCCTCGACGGTCGTGGTCGCGGGACGCTGGTCGCCGTGATCGACGTGAACGTGCCCATCACGCTGACGGAGAACGCGCGCAAGCTCCTCGAGCAACTGAATGACGAGCTGAAGGTCCACGTGGGCGATCGCGGCGAGAAAAAAGACGGCAAGAAGGCCGCGTCCTCGTAGCGCTGCTCCTTGCGCGTTCCGGGCCGCTGCAAAAGGCAATTCACAGCGCGGCGTCGAGCTCTGCCAGGACCTCTTCGCTGTACACCGCGAGCCGCTGCAAGTGCGGCAGCGTGTCGCGACAGCCAGTGAATCCGAAGCCCAGGTTACCCGCGTAGCTCTGCACGGTGATGTTGAGGCCGTAGCCGTGGAACGGGATCGAGAGCGGATACATCTGCTCGAGCCGCCAGCCGCGGAAGTAGAGCGGCATCTCCGGACCGGGCACGTTGGACACGACGATGTTGAACGCGGGGCGAAAACGGCCTGCCGCGCCCGGAATGAACGACAGCATCATGGGCGTGAGGACGATCGCGCTGTACTGCATGATCGCGTTCTTCGACATGCCGGACAGCTGCTCCTTGGCGCGACGCGTGGACGCTGCGATCGCGGCGAGACGCGCGACGGGATCTTCGATGTCGGTGCCGAGCGTCGCGAGGATTGCGCCGACAGCGTTGCCGCTTCCGCCGGGATCGTCCTTGGGTCTGATGTTGACGGGCACCATCGCGACGAGGGGTTTTGGTGGCAGGTCTCCGTTCTCGAGAAGGAAGCGCCGGAGTGACGCGCCGCAGATCGCGAGCACCACGTCGTTCACTGTCGCGGAGGCCGCGGTGGCGACGCGCTTCACCGTCGCGATGGGCACCTGCTGCGTGGCGAAGCGGCGGCTGCGCGTGATCTTCTGGTTGAGGACGGAGCGCGGCACGTCGAACGGGGTGACGAGCTCGTGGTCGTGCATGCGCACCGCGCGGATCACGTTGCCGAGCGCGCGGCTGATCGCCTTGGTGACGCTCGCCTGCTCGCGAAGTACGCGGAGCAGCGCGTCGTACGTGGCCTCCTCTTCTCTGGGGGCGCGCGGCTCTCGCTCCTTCGGGCCGCGCGAGAAGAAGAGCGGCGTGTGTTTGTCATCGGGGTCCGTGGAGAAGCTGCGGATGAGCATGCGCATGCCCGTGTAACCGTCGATGAGTGCATGATGCACCTTCGTGTAGATCGCGAAGTCGCCGTTCTCCAGGCCCTCGATGAAATGCGCCTCCCAGGGAGGCCTGTGGAAGTCGAGCGGTTGGCCGTGCAGGCGCGACACCAGGATGCCGAGCTCGCGCTCGTCTCCGGGTGATGCGAGCGCGGAGCGCCTCACGTGGTACTCGATGTCGAAGTTCGGATCCTCCGTCCACGACTGGAGCGGGTGCGACAGCATGTCGGGATGCGCGAGGCGCAGGTTCCACGGGCTGTGCACGATCGGGTCGTTGAGTAGCTCCTCGCGCAGCTTCTCTCCCAGATCGCGAGGACCGTCCTTCGGCGGTGAGAACCGCAGGAGCGAGCCGACGTGCATCATGACGTCGCGGCTCTCGGACGCGAGGAATGACCGGTCGAGCGTGTTCAGAGAGGCGCGATCGCTCACCCTCCTATCCCCCACGGATTCATGCATGGAGTCGATTAGAGAGAAAAACGACGTGGGCGGGTAAAGAAATCGGCAGGCGTGCCGTAGTACCGCGTATGCGACCTTCCCTTCCGCCGATGCTGGCAGTGTTTGCGCGCGTGCACCAGAGCCCGGAGGCGCGCGCGAGCGTGCGAGAGCGCGCCACGACGCCCGCGAGGCGCAGCCTTCCGCCGCGAGGAATCTCGACGACGCTGACGGATCCCTGGATGTACGACTGGCTGGCGAAGGGCACGGAGTGGTAGGCCGCGCGCTTCCCCACATGCGGTGAGAAGCGCGGTAGGCTTGGCGGGCAATGGACTTCGACGCGCTCAAGGCTCGCCTCGCGGCGACACCCGCGGTCCGCACGACGGGCCGCGTGACGGAGGTCGTCGGGTTGTCGATGCGCTTCTCGATGCCTGGCGTCCGCGTGGGTGACGTCGTCAGCGTCGCGCGTCGCGGCTCACCGCTTCTGTGCGAGGTCGTCGGCTTTTCGGGCGGTGAGGCCGTCGCGATGCCGCTCGGGCCGCTCACCGGCGTCGGCCCCGATGATCTGGTGGAGGCGGTCGGCGGGCAGTTCACCGTGCGCGTGTCCGACCACATGCTGGGGCGCGTGGTCGATGGGCTCGGTCGCCCGATCGACGGCGGGCCGGCGTTCACCAAGGGCGTCGACGTTCCCGTCGATCGCGATCCGCCCACGGCGCTCGACCGACGGCCAGTGTCGAAGACCATCGCCACGGGCGTCCGCGTGCTCGACGGTCTGCTCACGCTCGGTGAAGGTCAGCGCGTGGGCCTCTTCGCTGGCTCTGGCGTCGGCAAGTCCACGCTGCTCGGCGCCGTGGCGCGCGGTGTTCTGGCGGATGTCGTCGTCGTCGCGCTCGTAGGCGAGCGCGGCCGTGAGGTGGGCGAGTTCCTGGAGCACGCGCTCGGCGAAGAAGGGCGGAAGAAGAGCGTCGTCGTGGTCGCGACGAGCGACGTCGCCGCGCTCGAACGGCTGCGTGCCGCGCAGGTCGCCACAGCGTACGCTGAGCACTTCCGCGATCAAGGCAAGCGCGTGATGCTCCTCGTCGACTCCGTCACGCGCTTCGCACGCGCGCAGCGCGAGGTCGGGCTCGCAGCGGGAGAGCCGCCCGCGCGCCGCGGATACCCGCCGAGCGTCTTCGCGATGCTCCCGCGCTTGCTCGAACGCTCGGGCCAGAGCGCGCACGGGTCGATCACTGCAATCTACACGGTCCTCGTCGAAGGCGGCGACATGGACGAGCCCATCGCCGACGAGGTGCGCGGCATCCTCGACGGCCACGTGGTCCTCGACCGAGGCATCGCCGCACGCGGTCGCTACCCCGCAGTCGATGTCACGATGTCACTCTCGCGCGTGATGGACGCGATCGTCACGCCGGAGCAACGCGACGCAGCGAGGAAGCTGCGAGCGATGATGGGAGTGTACGAAGCAAAGCGAGATCTCGTGACGATGGGCGCCTATGCGAAGGGCTCCGACAAGGAGCTCGACGAAGCGCTCGCGAAGATGCCGAAGATCGAGCAGTTCTTGAGGCAGTCCCCGCAGGACCAGGTCGCATACGCGGACACCGTCGCGACGCTATCGCAGGCGATCAAGTAGCCCCGCGTCTCTCCTCGTTTGCCAGTCGTTTACCAGAGGGGTGAGAATCGGAGTTCACGCGGTGAGGGCTGACGCCATCGATTGCCGCGATTTCTGGGGCTTCGGTCGATGGTGCGGTTTCTGCTTCATGTGCCCTGCCTGGCCGTCGTGGGGACGCGACGAGGGCACTTACCGAAGGGAGGACGCATGAACGTTCGAGTAGGACTTGTGGTCACGGTCTCGGCAATCGCTTGCTTGTCCACGGGCTGCACGCTCCAGACGAGCGACGCAGACAAGTACCGCTCCGCGGTGCCGCAATCGAAGGACATCGCACTTGGTGTTCCCGGCTCGAGCGCCGCAGGGACTGCAGCGCAGAGCGCGCGCGGTCTTCGTCTTTCGGGCACCCACGCGTCGGGCCTCGGCGTGACCGGTCTGGGCGCTGGCGGCAACGCGGAGTTCTACCAGTTCACACGCGACATCACCGATGGCGTCGACGTCGTCACGGTCGTCATCCTTGGCGCGATCAACGCGGTCGTCGCGCAGACACCGACCACCGTCGGCGCGAACCAGGCCGTGTGGGGCCCGTATCAGGGCGACGCGCTGCAGCCGGTGGTCTGGCGCTTCACCGTGAACGAGGTCGCGCCGAACGAGTACGACTACAAGCTCGAAGGTCGCCCGAAGGACAAGACCGCAGAGTCCGACTTCGTGTCAGTGTTGACGGGACACGGCTACGGCAAGGAAGCGGGCGCGCTCCATCGCACCGGCTGGTTCCAGGCGGACAACGACGCCTACCGCACCCTCGATCCCGCGCGCGGTCACGACTACGGCACCACGAAGATCACCTACGATCTGAAGAACCTCGACGATCCCTCGATCGCCGGCGAGATCGACGCGGACCTCGCGCCCGGCCAGGGCAAGGGCAACCTCGCCATCAAGGTGCACCACCTCACGGGCGGCGCGGGCGAGCTCGACATCACGGGCAAGGCAGCGCTCGACAACACGAAGCCGACCGTTCTGGAGGACGTGAACCTCAAGAACCGCTGGGACACCACCGGCGCCGGCCGCGCCGACGTCGTCGCGACGGGAGGAACCCTGCCGAGCGAGCTCGACGTGGTGGAGTGCTGGTCCTCGTCCTTCTCACGCGTGTATTATACAGACAACCTGAACATCTCGAAGACCGAGGGCGACGCCACAGCCTGCAAGATCGCGAAGTAG
Source organism: Myxococcales bacterium (assembly GCA_025355005.1). Lineage (GTDB taxonomy): Bacteria > Myxococcota_A > Polyangia > Polyangiales > Polyangiaceae > JANXLV01. The sequence continues at coordinate 21,297 of JANXLV010000222.1, read as the reverse complement.
CGTGTAAGATCTCTGCATGCTCCGCCAGACCTCCGCCGTCGGTGTCGTGCTCCTCTCCGCTCTCGCCGCTGCCGTCGCCTGTGGCGGCAGCGATAGCGGTGGTGGCGGCGGCGGAGCTGGTGACGACGGCGGTGGTGGTGGTACCCACGGTGATGCAAGCGTCGCCGAAGATGGCAGTGTCGCGCCGCAGGCCGCATGCAAAGCGCAAGGCGGCAGCTCGCCCGTCGCCATGCCCACGTTCGCGTTCAACGTGAAGACGGGCGAGACGGGCTGGTTCGGCTCGCCCGCGGTCGTCGATCTCGACAAGGACGGCAAGAACGAGATCGTCGCCACGCTCTACAGTACGTTCGTTTTCGACGCGACGGGCAAGCAGCTCGCGAAGGGCACTGCCACGATGGGCCGCATCTACGCACCCGGCGTGGTCGCGGATCTCGACAACGACGGCACGATGGAGATCGTCGTCGGCGGCAACGGTGGCACCGTGGCCGCGTACGAATACAAGAACAAGGCGCTCACGCCGAAGGCCGGCTGGCCCGCGTCCACCACCAGCGGCGGACAGAGCCCGGAGGCGCGCGGCATGGCCGCTGGCGATCTGGATGGCGACGGCAAGATAGAGATCGTCGTCACCACCACGAACACGTCCAAGACGGGCTCGCAGGTCTTCGTGTTCTCTCCCGACGGCAAGGTGTTCGCGCCCGGCGGCAACGCCAACGCGTGGCCCCGCTACAACCAGGGCACCCCTGGCGACAAGGACTTCAACGGCGAGGGCAACACCGGCTACGGCTGCTACGGCGAGAACGTCGGCATCGGCAACATCGACGACGACAAGGAGCTCGAGATCCTGGTCACGTACGACAACCACCAGATCAACGCGTTCAAGGCGAACGGCAGCTCGATCCTCGCGTCGTCGTACTACTCGAACCCCGCGAACATGTTCCTCTCGAAGCCCATGGGCTGGGGGCAGTTCATTCGCTGGCTCGACCCCGCGATCGAGAACGGGCACTACCACGACCACGCGGACCCCTGGCCCGAGGTCACCAAGAACATGTGGCTGCAGTGGACCGCGTCTCCGCCGAACGTGGCCGACGTGAACGGCGACGGCAAGAACGACGTGGTCGGCATCCCCAACGCAGAGCTCCACGATCCGTACGAGACGCAGGGCTACGCGTTCATGGTGCTCGAGGGCGCGCAGGGCGGCGGCTCACGCGCGGCGCGCAGGCTCGCGGGCTTCGAGACGTTGCCCTTCACCGACAAACCCGCCGTGCGTCCCTCAGGCGACTACTACCCGCCCGACGCCATCCCGGCGCCAACCACCGTGAGCATTCTCGGCGACACACGTCCGGAGATCATCGCGCCCATCAACGACGGGTTCGTCTACGCGATCTCGCCGGACGGCAGCCGCGCATGGCGCTTCGACTACGCGAAGGGCGCGGCGAAGACCTTCGCGTCGGAGGCGGTCGTCGCCGATCTGAACAAGGACGGCATCCCCGAGGTCATCTTCGGCGTGTATGCGCTGAGCGCGGCCGCGGGGCGCCTGGTCGTGCTCGACAACACAGGCAAGCTGCTCTTCGATATTCCGCTACCGGGGCAGAGCATGGACGGCAACGGCGTCGGCATTCCAGCGGCGCCCACCATCGCGGATCTCGACGGCGACGGCGCGCTCGAGATCCTGGTGCAGACGTTCGATCACGGCATCGACGTCTTCAAGGTAGGAGGCAGCGGCACCTCCTGCCTGCTCTGGCCCACCGGGCGCGGCGGGTTGCTCCGTAGCGGCGCGGGCCCGTCCACGGTCAAATAGTCGCCAGACGGGCTGGCGATGAGTCTTGCTTGCGCTCGCTCTGGATTCTCCCACACGAGCAGCGTGGCGAAGCTGCCGCTGCGCCAGTCGTCCAGATAGTTGCAGAGCACATTCTTTACGACGAAGCCCGCGCGCAGCTGCGACGTGAGCACGCGATCCTTGCGTTCGCCGCGGAGCACCTGCTCCACGTAGTCCGCTGCGGAGACCTCCTTCGCGACATCGACGTAGCCATAGAGCCGGCCGCCCGCGGCGACGCGCGCGAGCTTCTTGCGCTTGCAGAGCGCGAACAGCGCATCATAGAGGGCGCCGCCCGTGCCGGTGCCGCGCGCGGCGGGATCGGAGTAGACATCCGCGAGGTAGAGCGTGTCACCGCGCGGATCATGCTTCGCGAACGTCCCATGGCTCGTGATGTCGATCCAGGTGTGCGGTGCGAGCGCGTCCGCGGAAGACACCATGAGCGTGGAGAGCGCGCCGACGATCCCGCCATCGGGGCTGACCAGGACCAGCTGGCCCTCGGGGAACACCGCCTGGTGCGCGGCGAGCTGCGCGCAGTCGAAGACGATGCCCTCCGCGACGAGATCCGGATACGCGGCGTGGTTCATCGCAACGAGGCGAGGGATGTCGCTCGGACCGGCGGTGCGGATGGTGTGCTGCGGTTGCATGCCGACAAGGATGGCCTCGGATTGAGTGGCCGCAAGCATGGCCGTCCACTTGTTCCGGGCCTGTCACCGCGAAGTCACTGGCATGTACGGAAAACACCTCGCTGGTTCCGAGATGATCCACAAAGCTGCTCGTGGCGCTCACCTTGCGGAGCGCAAGGGTCGGAACCGCGCGTAACCCAAGGAGGCGCGCGCTGAGCACGGACCATGCAGGATGAGGTGCGTGCAACGCGGAGGTCTCATGCGAACGTATCCTTGGAGCTTCACTGTCATGGGCGTCGGAATGGTGTCCGCGATGATCGCGTGCTCCTCCGCTGCGCCTTCTCAGGGAGGCCTCACGGGTCAGGACCAGAACGCGACGGATCCCAACGCCGGCCAGACGCCCGCGCCGAGTAACTCCAGCGGCAGCAACAACAACAACAGTGCGCCCCCAGCAGGCGCCGGCGAGACGGGCGCGAAGTGCAGCCTCTCCGCAGACGGAATTGCGTTCGGAAACTCCGGCTGCACGGGCGCGATGCAGACGGGCTGCTGCAACGAGACCCAGGCCTGCTTCTACAACAACAAGGACTGCGCTGCGCTCCACGCCTGCGTCCTCAAGTGCCCCGTCCCCGGCTCCGGCGGAGGAACAGGCGGCGGAACAGCTGACGCTGGTGGCGGCGGTGGCGGTGGCGGTGGCGGCGGTGGTGGCGGCGGTGGCGGTGGCGGTGGCGGTGGCGGTGGCGGCGGTGGCGGTGGCGGCGGCGGCGGCGGTGGCACCGACGCAGGGACGTCCAACAACGGCATGGGCGCAACCGCAACGGCGTGCAAGGACGCGTGCTACGCCCAGTACCCCAACGAATCGGCGACCGAAAAGGCCTACAACACCTGCTACGCCACCAAGGGCGCAACCGCCTGCAAGTGAAACAGCGTCGCCTGGCGCGAGATCCCGCGTTGAACGGAACCGTGAATCGCGTTTGGCGGTGAGCGCCCGCATGTCCGGCCTGTGGCCGCAGCGCGTCGTCCGCAGCCGTGGACTCGATCGGGGGCGCGACGGCTGGCTATGTTGGTTCGAGCCGATGACGCCGCTCCGACTTTGTCCGAGCTCGCCCCCACCCGTGGACTCGTTCGCGACGCCGCGCCGCGCCACCCGGCCGAACATTGCGGACGCTCCCCACCCTCTCGTGTTCACCGCCCGCGAAAGCCAGGACAGTCTAACGCCATGCGACGCTGTTTACGCAGGTCGAAGTCGAAGTCGAAGTCGAAGTCGATGTGGACGTCGAAGTCGCTCCGCGACGCTCGCACTGCTTGCTGAACGTGATCGTGAACGGGACGGCGCGGGTGGCTACTCTGCCGGTTGCGTCAGGTTGATCGCTGGCGTCGGGATTTCGACTCCCTCGTTCACCAGCGGTTCGTTCTGGGCGCTGACTTCCGACGACGACCCATTCGCATGCTTGATGTAACCCACCATCGCGATGGCGAATACGACTGTCATGGCCAGGGCCAGCGCGGCCAGCGACGTCAGCGCTCTCGCGTCCACGTTGGCCAGGAAACCATCCTCTTCCGCGGTCGCGTCCATGGCGAGCGGCGGGATTGAATGGGAGTGCCGGGTGACCTGCGCGGGTGCGTCCATACCCCTCGTCAAGCAAGCTGCGCACCAGGTAGGTGTAGGCGAAAACCCCGTGTTTTCCGGGCTGCTGGGTTGCGGCGGGTGGTGTCTGGGCGGCCTATTGTAACCAGGTTCAATAGCGCTGCTTCTGTCGCGCTCGAGCGACACGGACGTACTATAAGCGGAGCTTCTTGCCGTGACGCTTCTTCAAGTCGCAGACGTACGCTTCGGGTTCGCTGGCTCCACCCTCTTCCAGGGCGTCACCTTCAGCCTGGCCGCTGGCGAGCGCGCCGCCCTCGTCGCGCCGAACGGCGCGGGGAAGTCCACGCTTCTTCGCATCATCGCCAAGGAGATGGAGCCCGACGGTGGCAGCGCCGTCATCTCGAAGGACGCGAAGCTCGGCTACTACCGACAGTCGCACGAGATCGCAGCGACCGGTGACGTGATGAGCGCGCTCCTCTCTGGCTTCGCGGAGGTCACCGCGCTGCGCGAAGAGCTCGGTCGCGCGCGTGACGACGCCGCGCATGCCACATCAGAGGATGATCCCGCGCTGAAGAAGCTCGCGGAGCTCGAGGACCGCTACCACATGCTCCGCGGCGACGCGCTCGAGCACAAGGTCGCCGCCATCGTCACCAAGCTGGGCTTCGAGGAGAAGGATCTGTCGCGCCCCGTGACGTCGCTCTCCGGCGGCGAGCGCGGGCGTCTGCATCTCGGCGTGGTGCTTGCGCAGGAGCCCACGCTGCTCTTGCTCGACGAGCCGACGAACCACCTCGACCTCGACACCATCGGCTGGCTCGAGCAGTACCTGTCGGGGTTCCGTGGCGCGTTGCTCATCGTCTCGCACGATCGCGCGTTCCTGGACAACGTGTGCACGGAGACGATGGAGCTCGGGCGCCAGCAGCTGCGCGTCTATCCACTTCGCTACTCCGACTACGCTGTCGCACGGGAAGAAGACCTGGCCCGCGAGCGCGCGCTCCTGGAGCGGCAGCAGGCGTTCATCGACAAGACGGAAGACTTCATCCGCAAGAACATCGCGGGACAGAAGACGAAGCAGGCGCAGAGCCGCCGCAAGATGCTCGACAAGATCGATCGGCTCGACAACCCCGAGGACGTCTGGCAAGCCGCGGAGCGTGTGCGCTTTCGTTTCGCAGAGGCGCCGCGCACGGGAGACATCGTCATCGATGCGAAGGGCCTCCATGCGTCGCGCGGTGGAAACAAGCTCTTCGGGCCTCTCGATCTGCTCGTGCGTCGTGGTGATCGCATCGGCATCGTCGGACCGAACGGCGCGGGCAAGACGACGCTGCTGAAGCTGCTCGCGGGCCGCGGCCTTCCAGAGGATCAGGGCGACATCAAGCGTGGGACCAACCTCGCCGACGGCTACTTCGATCAGCACCTGGGCGGCGTGAACCCGAAGAACACCGCGACGGAGGAGGTGCGCACCATCCGCGGCGACTTCACCGTGGAGGTCGCGCGTCAGTACCTCGCTCGCTTCCGCTTCTACGGCGACGACCCGCTGCGCAGCGTGGGCGGTTTCTCGGGTGGTGAACGCTCGCGGCTCGCGCTGGCGAAGCTCTTGCTCGAGCCGAAGAACCTGCTCTTCCTCGATGAGCCCACGAACCACCTCGACATTCCTGCGGCGGAGATCCTCGAGGAGGCGCTCACCGGATTTCCTGGCACCGTGCTCCTGGTCTCGCACGACCGCCGCTTCCTGGAGGCGACCACCACGCGCCTCATCGTCGTACGCGACGGACACGCAGACGTCTTTCCGGGTGGCTTCAAGGACTACGCGGCGCAGCAGGCGAAGGAGGCGCGGCAGGCGAAGGAAGAAAAGGCCGCCGCGCTCATCGAGGCCGCCTCGCAGAAAAAAAGGAGCGCGTCGAAGAGCGTCGCGCCGCCGCCGAAGGACGCGCCTCAGGGCAAGCAGAGCTTCGAGCAGCAGAAGGCGGTCGCCCGCGACAAGGAGAAGAAGCGAAAGCGGATCGCGGAGCTCGAGGATCTCATTGCTGCGGGCGAGAAGGAGCTCGAGGAGCGACGCGCTGCGCTGCGCGAGGACCCCGGCGGCGACTGGGCGAAGCTCGCAAAAAAAGCCTCGGAGGAGCAGCAACTCGCCAAGCGAGTGGATACGATGATGTCCGAATGGACCAAACTGTCCGAGGAGCCATGACCGCCCACCGCCGTATCGCGGCTGTTTTTGGCTGTATTCTCGCGCTCTCATCGACGACGCTCGCGGGCTGCAAGAAGGACCCGGCGCAGATCGCAGCGGAGCAGAGCCAGAAAGAGCTGCCCGCCGTCCGCGATGATGCAAAAGGGCTGAGCTTCACGTACGTCGACGAGAAGGGGAACCCGCACGTCGTCGACACCGTCGCGGAGGTGCCTCCTGCCCAAGCACAGAAGGTCCGCGTGATGGACCCTGCGCACACGCCGTCGGAGGACATGATGTACCTCGCGGACCTCACGACGAAGAACGCGGATGGTTCGTATGCCGTGGCGCAGGCGCCGCGCTCGGACTTCGAGACCTACATCGTGGAGCGGCGCAAGGCGGTGGGCCCCACGCTCGCGTCGAACGGCGGGAACGGACAGGGAGCGCAGGGTGATGGCGGCATCAGTCTCGGCGCGCTCGCCGCGACCGGTCAGCCGCACGTGATCATCTACGGCGCGGAGTGGTGTGGCGCGTGCCACGAGGCCGCGAAATGGCTCACGGGCAAGCACGTGAAGTTCGTCGAGAAGGACATCGAGAAGGACTCGGGCGCGGACCGCGAGATGCGCGCCAAGCTCGCGAAGGCCGGGCTGTCGGGCGGGAGCATTCCCGTGATCGACGTCGGCGGAAAAATCATGGTGGGCTTCTCCGCCCCGAAGATACAAGCGGCACTTGGCGACACGATCTAACAAGAAGGCAAAGGCCACCGGCAAGACGGCGAGCCCGCACGGCCACGGAGCACCGGCGCCCGAGCCGCCGAAGCGGTCGTTCGTGAAGGGCCTGGTCGAGTCGTTCCGCTACACGCGGCGAACGCTGGGCATGGTGTGGCGCTCCTCACCGAAGCTGACGGTCGCGCTCGCGACGCTGACGCTCACCGGCGCGATGATCCCGCCGCTCATCGCCTGGGCGGGCAAGCGCATCGTCGACGCGGTGGTCGCGCACGACAAGGACGTCGCGCTGCACTGGGTTCTGATCGAGCTCGCGCTGGTGGCCTTCTCGGCGACGAACACGCGCTCTCTCTCCCTCACGACCAGCACGCTCGGCTCGCGTCTGGGGACCGACATCAACGTGGAAATCCTGGAGCGCGCGACGAAGCTCTCGCTCTCGCATTTCGAGGACTCCGAGTTCTACGACAAGATGTCCAAGGCGCGACGCGAGGCAAGCTCTCGGCCGCTGTCACTCGTGCGCGAGAGCTTCTCGCTCGTGCAATCCGTGCTCACACTGATCGGCTACGGCGCGTTGCTCGTGCGCTTTTCTGGGCTGATCGTCGTGGTGCTGATGGTCGCGACGATCCCGGCGACGATCGCGGAGATGCGCTTCTCCAAGACGGCCTTCCGCCTGCGCAACTGGCGCTCGCCCGACGCTCGCCGCCTCATCTACTACGAGTACGTCCTCGCGAACGACGAGCACGCGAAGGAGGTGAAGCTCTTCGGCCTGGGCTCGCTGTTCCTGGGTCGCTACAAGGAGCTCGCCGAGAAGTTCCACAAGGAGGACACGAAGCTCGCCATCCGCCGGACGATCTACGGGCACCTGCTCTCCATGATCGCGACGCTCTCCTTCTACGGCGCGTATGCATTCATGGCGGTGCTGACCGCGCTCTCGAAGCTGACGCTCGGCAGCATGACCATGTACGTGCTCGCGTTCCGCAGCGGCCAGCAGGCGTTCCAGTCGATACTCAGCGGGATCGGGAGCATGTACGAGCACAACCTCTACATGTCGAACCTGTTCGCGTTTCTCGATCAGTCGACGGAGGGGGAGACGCAAGAAGAGCGGAAGGTCGCGACTTCGACCTCGACCTCGACCTCGACGCCGACCTCGACTTCGACCTCGACCTCGACCTCGACCTCGACTGGGATCGTTCTCGATCATGTGTCTTTTACTTATCCCGGGGCTGGGAAGTTCGTGCTCGAGGATGTCAGCGTCTCGATCCCTCAGGGGCAGTCCGTGGCTCTCGTGGGGCAGAACGGGGCTGGCAAGACCACTCTCGTGAAGTTGCTGACGCGGCTGTACGAGCCCACGAGCGGGCGGATCTTGCTCGATGGGCGCGACCTTCGCGAGTGGGACGAGGAGAAGCTGCGCTTGCGCTTCGGCGTCGTGTTCCAGGACTTCAATCAGTACCAGCTGCGTGTGCGCGAGAACGTTGGGGTGGGTAGCGTCACCAACATGGAGGACCAGACGCGGCTCGAGCGTGCGGTCACGCGTGGGGGCGCCGAGCCCGTGGTGAGCGGTCTCGCGTCCGGCATGGACACGGCGCTTGGTCGCTGGTTCCAGGATGGAGTGGAGCTCTCTGGCGGGCAATGGCAGAAGATCGCGCTCTCGCGTGGGTTCATGCGCGAGGAGGCGGACATTCTCGTGCTCGACGAGCCCACCGCAGCGCTGGACGCAGAGGCCGAGTACGCCGTGTTCGAGCGCTTCCGCGAGCTCTCGAAAGGCAAGACGACCTTCATCATCTCGCACCGCTTCCCCACGGTGCGCATGGCGGATCGCATCCTGGTGCTGGAGAATGGTCACGTGGTCGAGGACGGCACGCACGCAGAGCTGGTCCTTGCGCACAAGACGTACGCGCGGCTCTACGAGATGCAGGCGAGGGGATACCAGTGAGCCGCTCACGTCTTTTCTCGCTCGCTGCCGCTGGGACGCTGTTCGCGATCTCCGCATGTCGCGGCGTGCTTGGCATCAATTCCTCGGGATTGGAGGTCGATGGAGGTGACGCAGACGGCGGCGTGGACGCCGACACCACGGCCGATGCGTTCGTAGCTGCCCCGACGTTCTGCGATTCCGTCACGCCTGCGCCGAGCTTCTGCGACGACTTCGATCACCTTCCGATCGTGAAGTACTGGGACAACAGCAATCGCACGCCCGACATCGGCGCCTCTGGCGGCGGCACGATCGCCGCGGATACGAGCGCGTTCCGGTCGAAGCCGCAGTCCGTTGCGCTGAGCATCCCGACCCTGATCGACGACTCCTTGGCGGCCTCCGGCTTCTTGCAAAAGAGCCTGCACGACATGCCGGCGGACATGACGGTCCAGTTCGACGTGCGCATCTCCGCGGACTACTTCCCCCAGGACGCCGGCGTCTCCGGGAGCGTCCCCATCGTGTCGATCGCGTACGGCAACGACTTCCTCTTCGTGGTCCAGCGCGCCACGGGGACATGGGTGGTGGCGGGCAACACGGGGGCGATCATGCAGGCCTCCGCGCCGCTCGTCGTTGGACAGTGGACGACGTTCGCGCTCTCGATCAAGAACCACCCGACCGAGGCCGGAGCCGAAGGCCGCCTCAACGTCCGGATGAATACGCTCGACGTCGCGGTCTTGCCCACGCCCGTGTCCTGGCAGTCCGTGAAGGAGCAGAAGCTCGTCATCGGTCCCATCACGAACGGACCCATGGGCGCCTTCGCCATGAACGTGGACAACGTGCTCATCTACCTGCGCAGCGATCTCTGAAAGCCCGTTGGTTGCGCGTACTACCTGCGCCAGATGGGGCGTGAGCCACGGCCGAGATCACCTCAGGAAGCGTTCTGAAACCTCCAAGCGTATACTGGGGAGGTGACGCAAATTCCCTACCGCGAGAACGTGCCGCCACCGGATGAGCCGCCGGATCAGGAGCACGCAGCGATCGCCACGATGGCGAAGCGGACGCGGTGGGTACGTGGTGTTTTTGCCGTCGGCTCGCTGTTCGTCGGGCTCGCGATCGCCGGCGGTCTCTACCAGTTCTTCTGGGACTACTACGAGGCCCGTGGACTTCCGATCCCGCTCAAGATGATCGCCATCGCCAGCCTCACGCTGGGGCTCATCCCCATGCTCGTCGCCGGCCCGCGCCTCTCCGGTCTATGGATCCGCGCGCGTCGCAACGCATGGCTCGATGGGCTCGCGAAGGAGAAGGGGCTCGACCGCGCCGAGCTCGACGAGATGACGCGCTCGTTCGCCGACTGACCCGCGAAGTCTTGCGCGCCCACGCAGTGGAGGTAGGGTCACCTGGAATGCCGAAGCTCCACGAACGTGCGGAAAAGCTGGCCGACGAGATCGAGGCGGAGCTCGTGCGCCTTGGCCGCTGGTCCGCGCAGAGACCACCCAACGAGAAGTTCGTCGACATGGGCGCCTTCGGGATGAAGACCCTGGCGCCGGAGCAGTGGCTACAGTTCGTGCTCCTTCCTCGTGTGCGCGAGGTCGTGAAAGAGAAGGGGGAGTTTCCCGAGAGCAGCAACGTCGCGGTCTGGGCGATGCGCAACTTCGACGGCGATCCGGATTCGGACCACCTCCAGTCGCTCCTCAGCGACTTCGATGCGCTGTTCGAGGGTGCGGCGTTCGATCGAGATGCGCCACCATCGAGCGACGCCGCCGAGTCGCCCGGTCCCGATCCCAAGCTGACGCGGCTCACTGCGCGCCTCATGCGTCTCTGCCCGCAGCTGCACGCAGTGAAGTCGGCGTACCTCGCGCAGCTGTACTTCCCGAGCACGGACCAGCTCACCACGCCTGTGCTCGGGCTCGAGCTCGACGGTCCGCTCGCGGTTGACGCGTTCGTGAGCCTCCCGAAGGACGATCCATTCATCGCGATGGTGCTCGCAGAGGACGCGATTTCCCGCCTTCTTCGCCTGGGTACGCCGTTCTACACGCGCGGGGCATGATCGGCCGGCGGGTTTCTGATTCCGCGTGTATCGTCGATGTATGGGCGAGCTCGGGTTTCAATGGGGAGGACCGCTGGGAGCGGTCAGAGACCATTCGGATGTGGAGCTACACCCGAACGCCTTCGGCAGCGCACACATCGACGTGATGGACCCGGGCGCGTTCGCCAACACGGTCGCGCAGCACGGCGGTGAGGCTGGCCTGGTGGAGTCCGTGAAGCGCTCCATCTTGACGAGTCTTGCGACGGTGCTCTCGTCCAGACTGTCGCGCGATTCGATGCTCGGGGTCATGCGCGACAGCGCGGGCCTCATCGCCGATGTGGAGTCGTACGGCAACAGAATGCTGCAACCCACGGGCGCGGGCCTTCGCATCATGACGCTGCAGGTCACCCTCACCGAAGAAGACATGGCGACGCTACAAAAAGCGCAGGTCGCCTCGGCCATGGCCATGCGTGCGGCGAAGGCCGCGGGGGACGCGCCCACTGCACCGCAACCGGTCTTTTCACCCAGCGGGCCGCTGCCGCCAGGCACGCGCGTGATCGCCACCTGGAGCGACGGAAAGAGCTACCCCGGCCAGGTGAAGAACTTCGACGGCACGAACTACGAGCTCGTGTGGGAAGGCAGCGCCGCGATCGCCTGGGTCCCCGCCGCCTCCGTCCGCCCCGGTTGAACGTAGGCCGAGCTAATCTTCCGTCTCCTGCTTGCGCCGGATGATTCGTTCGTAGATTGCTCGTTTTGGCAGGCCGCTCCACGCCGCGATGCGCTCCGCTGCCGACTTTGCATGCGTGCCCTGCGCGAGCTCCGCGTCGATGCGCGCGTTGAGCAGGACCTCGTCCACCACGCTCTCCGCGGCGGCCTCCATCTCTCCGAGAACGACAACGACCTCGCCCTTCCACTCGCGATCCTCCGCCGCGATCTCCGACAGCGTGCCGCGCACGAACTCCTCGTGCAGCTTGGTGAGCTCGCGCGCGACCGCGACCTGACGTGCGGGCTGCGCACGGGCGAGCTCGGTGAGTGTAGACTGCACGCGATTGGGAGACTCGTAGAGCACGCAAGGCTCGCGCGTGGCGGCGATGTGCCCGAGCACCTCTGCGCGCGAGAGGCCGTCGCGCGAGATGAAGCCGAAGAAGCGGAAGCCGGCGTCCGTGGAGAGTCCGCTCCCGACGAGTGCCGAGAGCACGGCGCTCGCGCCAGGGATGGGGATCACGAGCGCGCCGATGGCGATCGCACGCGCCACGAGCACGCCGCCCGGATCGCTCACGGCGGGCGTGCCCGCATCCGTCACCAGCGCGACGGCCTTACCTTCTTCCAGGGCTTCCGTCACGGTGCAGAGCTCACGCTCGGTGGAGTGCGCGTGCGCGGGCACGAGTGGCTTCGAGATCTCGAGGTGCGTGAGCAGGCCCCGCGTGCGTCGCGTGTCCTCCGCTGCGACCAGATCCACCGCGCGCAGCGTCTCGATCGCACGAAGCGTGATGTCGCCCAGATTGCCAATCGGTGTGGCCACGACGTAGAGCGTTCCCCGACCTCCGGCGCCGGCGCGGCTACCTGCCATCTGGCTACGCCAGCTCCGTCGCGTCGCCCATCTCTCGCTTCAAGAAGTCGCGCAGCTTGCCCTGCAGGCGCTGCTCCAGCTGGCGGACGCGCTCACGCGAGATCTTGAAGCGCTCACCGAGCTCCTGCAGCGTGAGCGGATCGTCTGCGACCAGGCGCTCGTCGAAGATCGCGAGCTCCTTCTCCTTGCCGGCGAGCGTGCCGCGGAACACGTCGAGCTTCTCGCGGAGGAGCGCCTGCAGCTCACCGTCCGCCATCATCGCCTCGGGGCCGGCGCCGGCGAACGGCATCATATCCACGCGCGTGATCGAGCGACCGTCCGCGTCGCCCACGGGAGCATCGAGCGATTTCTCGCTGGCCTGGAGGCGCACCTCCATCTCGGACACGTCGGTTTCGGGCACGTTGAGTCGCTTCGCGACCTCTGCGTCGCTCGGGTCCATGCCCATGGCGGCCAGCTCTGCGCGCGCCTTCTTCAGGTTGAAGAAGAGCTTCCGCTGAGCCTGTGTGGTGCCAAGCTTCACGAGGCGCCAGTTGTTCAGAATGAACCGCAGGATGTATGCGCGGATCCACCACGCCGCGTAGGAGGAGAGCTTCACGCCGCGATACGGATCGTAGCGCTTCACGGCCTGCATGAGGCCGATGTTGCCCTCCTGCACCAGGTCCATGATGTTCTTGTAGGCGCGGCGGTACTCGTACGCGATCTTCACGACCAGGCGCAGGTTCGCCGTGACCAGCCGCGCGGCGGCCTTCGCGTCTTGCGTCTGGAGGAAGCGGACGGCCAGCTCCTGCGTCTCTTCCGGCGTGAGCAGCTTGTGTCGCTGCACCTCGCGGAGGTACGCGGACATCGGGTCCATCCGCTCCATCCCGGTCTCGCTGGAGAGCGGGGCACGTGAGCGCGGAGGCTTCGCGTCGTCGTCGCTGTCGTGCTCGGGCTCGGCATCTTCTGCGAGCGCGGGTTCGTCGTCGTCGGACACGAGCTCCGCTTCCACGGGCTCGGCGACCACTACCTCTGCGTCGTCGCGTTCATCGTTCGGATCCTTGTCGGTGGCGTCGCCGCCTTCCTCACGGTCCTGCTCGTCGCGCTCCTCTTTGGGAGCGTGAGCTGCGGCCTTGCGGCGGCCCTTGGGCTTCGCGGCCGCGTCGGTCTTCAGGGCTTCGGTCTTGGCGGGCTTCTGACGCGTGGGCACGAGTTCGGTCGACCTTAGCATGCCTCCGGCGCTTACCGCGTCGCCCACAGCCAGCTGACGAGAACGACGCCGTGAGGGCGAGGCCGAAGAGGCCCGTGAGCATGAGGTTCTCGATGGCGCTCGGGGTTCTGGGAGAACGACGTGAAAGCTCGATCTGGCGGTGCGAACCATGGGTCATGGCGCCTCCTTTTGTTTGGTTATTCCATGGTTAAGGACGATGACGCCTCGCGTCAAGAGGGCGGCCCGCTTCCGTTCGCGCGGACGAAACTCGAACCACGCCGTTCGCGGTGGAACTAAGGCTAAGGTCGCGCGCTGATCGAGGCGCGAGCCTCAACGACGATGGTCGCCTCCTCACGCCGTGCACTCGTATTTTCTCGCAACGACTTCGACCTGCGTGGTCGCGGGTCGATGGACGAAGATCTGCGCGAGCGGCTGCAGCACTGGTCCGTGTCCGTGCAGGACAGGCTCGCGGAGTTCGGGCTTTCACTGGAGCTTGCGGTCGTCGACGGCAAGCTCGGGCCGCCGGGCGTCGTGTTCGTGCGCAGCAGTCGTCAGCGCGAGCAAGCGCTGAAGGTGGCGCGTGCGCAGAAGCTCGACTACCGGCCGCTGTTCGCGGGCGTGTTCGCCGAGAACGCCAAGCTCGTGCTGCGGCTCACGCACGCGACGGTAGAGGCACGCCTCGAGCTGCCGGCGTCCGCGCTCGTCGACATTCACAACCTGCGCGCGAAGCTGAAGAGCCCCGAAGGTGTCCTCGCTGCCACGAGCGTGGTGGAGGCGCTGCCCGAGCAGTTCTGGGCGGGTGTGGAAGGTGGCTCCCAGGGTCCGGTCTCGCGCATCACAGGGCGTGAGCTGCGCGAATGGGTGGACGAAGCGGTGGGCCTCGGCGCCTCGCTCTTCTTCGGGTGGACGCTCCCGAAGGATCTGGCAGTCGCCCAGAAGACCGAGATCGGCGGCCTGCTCGAGGACGCGTTCTCCGCGCTCGGAAGCCTGTATGACGCGCTCGCGTGGTCCGCCGACAACGATTTCTTCTCCGGTCAGAAGCGTCGGGCACGTCCGGTCGCCGAGCGCGAAGGCGCCAAATCCAAGCGCACACCGACGCGCAAGGGACGTCGCCCCAAGGACGAGGCCTTCGTGGACGACGGAGACCCGGCATCCACCGACGATTCACCCACGCCAAGCGACGGCGGGCCGTCGAATCGCACCGATCCGCTGTTCCCACGCAAGCGACCGATCCTCCGGCGTGCCCAGCAAGACGCCGACACCGACCCCAGGCTACCCATCGAGAAGGGCACGCGAATCTGCGTTCTGGCCGGCCCGTTTTCGGGCAAAGTCGGCGTGGTGCAGGAGCTGGACGGCAAAGGCGGCGCTCGCGTGCTCTTCGGGCTGCTCGCTGCCCGGCTCCGTGTTTCGGACCTCGTCGCTTTTCGTGACCGGACCGGGAAAAACTCGCGACAGAAGCTCATGTCGTCGCATCGAAGACCCCTGGGCGGAGTGTCCTCGAAATGAGCATGAAGGTCGACCCGAGCAAGATCCCGAACAGCCTGACCGGGCAGTTCATGCGGCACCTGCCGTCCTATGCCTTCGGCACCCTCATGCTCGCGATCTTCCAGCTGGCGATGAACCGCATCGACTGGATGAGCAAGTCGGCCATCGACATCATCTTCGGTCCGAACCCCAGCGACGTCGCCAGGCCCGCGACCATCATGCTCGTCCTCGCGCTCGTCGCGTTCGGC
This sequence comes from Myxococcales bacterium, assembly GCA_025355005.1. Taxonomy (GTDB): domain Bacteria; phylum Myxococcota_A; class Polyangia; order Polyangiales; family Polyangiaceae; genus JANXLV01. Next base: position 5,966 of record JANXLV010000222.1, on the reverse strand, counting down.
ACGCGCGTCGCGAGCCGCTGGTTCGTCTTCAACGCCGGCCGCGACGTCGAGTACGAGCTCCGCGCGCTCCTGCTCCATCGGCTGCACCAGCTCGGCGCCGCGTTCTACCGGAAGATGTCGTCGGGCGAGATCATGAGCCGCTCCACCGGCGACCTCCTCCAGGTGCGCCTGCTGCTTGGCTTCGGTGTGCTCAACGTCGTGAACGTGACGTTTGCGTTCGCGAGCGCGCTGCAGGTCATGGTGCGGATTTCTCCCAAGCTCACGCTCGTCACGTTCGTGATGTTGCCGTTCCTCGTCGGCACCACGCGCCTCTTCTCCAAGAACCTCTACTCGCGCACGATGAACAACCAGAAGGCGATCGGTCGTCTCTCGGACATCTTGCAGACGAACCTGGCCGGCGTGCGCGTCGTGCGCAGCTTCGCGCTGGAGTCGCGCGAGCATCTGCGCTTCCAGGAGGCGAACCAGGGTTACCTGGAGGCGAGCCTGGGTCTCGCGCGGCTACGCGGACTGATGGGGCCGACGGTGGGCGCGGCGAGCTCGCTCGGTGTGCTCGCGTGCTTCTGGTACGGCAGCAAGCTACTGCTTCTTGGCCCGGCGAACGGCGGTCTCTCGCCCGGCGACTTCTTCGCGTTCTGGCTCGCGCTCGGCCGCATGACGTGGCCGATCATCGCGCTGGGCTTCTCGCTCGCGATCATCCAGCGCGGTCGTGCAGGATACACGCGCCTTCGCGAGGTGTTCGACGCGCAGCCCGAGATCTGCGATGGCCCGCTCCCGCGGTTGAAAGAGGTGCGCGGCGCGCTGTCATGTAACGGCCTTGCGTTTGCCTACGGCGAGCGCGCGGTCCTCAAGGACGTCTCGTTCGAGCTGCCTGCTGGCAAGTCGATCGCGATCGTCGGCCGCACCGGCTCCGGGAAGACCACACTCGCGATGCTGCTCGCGCGCCTTCTTCCGACTCCGGAGGGCTCCGTGAAGCTGGACGGCGTCGACGTCTGCCAGCTGCCGCTCTCCACCGTGCGCGAGGCTGTCGGCTACGCGCAGCAGGACGCGTTCCTATTCTCCACTACGGTGTCGCAGAACATCGGTCTGTCACTGGACGATCCGGACTCCGAGGAGTCCCTGGAGCGGATCCGTGATGCCGCGCGCGAGGCGCAGGTGCTGGAGGAGGCGCTGTCGTTGCCCGAGCAGTTCGACACGGTCGTGGGTGAGCGCGGCGTACAGCTCTCTGGCGGGCAGAAGCAGCGCATCGCGCTGGCGCGTGCGCTCGTACGCGAGCCGAAGGTGCTGGTCCTGGACGACCCGCTGTCGGCCGTCGACGCGAAGACGGAGAGCCTTATTTTGAAGGCGATCGAGCGTCAGAAGTCGAAACGTACTCTGGTCCTCGTGACGCATCGCGTGGCCGCGGCTTCGCGCTGCGACACGATCCTGGTCCTCGATGAAGGTCGCATCGTCGCGCAAGGCTCGCACGAGGAGCTCGTGCAGATGGACGGGCTCTACGCCGCCTTCGCGGAAGAGCAGAGCGCCGAGAGCGAGCTCGCGCAGCTGGACGCAGTGCTGGCACCTGCAGCCCCCGAAGCCATGGGCGAGGGGGCCGCATGACGGAGGAGACCAAGAAGAAGCCCGCTGCCGGTCAGCGAGGCAAGGAGAAGCTGAAGGCTTTTCACGAAGAGACCGACCTGGGCAAGGCGTACGACCTGCAGCTCGCGGGCCGCCTCATGCCGTTCGTGAAGCCCCACGCCTTGCTCATCGTGCTGTCGCTCGGTCTCCAGGTGGTCGTGATGGGCGGCGCGCTGTTGCGTCCGCTGCTCATGGGTCGCGTCGTGGGAGACGCGGCGGCGTCGCGCGCGGACAACCTGCTCTGGGACGGCGTGATGCTGTGCGCGGTGGTGATATTCCAGCAGCTGCTGGGCTTCTTTGGTCAGTACTCGATGCAGGTCGCGGGTGCTCGCATCATGGCGGACCTTCGCAACTTCATCTTCCTGTTCTTCCAGAAGCTGCGGCTCTCGTACTTCGATCGCACACCGGTCGGGCGTCTGGTCACGCGGGCAACGAACGACGTGGACGCCGTGGGTGAGCTCTTCGCATCCGGCGTGCTCATGGCGATCGTCGACCTGCTTTCGCTGACGGGCATCGTCATCCTGATGTTGCGGCTGAACGTGCGCTTGTCGCTGGTCGCGTTTGCGGCGCTCCCGCTGGTGGGCCTCGTGGTGAACTGGACACGCAAGCGCTCGCGCGCCGCCTATCGCGACATCCGCACGCGCACGGCGCGCCTCAACTCGTTCCTGAACGAGCAGGTCGCGGGCATCGCCGTGGTGCAGGCCTACGCGCGCGAAGGCAAGATGGCGGAGGACTTCGACGAGATCAACGACGCCTACCGCGACGCAAACAAGCGCTCCATCTTCTACGAGGCCATCCTGGACGCCGCGATCGAGATGGTGTCGTCGCTCTGCATCGCCAGCATCCTGTGGTGGGGCGGAATCTCGAAGATCGGCGAAGGCATCACGTTCGCGCTGGTCGTGATCTTCACGCAGTACATCAAGCAGTTCTTCGAGCCGGTCAGCCTCCTCGCGCAGCGCTACACCATCCTGCAGAGCGCCATGGCGGGCGCGGAGCGCATCTTCCAGCTCCTGGACCTCACGGAGCTGGAGACCACCGCGACGCCGGGCAAGGAGCACGCGCAAGGTCCAGCGACCGAGGCCATACGCTTCGATAACGTGCAGTTTGCATATAAACCGGGCGTGCCGGTGCTGCGTGACGTGAGCTTCGACGTCCCCCGTGGCGAGAAGGTCGCGCTGGTCGGGGCAACGGGCGCGGGCAAGACCACCATCTCTGCGCTCCTGCTCCAGCTCTACGAGCATCAGGCGGGACAGATCCGCGTGCTCGGCAAGGACGTGCAGGACTACGACCGCCGGGAGCTCCGCGAGCATTTCAGCGTGGTCCCTCAGGACGTCTTTCTCTTCACCGGCTCCGTGCTCTCCAACATCGCCATGAGCGATCCGGAGCCGTCGCTCGATCGAGCGAAGCTGGCGCTGTCTCGCATCGGCGCGCTCGCCGTCTTCGAGTCGCGCACGGACGGGCTGCTTGCGCCCGTGGAGGAGCGCGGCGCAAATTTCAGCGCGGGTGAGCGCCAGCTCATCGCGTTCGCGCGTGCAGTCTACAAGGACACGCCCATCGTCATCCTCGACGAAGCCACGGCAAGCATCGACTCCGACACGGAGGCCCGCCTGCAGACGGCCCTCGAGGCCATGATGGAAGGTCGCACAGCCGTCGTGATCGCCCACCGTTTGTCCACGATTCGTACGGTGGATCGCATCGTGGTGTTCCACAAGGGCAGGGTGGTGGAGACCGGGTCGCACACCGCGCTGATGGAGAAGGACGGCGTCTACGCGAAGCTTTATCGACTCCAGTTCGCCAAGGAGAAGCTCGCCGCGGTGGCCAAGGGGGCCGAGGGTGCCGAGGCAGAGGAAAGTGCACGGCCGCCCGGAAGCTCTCGACGCAGCCCGGCGTTCGGATGAATATGGGTTCTCCTCTCCGGTCTCTCCCCGAAGGAATCATGCACGACGAAGGCGGCGACAAGAAGCGAGTGATACCGGCTCCGCTGGAGTCGGAGCCGCGCGTGCACAAGGCCCGTCGCGCCGCGCCGGCGGACGCCATCCGGCCGACCCGCGCCGAAGTGAACCTCGAGGCCCTGCGCAAGAATCTCCGCGTGGTGAAGAAGCACGCGGATGGCGCAAAGGTCTGGGCGGTCCTCAAGGCGGACGCCTACGGTCATGGCGCCCCGGCGGTCGCGCGAACGCTCGAGCGCGCTGGCGCTGACGGCTTTTGCGTCGCGCTCCTGGAAGAGGGCGTGGAGCTGCGCGAGGCCGGTATCGTCGCGCCGATCCTCGTGATGGGTGGCTACTACGGCGGCGCCTACGCGGAGGTGCTCGCGCGTGACATGACGCCGGTCATCTACGACGAGTCGCACCTCGCGGGGTTTGCTGCCGCAGCGCGCGCGCTCAAGCTGGACAAGCCGGTGGACGTGCACGTCAAGCTCGACACCGGCATGGCGCGCCTTGGTCTCCGCGCAGAAAATCTCGAGAGCTTCGCGGACAAGCTCACGAACGTTCCGGAGCTCCGTCCGAGCGGGCTCATGACCCATCTCGCGTCTGCGGATGCGCTCTCACAGGAGCACACGCGCGAGCAGATGGTCCGCTTCGACGAGATGACAGCCACACTCGAAAAGAAGGGCATTCGCCCTCTTGTGCGTCATGCTGCGAACAGCGCTGCGCTCCTTCGCGCCGAGGCGCGGCTCTCCGCAGTTCGTCCCGGCATCGCGCTCTTCGGTGTTTCGCCGCGTGCAGTCGGCAACGACGGTGACGTGGGCGCACCGTTCGACTCCGAGCTCGCGCCCGTGATGCGCGTTCGTACGGAGGTGGTGGACGTGCGCACCGTGCCGGTCGGCCAGACCGTGGGCTACGGCGGGCTCTTCCGCGCAACCCGCGACACGCGCGTGGCCACGGTCCCCATGGGCTACGCGGATGGTCTCTCACGTCAGCTCTCGAACCGGGGTCATCTCCTCGTCCGCGGAAAGCGCGCGCCGATCATCGGCGCTGTCTCGATGGACATGTCCATGATCGACGTCACGGATATCCCGGGCGTCGGCATCACCGACGAGGTGATGGTCCTTGGTGCGCAAGAAGGGCCGCAGGGACGCGACAACATCACCGCGGACGAGGTCGCCTCCCGCATCGGAACCATCGCATGGGAGGTCCTCACCTCCATTTCGAGGCGCGTGCCGCGGTTCTATCGCGAGCAATAGACCCGTAGTAGAGTCCCCGACCGAAGATGTCCGAGGGCGAAGCCAGCGACGAGAAGGAAGCGAGCCCGTCGTTCTTGATGAGCGTCGTGGACCGCGTGCTCGCGCCGCCGATCGCCCTCCTCGACGAGCTAGGCTCCACCGCGCTGCTCGGCGTGAAGGCGGCGGGATGGCTCGTTCGTCCGCCATTCCGATGGGCGCAGTTCCTGGTCGCGCTGGACTTCATCGGCGCGGGGTCCACGTTCATCGTCGGCCTCGTCGGTCTGTTCACGGGAATGGCGTTCACCGTCAGCACCATCCTCGGCTTCCGTCGCTTCTCTGCAGAGGGAATGGTCGGCGGTGTCGTCGCGCTCGCTCTGTCGCGTGAGCTCGCGCCGGTCCTTGCGGCGGTCGTCGTCACCGCGCGCGCGGGCAGCACCATGGCCAGCGAGCTCGGGAACATGCGCGTGACCGAGCAGATCGACGCAATCACCACGATGGGCGTGTCGCCGGTGCAGTACCTCGTTGTGCCGCGCATCGTGGCGACCACACTCATGATGCCGCTGCTCTCGCTCGCGTTCGGCCTCGCGGGCATGGGCGGCGCGTACATCGTCGCGGTGTCGTGGCAGGGGATCGACCCGGGGCTATTCTGGGACAAGGTCCACGTGTTCGTCGACTGGAAGGACATCCGGATGCTCATCACGAAGAGCATCGTCTTCGGGATCATCGTCAGCACGATCTGCTGCAAGAAGGGCTTTCACGCTTCCGGCGGTGCGCGCGGGGTCGGCGAGGCAACGGCGAAGGCGGTCGTCGCGAGCATCGTGGCGATCTTCGCGGCGGACTACGCGACGACGACGGTCATGACAGACATCTGAGGTCTCGAAACAGCATCGCCTGGCGCGAGATCCGTCCCGCCATGCTTCGTTTCGAGCTGCGCGCGGTGCTCACGGACAAGAGTCCGTTCCGCTCCGTGCTCGCTCGAAGCCTTGCCTGACGGGCGGCTCTCACGCCATGCGACGCTGTTTACGTCGAGGTCGAGGTCGAGGTCCGGGTCGAGGTCGAGGTCGAGGTTTAGGTCGAGGTCGAGGTCGAGGTTTAGGTCCAGGTCGAGGTCGAGGTCGAGGTTTAGGTCCGGGTCTAGGTCCGGGATTTCGACTTGGGCTTCTTGTCGGCCTTGGCTTCGACCTTTTCC
>JANXLV010000217.1 GCA_025355005.1 Myxococcales bacterium | reverse complement strand
GATGCCGGTGGCGTCGTCCGGGCCGCCGTTCGAAACGGTGATCTGGTACGACATCGACGTGCCGGCCACGACCGTCGCCGGGCCCAGCGCGGTCAGTGAGACGTCCGTGGAGAGCGGCAAGAAGTGCGAGATCTTGAACGCGGGCTTGGGCGGCGTGACATTCACCGCCGGCGGCGTCCCATCGCCACTGGGCCGTGTGTCGCCGGGCCGTGCGTCAGAGGTGCATCCGACCTGGAGCAGACCCACGAGCATCACCAGCCCAATGAGCCAGCCACGCATGGCGAGCATTCTCCACGACCCCCGACCCCCGAGACGTCCAAAGACAAGGTTATGCACGATGGTTCAGGGTACCACGACCCCTGGAAGTGACGAGCCCTCGAAATCGTCCGCTGACTCGATTAGCCTCCGTCAACCTACATGCCCCGTCCGTCCCGCTTGGCCCGCTTGGCCCGCTTGCCCCGCTTGGCCCGCTTGCCCAGCTTGCCCTTGATGCTGAGCTTCTGCGTCCTTGCCCTCATCGGCTGTGGCGTTCCGGTCGCAGTGGGCATCGACGAGTCGGACGCGAACCGTGTGATGCTCAGCCTGGACCGCGCGGGCGTGGACGCGACGAAGGAGACGGACCCCACCGTGGAGGGCAAGTTCCTCGTCTCCGTAGGTCGCGATGACGCGGCGCGCGCGCTCGCCGTCATGAGCGACGAGGAGTTGCCGCGGCCGAAGTCGAAGGGCGTGCTGGACGCGATGGACAAAGGGCAGCTCGTGCCGAGCCAGAAGGCGGAGCATGCGCAGTTCGTGAGCGGACTCGCGGGCGATCTGGAGCGCACGCTCACGGGTCTGGACGGCGTGCTCTCCGCGCGCGTCCATCTCAACGTTCCGGAGCAGAACCCGCTGCGTGATCTGTCGCAGGAGAAGGCAACAGCGAGCGTGCTGCTCGAGCACCGCGGTGTGTCCCCTCCCCTCACGGAGACCGCAGTACAGCGGCTCGTGGCGGGTGGCGTGCGCGGGCTCTCGCCGGACAACGTGTCGGTGGTGATGGTGCCACGCGCGCCGCATCCAACCGTGAAGGACAGCGGGCTCGCCCATGTGGGCCCCATCGCCGTGGCGCGCGGCTCGCTGCGTCCGCTGCAGTTCGGCGCGGCAGGGCTCGTGATGCTGCTGCTGGTGTTCGGCGTACTGACACTTGTACTCTACACACGAGTAGCGAAGCTGCGGACCGACCTCGAGGCGGCGACCAAGAAGTGATCTCGCTGCAAGGCCTGACCAAGAGCTTCCGCACGCCGGAGGGGCGCGAGCACACGGTGCTCTCGAACGTGAGCCTCGAGGTGCCGAAGGGCTGCCTCTACGGTCTCATCGGGCCGGGCGCCGCGGGCAAGAGCGTGCTCCTCAAGATGGTGACGGGGCTCATGCGGCCGGACGTCGGGCGCGTGGTGGTGGACGGTCAGGACATCCTCACGCTGACGGAGCTGGAGCTGTCCGCGCTGCGCTTGAAGTTCGGGATGCTGTTCCAGAACAACGCGCTCTTCGATCACCTCACGGTGGACGACAACATCGCGTTCCCGCTGCGACGGCTCACGAAGCTCTCGGACCCGGAGATCCAGGAGCGCGTGGACGAGCGCCTGCGATGCGTCGCGCTCTTCGGCTTCGGGGCGCGCATGCCGGGCGGTCTGTCCGGCGGGCAGAAGAAGCGCGTGGGCGTGGCGCGCGCGACCATCACGCGAGCGCCGATCGTGCTGTACGACGAGCCCGCCGCGGGGCTCGATCCGGTGACGTCGCAGAAGATCTTCGAGCTGCTGAGAGAAGAGCAGCGGAAGGACGGCGCGACGGTGATCATGGTGTCGTCGGATCTGGACCGCTTGCTGCCGGTCACGGACCGGATCGGCATGATGTACAAGGGCGAGATGATCTTCGACGGGACGACGGAAGAAGCGCGCATGAGCGTGGATCCGTACGTGAAGCAGTTCGTACACGGCCTGACGGAAGGACCGCTGTAACAACGACCTGGACGTGGACTCAGTCCTCTTCCAGCGGCGCGCCCGTCTCGGTGTAGCTCCGCTCGCACGCGCGCGTCGTCGCGCCCTGTTGCTGCACCGTCACCCGGAACGCATCCTTGGGGTGAGCGGCATCCACGTAAATGCGCGCGATCTGCTCGCACGTCGGCGGCGTCCTCGCGAAGCCAACCTGGCAGGTGATCATCGTCTTCTCCTGCAGCCCACCAAGCCCCTTCCGCGTGCCCGCGTCTGGCGTGAACGACTCCACGAGATCCGCCATCTGCTCCGTGTCGATGACGAGCGCCTGCTGACAGCCGCCTTGCTTCGCGATCTCCTTTGCGCCTGGCGCGTTCTGCGCCTCTTGCATCAGCTTCATGGTGCCGGAGGCGGCCTTCCACACCTGCTTTCCCTCGGGTGTGCTCATGACGCGCCACATCGCGATGCCAAAGCCGATCGCTCCGAGGAAGACGATCCCAACCATCACCATCAGCGCAATCGCGCAGCCGTTGCCCTTCTTCTTCCGGGGAGGCGCGTTCGGATTCGCAGAGTTCATCGGAGGGGGATCATGACACGGCCATGTCGAGCGCGGCGAGCGCTATCGCTTCCACCACCAGCGCAAGCGCGGTGAAGCCTATCGCGAGCAAGAGCCCCACGAGGCTCCGCCGCGTTCGCAGGAAATGAAGTGGCAGCGCCAGCACCCCGAAGCCGACGATCGCCGACGCGCGACTGGACGGCGGCCACGCGCGCTCGAGCCTGGGGTCGTCGCGAACGTCCATGCGCCGCTCGTCGAGGATCACGACGGCGAACATGAACGCAGTGGTGACCGCCCAGCTCACGAGGATTTCCAGCACGTCCATCATGGGCCGGAGGACTACGATCAGCGTTTTTCCAGCCGAAGTAAAGCGGCGCCCGTGGTAGCGTCTGCCGCGTTTCATGGCGAGCGCAGAAGCAGAAGAGAGCACGTCATTCGTTGCGTCGATCGGTGCCGGATTCCTCGGCGCCGCGGCCACCGCAGGCGGCATGACGATCCTCCTCGTGCGCATCCTGTCGCGCCTCTTCCCGCCGCGCATCGACATCCAGGAGACCTGGAAGAACCTCTACAAGATGGCGGTAAAATCGCTGCCCATCGTCGTGGTGACCGCGCTCTTCACCGGCGCGATCATGGTCATTCAGGCCGCGACCATCGTGAAGCGCTACGGCGCGGAGGCGCTGCTCGGCTGGGGCGCGGGCTTTGGCACGCTTCGCGAGATCGCGCCGCTCCTCACCGCGCTCATGCTCTCCGGGCGCATCGGCGCGAACAACACCGCGGAGCTCGGCACCATGGTGGTGACCGAACAGCTCGACGCCATGCGCGTGCTCGCGATCGACCCCATCGGTTTCCTGATCGCACCTCGCTTCTTCAGCATCGTCATCACGCTGTTCCTGCTCACGCTGTTCGCGGACGGCCTCGCGCTCTTCGGCGCGGCGTACACCGGCCAGGGCCTGCTCGGCGTGGATCCGCAGACGTTCTACAACGGGCTCACCGCTGGACTGCTCCACTTCGGCGACGTCGCGAACGGGCTCATCAAGAGCGTCGTGTTCGGCATCGTCATCGCCCTCTCGTCTTGCTACTTCGGCCTGTCGACCACCGGCGGCGCGCCGGGCGTCGGACGCAGCGTCAACGCGACGGTCGTGGCCAGCGCCGCCGGCGTCTTCGTCCTGGACTACCTCACCAGCTTCGTCCTCGGCTGAGCGCACGAGAAGAATTGAACGATGAGCGCGACGACCGAACACAACGCGAGCGGACCCGAGTCAGAGGTCGGCCACATCGAGGAGAAGCCGCCCGAGCTCGGGTTCGTCGGCGGCATCGGCGCGGTCGCGCTCGACCTCGTCTACGGCGGGCGCGAGCTCTACTCGGTCTTCGTCCGCACGCTCTACTACTCGTTCCGCGGCAAGAAGGAGAAGGGCGCGCTCATGGCGCAGCTCTACGAGATCGGCAACAAGTCGGTCGTGTTCATCAGCATCACGATGGGCTTCATCGGGATGATCCTGGTCTACCAGTCCGGCCTGCAGCTCCAGCGCGTCGTCCCCGACTACACGCTGCTTGGCGCGACTTACCTCGAGCTCCTCGTACGGGACTTCGCCGCATCGATCGGCGCGCTGATGCTCGCCACGCGCGTCGGCGCCGGAATCGCCGCGGAGATCGGCTCCATGGTCGTGACGGAGCAGGTGGACGCGCTGCGCATGAGCGCCGCCGACCCGATCGATTTTCTGGTGGTGCCGCGCTTCAAGGCCAGCCTCATCATGACGACCGTGCTCATCGTCTGGGGCTGTACCGTGGCGTTCTTCGCGGGCGCGGTCACCGCTCACTACGCGTTCGACGTGAAGTACTCCACGTTCATGAACGCCGAGCTCGTGGACGCAGGCGACATCATCATCGGCCTCACGAAGTGCGTCGCCTACGGCGCGGCCATCCCGGTGGTCTCGAGCTACTGCGGTCTCTCGACCTTCGGAGGCTCCGAGGGCGTGGGCTGGGCAACGACGCGAGCGGTGGTGAACACCTCGCTCACGATCATCATCCTGAACTTCTTCATCTCCGGCGCGGGCTTCCTGATCTTCCCGGGCTGACCTTCGACCTCAGGCGGGCGCTTTGCGTGAGCCGGGGCACATCTTGCCGAAGCCCTTCTGGTGGTTCGCGATCATGCCGTTCTGTAGCGGCTTCTGCTTGCCGCAGCTGCTGCACTCGCCCTTGTCCGACTTCGAGGTGGGCTTTGCAAAGCCACCCTTCTTCGGGGATGCCGTGGGTGCTGGCGTGGGTGCTGGCGCGGGGACGGGCGCCGCGACGGGCGCGGGGACTGCCGAGCCGGCTTCTTCCTTCTTCGGTTTCGCGGGAGCGGCCTTCGCTGCTACGGCGGCGGCCTTTTGCTTTGCCTCGTGCTGCTCCTCGCGGAGGCGGCGCATGTCGTCGATTTTTCCCATGGGGAGTCTTTGAGCCCACATCGCGGCACCGCGCTACGGTGAATGCCCGTACCCCGGAAATCCCGCTGGATTCGGTGTCGCACGGCCGTGAAATCGAATAGCTTGGGCCCCGCGTTTCGCGATGAGCATCTCGTTCGTCAACATCAAGAAGGCCTTCGGTCCCAAGGCCGTGCTGAACGGAGTCTCCTTCGACGTGCAAGACGGCGAGGTGTTCTTCATCATCGGCGCGTCGGGCGTTGGCAAGAGCGTGCTCATCAAGCACCTCGTCGGCCTGCTCTATCCGGACTCGGGCGAGATCTGGCTCGACCACGGCGGACACCGTCAGGATCTCACCAAGCTCGACGAGGCGGGCATGGGCCCGGTGCGGAAGACGTGCGCGATCGTGTTCCAGCACTCCACGCTCTTCGACTCCATGACGTGCGCCGAGAACGTGGCGCTCCCGCTCCGCAAGCACAAGAACCTGAGCCACAAGGAGTCGCTCGCAGAGGCGAAGAACCGGCTCGCTGTCGTGCACATGAAGGAGTTCGGGGATCGCTACCCACCGGAGCTCGGCGACGGCATGCGCAAGCGCGTCGCCATCGCGCGCGCCCTCACGCTCGACCCGAAATACGTGCTCTTCGACGAGCCGACGACGTCGCTCGACCCGGTGAGCGCGCGGCGCGTGGACAAGCTGATTCGCGAGCTCTCCGACAAGCTCGGCGTCACCAGCATCGTGGTCTCCCACGACCTCCCATCCATCTTCACGATCGCCGACCGTATCGTGATGCTCTATAAGGGACACGTTCGGCTCGTGGGAACACGCGCCGAGTTCAAGAGTACGGAAGACGGGATCATCCAGCAGTTCATCAACGGGCGCGCGACCGGCCCGATGGATCTTTGAGCAATGGCGAAAGAGAAGTCGATCGAGGTCAAGGTCGGGGTGCTCATCCTGGTGTCACTCGGCATCCTGGTTGGGTTCATCCTCGTGATGGGTGGCCTCTCGTTCCAGAAGACGTACCCGCTGTACGTGGACTTCGACAATCCGGGCGGCCTCGCGACGGGCGCGCCTGTGAAGATCGCGGGCGTGAAGGTCGGCAAGGTCGACGAGCTCATGTTCATGGGCGGCAAGATCGATCCGAAGACGGGCCGACGCACCATCGTGCGCGCGAAGATCGCCGTCGAGGCGCGCGTCCGGGACAGCATCCGAACGGACGCGGACTTCTACGTGACGACGCAGGG
>JANXLV010000215.1 GCA_025355005.1 Myxococcales bacterium | reverse complement strand
GATGCAGCCGAAGGAGAACGGGACGACGCCGAACCAGAGCACCCAGTAGAGGGAACGGTAGAGGCCCTTCATGCCGGAGCCGTCGGAGACATCGGAGGCCGGCTTGGCGAGAACCGCAGCGGCAGCGCCGTTGGAAGCGGCAGCGGGAGCTGAGTCAGACGACTCCGACTCCGACTCCGGCTTCTCGGTCGCGGGCTCCTCCCCCGACACGCCCGTTTCGATGCCGTTCGCCACCGCGTCCGACATCTCAGACTTCGACTCCGACTTCGACTCCGACTCCGACTTCGACTCTTCGACGACGGTCTCCGGATCCGCTTCTTTCACGGTGCGTCCCCGATCTGGAGGGCGTAGCTGACCACGGCGGCGCGATCGTCGAACGCGTTCACGGGCGGCATCGTTGGGCCCGCGGACGGTGTGTTGTCCAGCACGAGGTAGTAGACACCCTTCGCCAGCGGAATAGTCCGGTTGAAGCCCTGCCCCGTCGGCATGACGTCGGTGAAGACGGGGGGCGCAGGGATGGGGCCGGACTGCGGGTAGTTCGTGTAGAGCGCGAGGGCGTTGTCGCCGGCCTCTTGCGTGTAGACGAGGAGGTCGATCGCCTGCGTCCCGTCCATGCCGCCAGTGAAGAAGAGCGCGCGACCGCTGTCCGCGATGGTGATGGGACCCACGAAGTCGCGCTGGTTCTGGTGCACCTCGGTGCGCAGGTTTTCCACGGTGATCCGGTTATTTCCGTGAACGTCATACGGGTGGAGGGGCCGCTTGCCAAGCTCCACGAGGCCGATGTCGAAATCGTCGTTGTTCTCGTGGTCGTGAATGACGGTGAAGCCATCCGCGAGCTTTCCGGAGACGAGCTGCTGCCCGAAGTTCTGCGCGATGGGCGAGAGAGCGCTGAGGAACGACGCGACCGGCTGCTCGATCTGCTTGATCGCGAAGTTCGACGACGCGACGTTCTTGGTGCGGAAGTACGCATAGATGTCGCACTCGTCCTTGGCGACCAGGAAGTCCTGGTTGTATTCGACGGCGCCGGACATCGTAAAGCTCATGCGCTTGGAGATGTTCGTGTAGCCGTAGCCGAAGCCGCCAAACTCCACGAAGAGGTCGCCGTTGGGCAGCTCCTTCATGTGGCAGTCCTTCGGGTAGAAGCGGCCGATGACGGGCGACTCCGGCGCGAGCTTCAGCGGCGCGTTGCGCGTGGTCATCTGCTGACAGAACTGGCCGAGGCCCTTCTGCAGCATCTGACGGCGCATCGTCTTGTTCTCGGGATTGTTGATCGTCCCGCGCATGGAGCAGACGGCGTCCTGCTGACAGGACGCGCAGCCGGTGGCGGGGAGGCCGAGGAAGAGGCCGAAGATGATGAAGCGGACGTTTGGTCTCACGGAGCCTTGGGACTATACCCCGAATTGATTGTAGGCTCGACGATCATGGCAGAATCAGCAGGTAGAGCAGGCAAGGGAGACCGTTCTCGCAAGGTAGCGGTGCTAGGCGGCGGGGCATGGGGGACGGCGCTTGCGACCGTCGTTGCCCGTAAGGGTGACGAGACCGTCGTGTGGTGTCGGCGCAAGGATCTCGCCGATCAGATAAACGCGACCGGAAAGAACGAGAAGTATCTTCCGATGGCGAGCCTGCCCGAGACGCTGTCGGCGACCCACGACATCGAAGAGGCCGTGCGCGGCGCAACGATGGTGCTCTTCGTGTGTCCGAGTCACGGCACGCGTGAGGTCGCGAAGCTGGCCGTGCGCGCGCTGCCGCGTGGCATTCCGATCGTGAGCGCGACCAAGGGCATCGAGAACGACTCGCTCGAGTTCATCGACGAGATCCTCGCGAACGAGCTGCCCGATCACCGCAGTCACCTGGCGTTCCTGTCCGGGCCCAGCTTCGCGAAGGAGCTCGCGAACGAGCTGCCCACCGGCGTCGTGATCGCGTCCAAGAACGAGGACGTGCAGCAGGACGTGATGAAGCGGTTCCACGCGAGCTACTTCCGCACGTACGCGTCAGACGACATCGTGGGCGTGGAGTGCGGTGGTGCACTGAAGAACGTGATCGCGATCGCGGCCGGCGCAGCCGACGGTCTGGGCTTCGGTCACAACACGCGCGCCATGCTCATCACGCGCGGCCTCGCAGAGATCGCGAAGCTCGCACACGCGCGCGGCGGTCATGCGATCACGCTCGCGGGTCTCGCGGGCATGGGCGACCTCGTGCTCACGTGCACGGGCGATCTCTCGCGCAACCGCACCGTCGGCATGGAGCTCGGCAAGGGACGCAAGCTCGCAGACATCCTCGCGGGCCTCGGCCACGTCGCAGAGGGCGTGAAGACCACGAAGAGCGTCTACGATCTTTCCGTGAAGATGGGCCTCGAGATGCCGATCACGCGCGAGGTCTACAAGGTCCTCTACGAAGACAAGCCGGCGCTGGACGCCGTGAAAGATCTCATGGGC
>JANXLV010000364.1 GCA_025355005.1 Myxococcales bacterium | reverse complement strand
GGGCACGCGCGGCGTGGTCACCGGGCGCCGCACGGTGGCGTTGGTCCGCGACCAACCGCTGGTGATGTCGGGTCTCGTCCACGAGTCCTGCCGCCACCAGATTGAGTACGCCCTCCGCGAGCCGATGCGGCACGCCCCCCCGGAGATCGCGGCCATGTGGGAGCAGACGCTCCCGCCCATGTTGGCGGACTACAGCACGATCCTTGAGGCCATCGGTCCCGTCCACAGCGTCTGGTGCGCGAGCGGCATCCGGGAGGCGTGGACGCGACTCGACCGGGCGGCCGCCGGGTAGCTCGGGGCGGCACGCGCGGTGCTCGAAGGCGTCGCCGGCCCGGTCCCCGAGGCAGCCGCCGGGAGGCCAGATGGGGCCGCCCTCGGCGTTCGTAACCCCTGTGTTCTTGAGGCGAGTCGGTCCGACGGTTTCCGTCGGAGGCGTCCGCTCAAGCGGTGGCGACCGTCGGTGGCTCAGTCTCTTGTGCCACTATGGGTTACGGCGAACTGGCGTCCCGCACCGATCGCCGCGCACGCGCCCGGAGCACCCCAAGACCGTCGGACAACGTCGGTCCCGGAATCGAGCGGGTCATTCCCGACAAGTGTCGGACGCGGCCGTGCGGCGGCGACGCCAGCGGCTGGCCCGGCCCTGCTCGAACGGCGGGCCGGAACGCGCGGTCACGGCGCGGCCGCTCCGCCGTCGTCTCCGGTGTGCTCGGCGATCCATGGGACCATGTCGCGTTCGATGACGACGCCGGTGATGAAATTCTGGATGATCAGCTGGGGGACGGCGGGCCGGAACTGGGGCATTTCCTCTTCGCAGTTGAACGCGGCCGCCAAGCCGAACACGCTCATGTAGAACCCCTCCGGCGTCAACGCGATGACGTGGTGCTCTTCCGGGACGATACCCGGAAGTTCGATCTGCGCGCAGCCGAGGGTTCCGCGAATTGCGGCGGTGGTGTCGCGACTCAAGATCGCCGCGCGCATCACGCCGGCGGTCCGAGATTCGTCCGCCCACTGCTCCCCGAACCTCCGCGCCCAGCTCTCGTATGCGATCTTCATGAACTCGAAGCGGATGTCGCACATGTCCTCCTCGTATGTGCGACGCAGTTCGGTGTCGTGATGCACCGGCTCGTTCTGGCGAACGCGTTCGACCACCGCAGCGACCGCTGCGTCTACCCGCGTCTGCGGCCATGCCGGAAATCGGCCTGCCAGCTTCGCACGCAACGGGTCAGCGACCACACGATCTAAGTCCCCGAGATCCGAAGGATCGACTCGGACGCTGATCGTACAGGTGATCCCGTCCCCGGCGTCCCGAATCTCGATCGATCGAACGACTCGGGCTCGGAACTCTCGGTCGACGATCACACGGGTGCCATCGGCTCCCTCCCACCGTCCCGCGAAGACATGCGGAACGCGGTCGTGCCTGCCGCCCAGATTGTGCCGGCACCGGTTCAGCCGAACGAAGAGCGATTGGGAGAATGGCTCGTCGATGTTGGCATTCAGGAGTGCGTTGCAACCAGTGCAGACGGTACGGATGACGATCGTGCCGCCGACGCTCGCCGGCAGGATGTGCTCGTTGCCGAGGGGGCGATCATTTCTACAGAAGATGCACCTCATCGACGACCCGCACACTTGGTCGAGCATTCGACCGTGCCCAGCGCGCGCGCCGGTTCGTTCACACGCAACCCGGCAGTCACTCCACCACCTCCGCACACAGCAACTGCGCCTGCTCCAGCACCGTGAGCGTCGCCTTCTCCTGTTTGTCGGGCGGGTAGCCGTGCTTCTTGAGGATGCGCTTCACCAGCACGCGCATGCCGGCGCGGGCCGATTCGCGGATGGTCCAGTCGATCGTGGTGTTGGCGCGGACGGCGGCGACCAGTTCGCGCGCGATCATGCGGAGCGCCTCATCGCCGAGCACCTTCACCGAGCTGTCGTTCGTCTCCAGTGCGTCATAGAACGCCAGTTCGGCGTCGGTGAGTCCGAGCTGCCCGCCCCGGTCAGCTGCGTTCTTCATGTCCTTCGCCAGCGCGATCAGCTCTTCAATGACCTTGGCCGTCTCGATGGCACGGTTCTGGTAACGGCGGATGGCCTGATCGAGCATCTCGGAGAACGACCGTGCCTGCACGACGTTCTTGCGCGCGCGATTCTTGATCTCGCCGGCCAGCAACTTGCGCAGCAGCTCGACGGCGAGGTTCTTGTGCGGCAGCCCGCGCACCTCGGTGAGGAACTCGTCCGAGAGAATCGAGATGTCCGGCTTCTTCAGGCCCGCGGCCGCGAAGATGTCCACAACGCCGTCGGTGGCGACGGCGCCCGACACGAGCTGCCGGATGGCGTGGTTCATGTCGTCGTCGCTGCGCGTCTTGTCGGGGTCGCCCTTGCCGAGAGCCGCGCGGACCGCCTGGAAGAACGCGACGTCACCCCGAAGCGCCAGCGCCTCCGCGGCCGGCACGGCCAAGGCGAACGCCTGCGACAGGTCCTTCACGGCGGTGAGCAGGCGCGGCTTGCCGTCCTTCTGCGCGAGGATGTGTTCCTGGCCGGCGCCCAGCACGGTCAGTCGCTCCGTCGCCTTGCCCGAAGCCCAGCGCGACCAATCGAAGCCGTGGAAGAGCCCGCAGCACACCTCGTGCTTCTCCTGCATGAGGGCGACCGCCTCCGCCTGATCAAGCGTCGGCCTGCCGTGGCCCTGGCTCTCGGTGTACGTCGCAAGCGCGGCCTTCAGTTCGTCCGCGAGGCCGAGGTAGTCCACGATGAGGCCACCCGGCTTGTCCTTGAACACGCGGTTGACCCGCGCGATGGCCTGCATCAGCCCGTGGCCGCGCATGGGCTTGTCGACGTACATGGTGTGGAGACACGGGGCGTCGAATCCCGTAAGCCACATGTCCCGCACAATCACGATGCGGAGTGGATCGGCGGGATCGCGGAACCGCTTGGCCAGCGCCTCGCGCCGGAGCTTGTTGCCGATGTGCTGCTGCCATTCGACGGGGTCGGTCGCCGAGCCGGTCATCACCACTTTGAGAGCGCCCGTCTCGTCGCTGCCGGCCCATGCAGGCCGCAGCGCCGCCAGCGCCCGGTACAGCTCGACGCAGATGCGGCGGCTCATGCAGACGATCATCGCCTTGCCGTCCATGACCTCCAGCCGCGCCTCGAAGTGGTGGATGAGATCGTCGGCGATGAGGCCGACGCGCTTCTCGGTGCCGACCAACGCTTCGAGCTGCGCCCATCGGGACTTCAGCTTCTCTTTCCGTTCGACTTCCTCGCCTTCGGTGACCTCGTCGAAGTCGGGGTCGAGCCGCGGCCGCTCGGACTCCTTCAGCTCCAGCTTCGCCAGCCGGCTCTCGTAGTAGATCGGCACCGTGGCGCCGTCCACCACCGCGTCCTTGATGTCATACACGCTGATGTAGTCGCCAAACACGGCGCGAGTGTTCTTGTCCGTCAGTTCGACGGGCGTGCCCGTGAACCCGATGAACGAGGCGTTGGGCAGGGCGTCCCGCACGTGCCGCGCGAAGCCGCCAAGGAAGGCGTACTGGGTGCGGTGCGCTTCGTCCGCGATGACGACGATGTTCCGGCGGTCGGACAGCAGCGGGTGACGGTCGCCCTTCTCGTCGGGGAAGAACTTCTGGATGGTCGTGAACACGACGCCGCCAACCTCCACGCGGAGCTTCTCGCGCAGGTCGGCCCGGTCGGTGGCCTGCACCGGGGCCTGCCGGAGGATCTCCTGGCACCGGCCGAACGTGCCAAAGAGCTGGTCGTCGAGGTCGTTGCGGTCGGTGAGGACGACGACCGTGGGGTTGCCCATGGCGGGCTCGGCGATCACGCGCCCGGCATAGAACGCCATCGTCAGGCTCTTGCCCGACCCCTGCGTATGCCAGACGACGCCGACACGGTGGTCCCCGTAGGCGCCCCCGGCGCGGGCGCGACCCATGTCGTGCACGGCGCCGCCGTCCGGCATCGGCCGGCGCGCACCGGCCTCTGTCGCGCGCAGAGTTTCTTCGATCGCCACGTTCACGGCATGGAACTGGTGGTAGCCGGCCATCTTCTTGGTGGGCTCGGCAGACCCGTCGGCCTCGAACACGATGAAGTGCCGGAGCATCGCCAGCAGCCGGCGCCGGTCGAACACGCCGTCCAGCATCACCTGCAGCTCCGTGATGCCCTTGCCGGCCGGCGCTCCACCAGCGGTGGCACGCCACGGCATGAACCGCTCCCGGTCGGCGTTCAGCGTGCCGATGCGGGCTGCCGTGCCATCGGAGATGACGAGCGCGGCGTTGAACGCGAAAATCGACGGGATCTCGGCCTTGTAGGTCTGCAACTGGTCGAAGGCGCCCCAGATGGTGGCGCTCTCGTCGGCAGCGTTCTTCAGCTCGATGACGACGAGCGGCAGGCCGTTCACGAACAGCACCACATCGGGCCGCCGATTGCGCCTGTTCTCGACGACTGTGAACTGGTTCACCGCCAGCCAGTCGTTGGCATCGACGTCGTCGAAGTCGATCACGCGCGCCTGCGCTCCGGCGATCGAGCCGTCCCGCCGCTGATACTCCACGTTGACGCCATCCACGAGCATCCGATGCACGGCGCGGTTCCGCAGGATCAGCGACGGTGCGTCGGCGCGTGTGAGACGGCGGAACGCCTCTTCGAGCGCGTCGGCCGGAAGGTCCGGGTTCAGGCGGCTCAGCGCCGCCCGCAGCCGTTCCTCCAGCACCACCTGCGCGAAATCCGCGCGCTCGGCGGCGGGCTCACCGGGCGCGATGTCCGGTCCCGCGACGACGGCGTAGCCGAGGTCACCCAGCCACTCGAGCGCGGCATCCTCGACGACGGACTCAGTGAATCGGTTCATCGACGCTTTGCTCGGCGAGCGAACTCAACCACGCTCAGTATCGCACCGACAGATTCGCGCAGCTGACGGAGATCGACCCACGCTTCGCCCAGCGGATGCTTGCGTGTCGGCTTCGGAGGCGGGTGCAATTCGGCGGTTCCGCGCGTCGCGCTCAGGGGACTCGATTTCGCCGGCCGAACTGAATACCGGAATGCGGTCGATCGGGGGTCCCACGCGATGAGCTCGCGAATCCTCGCCTCGAAGGACGCCCGCACTCGCGACCGCTCCGGCGCAGCCGGTAGCCGTCGCTTGATAGCGTTCGCAAGCGGCCGCAAGCCATGGCCGTATCGCGCGTCTTGGAGCGCGGCTTTCATCCCGAGCTCGATCGCATGGCGGTACAGAAACAGCACGGGATGGACGATCTCCCACGAGAGCCGCTTAGAGAGCGCCTGCTCGATGAGGGCGTCCCCGGCGTCGCGGTATGCACGGGCGATCGTTTCGACTGACTGCACCTCCGCGAGGCCGCCGACAATCGCGCCGTGAATCCAGCCTTCCTCGATGTCGTCCGACACTTCGCCGAAGATCGGCCGGCCGAGCACCGCGTCAGGGACGTCAGTCGAGGAGAAGCCGCGTTTGCTGCTCACGCACCGACCCTATCGGTATGGGACCCACGCAGTCGTAACTCGCCAGACACCAGCTTGGGCAGCAACGAATCGCGCAAGGCGGCGAGGGTGCGGGATTCGCGCTCGCACGTCACCAGACGGCGGTAGAGCGACCGCGACGCGGTTTCGAACGCTCGCATGACGGCCGGCGGCGGTGTCACGACGGGAATCGGCCGGAAGTTCGCCTTGCTGATCTCAAGGAACGTCGAGCCGTTCGCGCGGCTCACGATCGCCTCGTGTGCGCTGCTGCACCACAGCAACAGAAACAGATTCGAGGTGCCAGCGCGCGCTGTCATCGCGATGAAGCCTTGATTGATCGCAACCGGGATCTCGGCGACGGTCAGGTAGCCGATCGGTGCACGCGACGACAGCAGTATGGTGCCGGTCGGCAGGAGCCCCGAGCCAACCCGCGCCAATCCCGCGTCGCTGAGCCGGCGCTCCGTTTCGAGCAGGACTGGGAACCTGGCACCAGCGAGATCCTTCGGCGTCGCCCAAGCGTGAGTACCGTCGAGCCAGTACACGGGCTCCTTCGTGCTTGGCGTGGTCCCGCCAACGACGTCTGCGATCTCGCCGATTGGCCCGACCTGCCACCCCTCCGGGATCTCGCCGAGTTCAGAGTCGACGAACCGCGACGGGAACAGATCAGCGATCGCCTGCGGCAGCCCAGTGTCGCGGCCCTCAGCCTTCGCACGCACAGGATCGAAGTCCACGAACCACGACCTGAACAGCGCGCGCGCCATCGCCTCCAGCGTCTCGCTCATCCGCCGGTTCAGCTCGATCTTGTCGTCGAGCGTGCCGAGGATGTGCGCGATGGCGCGCTGCTCAGCGAGCGGCGGGATCGAGAGCTCGAACTCGGGGACGTCTGCGCACCGGAGGCTGTCAAACACGGCACCAACGTTGTTGAACTTCCCGATTTGCTCCCACCATTGAGGTCCTCGCACGAGCCAGCGGAGAAACGGCGGGTAGACCCTTGTGCCGTCGGAGCGAAGAAGCACGAGGTTCTGGCCAAGCGCAAATTCAGCGCCTGCGGGCGCGACAGCGGTCTCGCCGGGATTGCAGCGGCGCGAGAGAATCACGTCATCCGATACTGGCTTCGCCTTACGAGTCCACTCCATGTAGTGCTCGTGACTGATCCGGCGGGCACCTCCCAGGTCGATGCGTCCACCTCGCATCTGTGGGATCGCGACGTACGGGTAGCCCTGTCCGGCGGACGGAGGCGTCCGGTGGTCGCAGTCGATGAGCGTCACGTTGGCTGCTCGAAGTGTCATTGATCGCCACTCACCCACCGTACCCAAGCTCCGTGAGGTTGGCCGCGATCGCCGCATCGAGCTTCGCGCCCTCGGCCTGCTGCTCGCGCAGCGTCGCGGTGAGGCGCTTCATCTTGTCGGCGAAGGGTTCGCCGTCGCCGACCACGTCCTCGGCACCGACGTAGCGTCCCGGCGTGAGGACGTGCCCGTGCTTGGCGATCTCCTCAAGCGTGGCGGACTTGCAGAAGCCGGCGACGTCGGCGTACTTGGTCTTCACGTCCTTGTCGCCGCGCCAGGCGTGGTAGGTGGACGTGATGCGGGTGGTTTCGTCGTCGGTGAGTTCGCGATGCGTGCGGTCAACGAGCTGGCCCAGCTTGCGGGCGTCGATGAAGAGCACCTCGCCGCGGCGATCGCGCAAGCGGCTGTTCTTGCGGTCGCGCGCGAGGAACCAGAGGCACACGGGAATCTGGGTCGAGTAGAAGAGCTGGCCGGGCATCGCGACCATGCAGTCGACGATGTTGGCCTCGACGAGCGCCTTGCGGATGTCGCCCTCGCCCGACTGGTTTGACGACATGGAGCCGTTGGCGAGCACAAACCCGGCCATTCCGGTCGGCGCAAGGTGGTGGACGAAGTGCTGCACCCAAGCGAAGTTGGCGTTGCCGACGGGCGGCAGGCCGTACTTCCACCGCTTGTCTTCGCGGAGCAGCTCGCCGCGCCAGTCGCTGTCGTTGAACGGCGGGTTGGCGAGCACGAAGTCGGCTTTCAGGTCGGGGTGCTTGTCGGCATGGAACGTGTCTCCGTGCTCGATGTGGGCGTCGATGCCACGGATCGCGAGGTTCATGTTGGCGAGGCGCCACGTCGTGTGGTTCGACTCCTGGCCGTAGACGCTGATCTGCCCGATGCGCCCGCCGTGTTCCTGGATGAACTTCTCCGACTGGACGAACATGCCGCCGGAGCCGCAGCAGGGGTCGTACACCCGACCCTTGTAGGGCGCAAGCATCTCGACCAGCAGGCGGACCACGCAGCGCGGCGTGTAGAACTGGCCGCCGTTCTTGCCCTCGGCACTGGCGAACTGCGACAGGAAATACTCGTACACGCGGCCAAGGACGTCCTTCGACCGGTTCTCGGCGTCGCCGAGGCCGAGGTTGCTGAGCAGGTCGATGAGCTGCCCGAGGCGCTGCTTGTCGAGGCCAGGGCGCGCGTACTCCTTCGGCAGCACGCCTTTCAGCGTGGGGTTGTCCTTCTCGATGGCGAGCATGGCGTCGTCCACCGTCTTGCCGATGGTCGCCTGCTTTGCGGCCGCGCGCAGGTGGCCCCACCGCGCACTCTTGGGCACCCACAGGATGTTCTTCGCGCGATACTCGTCCGCATCCTCCGGGTCGGCGCCGCCCTTCTTGTCGGCGGCGAGCGTGGCGTGCATCTCCTCGAAGGCGTCGCTGATGTACTTGATGAAGATCAGCCCGAGGACGACGTGCTTGTACTCGGCGGCGTCCATGTTGTTGCGGAGGGCGTCCGCCGCCGCCCACAACTTCGCCTCGAAGCCGACGTTGGCGCCCGTGGTGGGAGCGGTCGCCCGTCTGGCAGACTTCGCGCCCGCCGGCGGCGCAGCCTTATCGGCGGCGGCCCGCGCCGTCCCCTTGCTGGTCTTTCCTGCTCGCGCCATGCCGTCAGCATTCCTCCCCGCCGAGCCGCGCCCGCCGCGGCCGTGCTGGGGACGGACACGGTAGACGATGGGGGCGAAGGTGTCGAGCCGCCTGCCGGTCGACGGCGGATCCCAGCGCGGCGGTGCCTGCGTGGGCCGCCCAGGGGGTAGCCGTCCCGCACCATCCCGGCTACGTTCCCGGTCCGCGGCGGGGCGCGGCGCCCCCTGCCCCCAGGAGACGAGCGATGGCGGTCTGGATCGTCCGCGCTGGCAAGCACGGCGAGCATGAGCAGAAGTTCCTCCAGGAGATCTGCGATGTCCTGGCCGACGAGCCGTCGGACCGCCCAAGCAGCGCGCGCGAGTTCGAAGGTGCACTCCGAGGGCTTGCCTGAGGGCACCATGACAAGCCAATCGTCATCAAGACTGGCCGTGCGGGTGCTCTTTGTCGACGACGACTATCTCCACTGTTTACTCTGGGTCGACGATCTCAAGGACGCCGCCCACCGCCGCGCGCCTTCGCGAGCGTCGCGCCGCCGGCCACCTCGACCGGTGCTTCGTGGACGATCCGCTCGACGCTCCGCAACGGAACGTCGGCGAGCTTGGCGATCGTCGCGTGGGCGACGCCGCCCTTCCTCAGTACGTGCAGTTCGTGACGCTTCATGATGTCGTGCATCCTCCAGACCCGTTTCCAGTGCCGCCACCATGGCGGCCCAAGGATTCGAGCTTCAGGGACGCCGACTGGGCCCTCTACCCGGACCGCCAGATTTCGCGGAACCCACAGCATTCGTTCGGCGTATTCGGGCGAGTTATCATCTCTCGGCGCGCGAGTACGATCTTGGCGTCACGTGCCGCCGCTGCGGTGTTTCCCCCATGGCTGAGACCACCGACCCCCCCTCGTCGCCGCTCGATCGCTTCCTTGAGCTGTACTGGAAGGATCGCGGCTTGGGATCGGTGCGCCCGCTCGCCGAGTATCTGGCGCGGTGTCCTGGCGACGAGCGGGCGATCGCCATGGAGTTTTGCCGGAACCAGGCCGACCCTTGCGATCGGGCTGTCGAGACACTTGACGCTGCCTCGACGGTCGGACTACCGAACGCCGCACGTCCGGCGCCGAGTGCGCACCTTGGCCACTTCGTCCTGGAAGAAGAGGTCGGTCGCGGCGGACAAGGCATCGTTTACCGCGCGATGGACATGCGGCTGCGGCGGCGCGTCGCACTCAAGGTCCTGAAGCATCTCGGACTCGGATCCGAAGACCTCGTCGAACGGTTTCGGCGTGAGACTGCGGTCGCGGCCAAGTTGGAGCATCCGGGGATCTGCGGGGTACACGAAGCAGGCGTTTCGGATGGCGTCGCGTGGATCGCGATGCCGTTCATCGAAGGGGAAACGCTGGCGAAACGCATCGCGACGATGCGCACTTCAGGCGCTGGCGAAGGCACGGAGGAGGTACCGCTCGACACCGAGCTGGCGCCACCGGCGACGCCCGCGGGGTCCCGCAAGTCACCCAGCCCATCAACGCTCGTTGACCGCCATCGCCAGCGCGAGATCATTACGATCGTTGAATCCGCCGCGCGCGCGCTTCATGCCGCGCACGAAGCGGGCATCCTGCATCGCGACGTCAAGCCCGGCAATGTCATGGTTGCGGCCGACGGTCACGCTGTTGTGTTGGATTTCGGCCTGGCCCGCCTCGAAGGGGAAGACTTCCCGACCCTGACCGGCACGGGCGATCTTTTCGGCACGCCGGCGTACATGTCGCCCGAGCAGATTGCGGCGAAGCGGATTCATCTCGACCGACGTACTGACGTGTGGTCGCTCGGCGTCTCGCTCTACGAGGCGTTGACGCTCGCCCGCCCGTTCGACGCTCCGACGCGCGAGGCGCTCTATCAGGCGGTCATGACGCGCGAGCCCGAACGCCTGCGTCGACTCAACCCCTCGGTTCCGAGAGACCTCGCCGTCGTGGTGGAAACGGCGCTGCAGAAGGACCGCGACCGGAGGTATCAAACCGCCGCCGCATTCGCCGACGATCTGCGCGCGTTCCTCGACGGCCGTCCGATCGCGGCGCGGCCGGTAGGGCCGGTCGGTCGTCTCCTACGCTGGTCGAAGCGCGAGCCCGCCAAGGCCGCACTGCTGACAGTACTGGTCGTCGCTCTACCGACGGTTGCCACCTTGGTGACGCGACACATCGCCGACTTGCCACGATTGGAACGACAGCACGAGGCCGAGCTTGAGAACGAGAAACAGGTCCTGCTCTCGGGCGGATATTTTGATCTGGGCGAAGGCGATCCCGCCCGGGCCGTTGGCGAGTTCGGCAAGGCGATGGTACTGCCGGGTACGTGCCCCGAGGCCGTGGTTGGGAGGGTGCTCGCGGAATTGAAACTGAATCGCCCCAAGGACGCGCTCGACACCCTTGATGGATTCGCGGCGCAACTCCGCGGACGGCGGTCAGCCGCAGTGCTGCAGCGTACGGCTCTCCGAAAAGCGGGGAAGAAGGAAGAGGCGGATCGAATTCAGCTGCCAGAATCCCGGCCGGATGACGCCCTCGACCGCTATCTTGAAGGAGTCTCGCTGCTTGAGGAGGGGCATGCCGGCCGCAAGCTCGCCTTTCAAGAGGCGATCGTCGCGTTGCGGGCCGCGATCTTTCTTTCCGATGCGCCTCGCGCCCTGTTCTTTGAAGCACTTGCGCATGCGACCGGTCATGCCCAGGACCGGGCGGGCGCATGTGAGGCGGCGGACGTTCTGGCCGCTCGCTGGCCGGGCTCGAGGGTGGGCGCTTTTTGGCGCGGATATGCGCTTGGCGGAAACAAGATTTACGACCGAGCGATCACCGCTTACACGGCGATGATCGCCATGCCGGACGCGCCCGCCGAGCTGAGGGCGCAGGCCCGCCACAACCGCGCGGTCGCGTACGGCGAACGCGCAGGCGCGGGGGATGTCGAGCGGGTGATCGCCGACGAGACGGCGGTGATCGACATGCCGGCTGTGCCAGCCGCGGAGAGGGCGCAGGCCCGCATCAACCGCGGTGTCAGGTACGGCCAGCGCGCGGGTGCCGGGGATGTCGAGCGGGCGATCGCCGACTACACGGCGGTGATCGACATGCCGGACGCGCCAGCCGAGCAGAGGGCGAAAGCCCGCGTCAACCGCGGTATCACGTACGGCCAGCGCGCGGG
>JANXLV010000204.1 GCA_025355005.1 Myxococcales bacterium | reverse complement strand
GGGTTCGAGCCCCGTCCGCCCCGCCAACAATCATCGGAAATTCTCGACGATTCTGCAAAACCCTCCGCCAAAACCGGGGGGTTTTGCCGTTTCTCCACCGAAACCTCCGGCGCCTCCAAAAGGGACTCCGGCAGGGTGGGGAAGGGCAGGCCGAAACGCCCACCGCGGAGCATTGCCGCGGAGCGCACGTAGCGGTCGGTCATTGCGGTCTGCGTGTGTCCCGCGATGTCGCGGATCGCGCTTGGGCTCTGACCTTCGACGGCGAGCCACGTGAGGCCCGTTGCTCTGCAGTCGTGCCACCGCAGAGCCTTGCTCACGGTCGTGCCGTAGTGGAGCGCCTCGCGTTCGACGCCTGCGTTGTGAAGCCAGCGCCGGAGACCGCGAGCCATGTCACGCAGGCTGGGCATGTCGCAGACGTAGCTCTCGCCGCCGCTCTCTTCGTGCATCGCCTCGAGTAGCGGCAAGAGGTTCGCGTGGATCGGGATCTGGCGAGCGGAGCCGCCCTTGGTGCCGTCGCGATCTTCGTTGATGCGTCTGTCGAAGCGCTCCGACACGGTGATCACGCCGTGCTCCAGGTCGACGTTCGTCCACTTCAGCGCGCGTTGTTCCCCATCACGCAGACAGAGGTAGACCGCGACTGCCACGTTCCGACGCCAGGTGAGCGGCACGTCACCGCACGTGACGAACGCGAGAAACTCACTCGGGTAGAGGAACTGCAGGAGCTTGTCCGCGTCGTTGTCATCGGGGCCGCGTACGTTCGTCGTCGGGTCACTCTGGAGACAGCGCAGACGTTCGGCCGGCTTCGCGTTCGTGGCATCGTCGAACATCTTGGAGAGCGTGCCCCATGCGTTGCCGGCAGTCTTCGCGCCGATCTCGTGAGCGCGCACCTTCGCATCAAGGGCGCTCACCACGCGTTCGATGTCGTCGCGCTTGACCTTGCACATCTCCAGCGTGCCGATGGTCGGAAGCACGTGCAGATTGAGATGGCCCTTGTTGTCGCGGACAGAGGCGATGCGCCCTTCGCGCGCTTCGAGCCACCGCGCCGCATACTCGTTCACCGTCTCGCGCGACTCTTCGGCCACCGCGCCAGCGTCGCGGTAGCGTCGGCTCGTGACGCGAGCCATGTAGACCGCACGATCACGGTCCTCTCTCGGAATGCCTGGCATCGCGATGGGCTTGGAGCGTTTGCCCCCCACCGTGACGCGCACGGTCCAGCAGCCGTCCACTTCGCTCCAGGCGACAGAGCCAGTCGGAGGCCTGCCGCCTCTCTTCTTGGGTGCTACGTTTGTCATGTTCGTGCCTCTGAATCAGGTCGGACCAGCCCACGGCCGTTTGCGCGGCGCGTGGGCATCTTCGTTTTCTAGCGTTTCTTCCGCGTCTTCTTCGCGCCCAGGATCAAATGCTCCACCAGTGCGGACATTGACGTGTCCTGCGCTGCAGCGAGCTTGGCTAGCCGCTCTCTCGCCTCGTCGGAGAGCGTGAGCACCACCGGCTTACGCTTCCGTGCCGCCGATGGCGTGGAATACCAAGGGCTGTCCGTTGGATTGCCGGGCATCGCTTCGTCCTAGCACTGTCTTCGCAGTGCGCAAGCGTCCGCACCTTACGCTGCCAGCGAACGGGTGGACTACCCGTTGCTGTCGTGAGAATCGTTGGAGAAGTCAGTGCGTTTCGCCTGCAGCGCCTGCGAAACCATCGCTAGACCGTGCGCCGTCTGTCAGACGCAAGCCCGATGCCATGAGGAACGAGTCAGCTAGCGCCTCATCGTCCGTTGGCATCGTCTCTGCGTTCGACCTTCGACGCGGAGCCGTTCCGGATGCGATCCACGCATCGATAGTGCACGTCCACGCGTGACCGACCTTGACCGCGCCTTCCACGCGGCCCGCTGCGCATCGCTCACGCACGGCCTTGCGGGACTTCGCCAGACCTCGAGAGACGAGCACATCAGCGCCCACGCGTGCATCGTGGCTCACGGTGTCCAGCGTGCGCGCCCGGCGCTCGTGAAGGGCCGCTAGCTCACGGTGGAGCGACGCGATCCGTCTGTCGAGCGTGGACGCTGACGTCGCGTCGCTCACGCGGCCTTCTCTCCCGCTTGGCTGTCATTCGCCGGTGTCGCGACGGTGCAGAGCGCGACGATTTGCGCTCTGAGGCTCGCCAGCTCCGCGCGTGCGGCGTCACGTTCGGTCTGGGCTTCGGTGACTGCCTCTTCGGACAGATCCCAAGCCTCTTCCAGCGTCCCAAGCGCGCTCTTCACGGCACGTGCGATCAAGCCGCCTTCGCCCTCCTCTATCGAATCGAGCGCGACACGCAGGGTGGTCGTGATCGTGAGCTGGCCATCGTCCGCATGCAGCGACTGACACGCCCCGATCACGCGGAGCGTGTTCGTCGATTCTTCGATCTCTTGCCATCGACCGCTGAGTAGGTGCTGAGTCACTGCCTGCCCTCCTGCTGTTGCTGCTGTCGCTCCGCTTCCGCCGCCTCGAGCTCCGCGAGCCGCGCCAGCCGAGGATCGGGATCGGCCGCGCGCAGTTCCTTGATGCGACGCTCTATCTCCTCATCGGAGAGCTTTGCCAGGTCATCTTCGGCCGCGTCCTTTGGCTTCCCCCATCGCTTCGGGTAGCGCCGTTCGAGCAGCCACGTAGCCGCCTGCCACGTCCGCGACGCGGCATCACGGATGTACTGCACCAGGTCAGCTTCGCCCCGCGCCGTGGCATCCTTCCAACGCTCCACAAATTCCACCATCGATTCGTCGCCAGGCTTGCTGGCCTTGCCGCGTGCAAGCCAGTTGCTGAGCGTGGACGGCGATACGCCCACCGCACGGGCGGCCACACGTTGCCCTACCCCGGTCGCCGCCATGGTGAGCAGCTGCTCTGCCAATTCTTCGGTGAGCACGGTAGGCCGTCCCAGCTTCACGCGGACGCGAGGCGCATCCTCCGCGCTCGCCACCGGTGACTTGGTCTTCTTCGTCGTCATCGTCTATGCCGCTCCCTTCCCATGCGCCTACCCGCCGCTGCTACCTGCTCCAGCTCGGCCATCAGGTCCGCCGCCAACACGCGGACCATCTCGATGATCTTCGCCTCCAGGTCGGGGCGTAGTCGGCGCGTCGGCGCGTCGTCCTCCTCCTCCAGATACCGGACCCGCTTTTGGTTCTTCGTGCTCATTCGACTCTCTCCTCTTTCTGTTGCGGCGAGTTCTCACCCCCGGCAACACGCCGCACGCCACGCCTCCCCTAAAGGGA
>JANXLV010000352.1 GCA_025355005.1 Myxococcales bacterium | reverse complement strand
GTGTGGGGCTGCTGCTGCTGGCAGGAGCAGCGCTGACGTGGACGCTAGCGCGACAGCACGCCGCGGTGCGCCTCCTGAGTTCCGCTGCAGTGAACGACGTCACGAAGGTCGGCCTGCGGCTGACTGGGCGCGGCTTCATTCCTGCAGCTGGTGATGTACTGGCCCCGGGCTGGGAGATGACGTCCGGCGGTCAGATCATCGCGACAGCACAATCCGTGCGCGTTTCACCCGTGCTTTCGTTCTGGCGCGTGGCCGACGGCGCCTTCGCTTCTCATTTCGAGATCACCGTACTGGACGACGAACCCGAACGCCTGTTCGGTCTGTTCATAGAGTGCCGATCAGCGTCCGACGGTCGTATCCGGAACAACTACCTGTTCGTGACGCTCTCCCCGGGGGACGTCCGGCTCGATCGGCTTGACGGCAGGGAGTGGCGACATCCGATACCTCCCACCCCGGTTGCCGCGTTGCGGGGAACTGCGGCGAGGCTGGACCTGATCGTGACCGAGACGGAGGCCCGGCTCTTCGTCAATGGAAACCAGAGCCGCAAGTTGAGCCTCGAGTGCCGACCGACCGGCACTACGGGTCTTGCCGCAATTACCGGATCGAAGTTCGTTTTCGAGCGCGTGGGGTTCGTCGAGCTGCGCGAGAAATAGGCGGCGCGGTTGTATAGGGCAAATGGCCCAGCTTGCGCGTGGAGCCCGCTCTACGTCAGATTCTGCCAAGTGCCTTCCCTGGCGAAGCGTGTCGGCGGGGAAGTCGTCCGTGGGAGCCGGTTTCGGCGGTGGCCTTACAGGAGGCAGCGTCATGCAAGCGCAAAGCAGTTCTGTTCAAGCGCAGGATCGGCGGCCAGAGATAGGCGCTCGGGCCGGGCTGAAGCAACCGATTGGGCGGATGCTGCTCGTCTTCAGTATTGGCGTTTCGGCCTGTGCAAGCGGAGCGGGCGGAGCGGCGCGGTCCTCGGAGTCGATGGCGCCGCCGACGGGCGGTGCTTCTGGCGTGCTATGGGGACAGGTGAAGCGCAAGCAGTCGGGTGGTGACACCGTGCTCGTGTCGGGTGCTCGGGTGTGGACCGATCCGTTCAGCGACGAAGCGACTACCGACTCGGTTGGCTACTGGGAAATCTCGACCGGACTCGCGACCGGCCGCTACAAGGTGCTGGTTGACGTGAGCGGCAAGAAGGACTCGTTGTCGCAGGTGCCGGCAGAGGTCGGCAAGCGCATCAAGGTTCCGATTGTCGTCGGGGGTGATGCGAACGCGACGTGGAACGTGGCATGGGAAGCGGATACGTCGAGCAAGCTCGAGAAGCGACCCGGAGGCGTCAGGTCTTCACCGTGAGAATCGCAAAAGCTCGAACCCACGCTCTGGCCGCTCTCCGGTGGACCCGTGCGCTGTCGGCAATCGTAGTGCTGATCGCCGCGCTGGCAGGATGCGCTGGCGGAGATGATCGTCCCGTTCCCAAAGGTCCTGATAAGACCAGCGCAGCAGGCGGTGTGGCCGGCTGCGACACTTGCATCGTTGTGCCCCCACTTGTTGTGTCCGGACGCGATTCGGGGAAAAAGATCGACAGTATCACCGCGGCCAAGGCGCGACGGGACAGTCTGGCGCGCGACAGCAGCGCCAATGAAGTCGCGCGCCTTGACAGTCTTGCCAGGGTCAAAGAGCGCAGTGTCAGGGTGCCCCGCGGCAACGTTGAAACCGCAGAACACCGGGATAGCCTGAGGGCCGCGAAAGAGGCTCGCGCAGCTAGGGCCGCGGCGATGAGGGACAGCTTGAACAACGCGCGCAAAGTGAGCACGGCCAAGGCGGCTGCGCTCAAGGAGAGCGTGCTCGAAGCGCGCAAGGAGAGCGACTCCAAGGCCCGCGAAGGCCGGGAGCGAGCGAAGGTGTTGAGTCAGGGCAAGGACATCACGCCTCCGCCTCCGACGGCGCAGACGCCCGTGACGGATGGGAGTCTGCCGGTACAGCCGACTGGGCCTCGAACAATCTTGATCAACTCGACGCCGGCTGGCGCCAACTACCGACTGACGCTCAAGACCAACCCGTCTCAAATCTATGAGGGCGTAACGCCGAAGAACATCAAGTTGCCTGTCGGCGAGTATGTGTGGGAGATGTCGAAGGCGGGCTATACACCCAACCGGTCGAAGCAATCGCTGTTCGTACAGGCAGCCGGTCAGGAAACGCTCGAGGTCACGCTCGTGCCTGCGGAGGTCGGTACGGCTCTTGCAGATGGGGAGGATCACGTCAAACGCGGCGACTGCACGGCCGCCATCAACGTGTACTCTGGCATTCCCAGGCCTGCCGACCTGAGCGGCTCGGTTGGCGAACGATGGTTGAGTGGCCGACTGTCGCTTGCGCAGTGCTATCGCGACAAGAAGAGCTATGACAAGGCCATCGAGACGCTGCAGGCGTTGATTGTGGATCGGCCCGCGCAGTGGGGGCCTCGCTATCAACTCGGCACCATTCAGTGCGAGTTGCAGGTGAAGGACTTCAGCTCCGGAAAGAAGACGTTTCGCGAGTTGACCAGCTACCTCGGCAACGTCGCGTCCCAGCGCAAACAATCGGTTCAGGCACTTGCCGACTACGGCGCGGCGCTCTGTCTTTCACATGAGTATGACGCGAAGCCGAACAAGCGCGGGTGGGAGATGCTGCGTGACCAGGCCAGCACGCAGTACGAGACGTTCCTGATAGGTGCGCGGGTGCTTCTGCAAAAGGGGGTTCCGCCCGACCTGAAGGCTGAGCTTCAGCGTGCCGCGGAAGAGTCGGAAGCGAAGCTGAAGAGCCTGCAAGGCAACAGCTAGCAACGCCGGTGTCTGAGAAGAGCTTCATTTGAGGAGGCGGAACCCCATGCAGCGTAGACCCTGTCGGCTCGCACTGTTCGTCGCGGCGTGCCTCGTAGTTCCGGCGTCGACCGTGGCGGCGCAGCGCCCAGAGGCGGGTCGGGTGTTCAATCCGTCCTCCAGCCCCGGCAGTGGTAGTGTCATCTCGTACGAGAGACTTGAAGGGACGCGTCGGTTCATCGAGTTCCGCCGGGCCAGCAACGGCGAGGTATTCACACTTGCCACGGCGGCTTCGAAAGAGACGCAGGCTGTCAGCTTCCTGTTCGATGGATCGGAAACGTCCTCTTACGAGGGCGAATTGGCTTGGCGTCCCATCATCGAGGACGGTCGCACCTGGTTTGCGTACGTGGCGGCCGACCAGCAGGGGACTCGCCTTTTGCTCAACTATGTCGATCGGAGCGGCAAGCTCTCCACCAAGGAGCCTCTGCAGATGCCGTTCCCTGGTAAGGCGCGCTTCCCACGCTGGTCACCGAATGGCAAGCATCTCGTGTTCGTCTCGGACAGTGCGGTGGTCCACATAGCGAGCAACGTGTCGGACGCCATCCTGAGCGGCAACGCGCAGGCGATCACGATTGTTCGTCAGAAGGAGTCAACCCGTCCGGCCGGCTTTCCCCAATGGTCACCTGTTGGCGATCACATTGCGTATGATGTCGAAACGGTGACGCGGGGGGTTCGCAACCGGGCCATTGAGGTGCTTCCCGTCGACCAGAAGGTGGGGCGCTCAACGGCGCCTCCGAGAATCGTCACGGAGGGGATGGCCAACAGCAACGAGTATCGTCCTGCCTGGTCGCCCGACGGCAAATACGTCGCCTTCTACTCCGATGCAAGCGGATTTGCCGCCGGAGGGTCCCGTACGATCCAGATCGGGGTCGTGGAGATCCAGCTCAACCCCAACACGCGCAAAGTGATGCGGGGCGAAGTGAAAGAAGGGCGATCGGCTTGGATCGCTGAGGATGTCATTCCGAATGAGGCGCGTGGGCCGGTCTGGACAAGCGTGAACGATCAGAATGAGCCCAGGCCTGCGATCGTCTATGTACGCCGCGACGCCGAGCGCGACAACCCGATCATCGCGGTGAGCCTCTCACGCTGGCTCGACGGGTTGGCGCGTGCTCAATCTGAACGGATGCTGACCAACACTCCGACTTGGAACACGGTCAACAACAAGTTTGTGAGCGCGAGCGAGATCCGCACGGCCAAGGTGATGCGATACGTATTCGTGTCCGTCGAAGGCGGTGGGGAGAAGGTACAGTCAAAGGACGAAGCTGCCCCGTGGCTGCGTGAGTTCGCTGAGGATCGCAGCAGCAATGCAGTGGTCCGCGCGATCGCGTTTCCGGGACTCGGCCAGTTCGCCAATGGGCAGAACGGTACGGGCGGCGCCGTCATGGGATTGGCAGTCGCTGGCATCGCAGCCGGCGTGGTCGGCTTTGGCAGCATGTCGTCCTCTCGCAGCGAAGGCAACGCCATCATCGCGAAGCAGCTGCTACAGGTCTCGCCTCAGAACGCGGCGGATTTCGCGACTCAGGAGTCAAAGTTTTCGTCCGGCAAGACCGTTGCGCTCGTTGGCCTCGGGATCACCGCCGGTGCTTGGATCTATGGTATCTGGCGCGCGGGCAACGTCGAGGAAGAAGCGGGCCCAGCCCGAGTCTCGATACGTGTGCTTCCGGAGGGAATTCTCGGGACTGGCAGGGTGACTACCTTCGCGAGCCGCGTCCAACTGAGCATTCCATTCGGCGGACCTCGCCGGTGAGCACCCGCAGTCCGAAGGCGCGAACATCCAGCACGGGAGCGAAGGTGAGGCGCGTGCTTTTTTTGACCTTCATGTTGGCTGCCCCCTGCTCCGTCGTGGCGCAGGGCACCGCAAATGATCACTCGGCAGTCATCAACGCCTCGCTGAAAGCAATCGGCGGCATCGGATCGCTCGGCCGGGCACAACCCTCTCAAGTGGCCACACTCGGGCGGAACCTGTTGCTGCGCGGACAGTTCCTCCTCGACCTCTACGAGTTTCATCGCCTGATCGTTCGTGACTACGCGCTGCTACGCGACTCGGTCACGCGCGCGGGGGGAGCGGCGTTGCTGGTGGGCCCGTACATGCAGGCGCGGGCGCTGCAGGAGTTAGGACAAGCGCGAGAGGCCGCCGCGGCCTATTCGCGCGTGACCGCCTCGGCACCCGAACGCGTGCGACTACAGGCCGCTGCATGGCGAGCGACCGTGAGCGAGGGTCGCGGGGCCAGCTGGCAGCAGGCGCTGACCGACTGGCGCGCTGGCCGGCCCGTGAAGCCGGCCCGATGTGCGACAGACGAGTCGGCGTGTGCACTGTTCAACGCTGTGTTGGCAGGGGACGTGCAGACCACGGTTGTGCTGAGCACAGAGCTTCTGCTCCAGTTGCCCGTTGACGATCGGGAATCTCTCCGGTCGAAGGGCGGTACCTTCACCGTCGAGTTCGTCGATCCGGTCGTGCTGTTCCTGCTTGCCGCCGCGGACTACGCGCTGGCCGCGCACGTCCTGGAGAACGTGAGAGGAGCCGAGGCACAGCGAGGGCTCGCCCTGCTGCGCTCTGGTCGCGCTAAGGAGGGCGAGGCGGTGCTCCGCGCGGCCGTGTCGGCCGGAGGGGCAGGCGCGGCCGACGCGGCGCCGTTCCTCGGGGAAGTCCTGTTCCGGAACGGCGACTTGGCCGGCGCCGAGGCACAGTGGCAAGGGGCCAGCGGGGCGCACGCGGCGGTTGCGTGGGATTCGCGCATCTCGGCCGGCGCTGATGCGTCCGGCTTTGCAGCGTACGTCGCCGAGGAGCGGCGGAAGGGCATCGAGCCGCGGCTGCGCGATGAGCGGCAGGGCGGCGTCTATCTGGCACGCGCGCTCCTCCGGCGCGGGCTGACAAAGGAAGCGACGGAGGTACTCGATGCAGTTCGCCCGCCCTCGCTCGGCACCAATCTCGATCGGGTGCGGCCGGACCTGCTGGTTCTCGCCTCTCGCGCTCGCTACGAGTATGCACGCGCCGCCAAGGAATACAACTACTACGGGCTGGCGCGAGGCGACGTGGCCGCCATAGCCGACGACTACGCCGTGCTTCGTCCGCTGCTCGGGATGATGCAGGAGATTTCGGCACCCGCCAACCTCGACCCTCGCGTCCGCACCGGTCCGTGACCACTCATCCAAGATTCTCCCACGACGCCGGGTCCCCCGCGCCGTCCCGTTGCGCGTGCCGCCGAATCGCCCTCGCCGGTTTCGGTGCGCTACTTGCCGCGCTGGCAGCGACGACGAGCGACGCCCAGAGCACCCGCTCAGTGAAAGGCGGCGAACTTGGCTATGCCGAGGGTCCCGGCTTTGCCTACACCAATCCGTACTGGAACCTTTCGAACTCTGGTCCGACCGATCGCGTCCTCACGATGATCTACGAGCCACTGTTCCGATATAACTTCCAGTCCGAGGAATGGGAACCGATCCTCGCCGAGGCAATCAAGAAGGTTGCGGCCAAGAAGGGGGGTCGCAGTGCGTTCGCCGTCACGCTGCGCAGAGGTGTCAGCTGGCACGACGGCATGCCCTTCACGGCGCAAGACGTGTTGTTCACGTACGCGTACATCCAACGCATGGCGGCCAACAAGCAGCTGCGCGACGCGACCGCCGAGAAGCTTGTGGACGTTCGGCAGGGTCAGGATGTCTCGGAGATCATTTTCGAGTTCAAGCGATCGGAGCCCGAGCCGCGCGTGCAGCTGCTCGATTTCATAGTACCGGCGCATCGCTTCAATCCCAAGACGCTAGATCCCATTTCACCGGACAAGGATCTCAATCAGGAGCCGCTCGGCACCGGTCCTTGGAAGTTCGAGCGCTTTTACAAGGGCATGGCCACACTGGTCGCGTTCGATGGATACTGGGGCGACCGTCCGCATCTGGATCGCGTGCGCGGCAGCGAGTTCGCGGATCAGCAGGCAAAGGTCGAGGCGCTGCTGGTCAGCGGCGGCAATGTCAACCTCGTAGTCGAGGTGCCGCCGGATCAGCTCCCGAAAATCGAAAACAGCGGAAGCGCGGTCATCAAGGCGTTGCCGTCGTACAAGGTGTGGGTGCTCGCGATGCGTCAGAAGGCGGGTTCGGTCCTGACTGACGAGCGAGCGCGGAAGGCGATCACACTCGCTCTCGACCGGACCAAGTTGCTGAAGAACTGGTTCGGCGGACAGGGTGAGGTCCTCGCCAGTCCCGTGACACCCACAGGTCCCGGGTACGATCCTTCCTTGAAACCTTTGCCATTCGACGCGCAGCAAGCGCGCCGGGACCTCGTCGCGACCGGCGCCGCCGGGAAGAAGCTCCGCCTCGTGTACCTGACGGGCGGCGAGAGCGGTACGGATACTCGAACGCAGAACGTGGTCAAGTCCATCAAGGAGGCCCTCGAGGACGTGGGACTGGTGGTGATCGACAAGCCGCTCAAGGGAAAAGAGTTCGAGTCCACGGTCTTCGGGAGCGACGATTGGGACCTGGTCTACACGCGGTGGGAATACAACCCGTCCTACGACCTTTCGGCGTTCTTCAAGTCCAGCAATGCCGTTCCGGGCGGCTACAACTACATGAACTTCAACGATCCCGAGACTGATCGCCTGCTTAAAGCCTACGACGACGCGGACGACAGCGGACTCCGGCTCAGCATGATGAAGCAATTGCAGCGGCGCCTCGCGGAAAAGGCGCCGGCGACCTTCCTGTTTTCCGAGACGTCCAACTTCGCAGTGCAGAACAAGTACGTGCTTCCGCAGGTGGATGTCTTCTACTTCTTCACGTACGCGAACAAGTGGTATCTCAAGAAATGACGCACCGCCGGCAGCCTCCTGGAGCCTCGAACAGCCTGGCTGGCGACTATGCGTGCATTGCTGCTTGAGGTCGGTGCGGTCGGCGTCGGCGCCATCGTCACCGTCGCGGCGCTGCTCGGCTTGCTGCAGGCTGATGGACCGTTGGCCGATGCCACATGGATCCAGCGGACCGGGCACCTCCTCGCGGTGGCCATCACTGGGCAATTCGGCCGCTCCACAAGGGAGAAGGAATGGGTGGTGGCGGTCGCGCGCGACGCGTCGGTCACGAGCCTCACGATTGTGGCCACCACGACGCTGCTGCTGTTGCTCGTTGCCGTGCCGATTGGCATCTGGTGCGGCCGCCGACCGGAATTGCCGTCCGTGGCCAGAGTCCGGCGCCTCGTCGAAAGCCTGTCGTCCATACCGGTTCTCGTCTGGAGCACCTTCACTCTCCTGCTGTGTGCGCGGGCGTTCAGCCTGTTCCTCAAGGGGGATGACCATCCGACCTTGGCGCTGATCGGCGCCATTGTCACCCTGACGCTCGGTGACCGCGTGCTTGCCGACCTGATCGGACGGGTCGAGCTGCGCACGCGTGAAATCCTAGCGGAACCCTACATGCGAACGGTGCAAGCCGCGGGATTCGGAACGCGACGGCACTTGTTTCAAGGGCTCGTGCCAGCGGTGGCTGAAGCCGTCGCCTCTCGTGCCCTGTTCCTGATCGGGGGCGCAATCGTGGCGGAGCAGGTGTTCGACGTCCGCGGGCTGGGCCTCACCGTTGTGCGCGCGCTCGACGCGAACCCTCGAGAACCGCTCATGATCCTCGCCTGCGCGATCCCGCTAGTGGCGATCACGCTGAGCTTTCGTGTGGCTCAGCAGCTCGCGGTCTTCGCCGCCGATCCGCGGACGCGGACGTGACGCACCCATCGCACGCCGAGGCGCGTCGCGAAGACGTGGCTAGCGCGGATGCTTCCGGGAAAGGCGGACCCCGGCGGGCACCGCTCCTCATGGCGGGTGCCCTGCTCGCGTTGATGGTGACGTTCAACGTGGTGGCGCTGCTGGTGCCTGAGGAGCGAGGCCACGACGACTTCAAGTATGCACCGCCACAGCTGGGATGGCTTCAGCGGCTCTTCTGGCCGGATGCGGCGCGTGACACGGTAGTGGCGCCGGAGTTTTCACTCGACGCAGCACCCGTTGAAGGTCGCGTCTTCCGTTCGACACCGCTTGCCGCGGCTCGGGTTGGCGTCCCGTACGTCTACGTGCCCCGTTTCCTGCGCCCTGTGCGAGGGTTCGAGATGCGAGGTGCCCCGCGGGGCCTCGAGATTGACACCGCCACGGGGCGCCTCGGCGGAACTCCGGGTGAGTCGGGCAAGTTCGAGGTGATGCTGGAAGGACGGCTCGAGTCGGGTCAGCTGGCCAGACAGACGTTCACCCTGTTCGTTGACGATCGCACGATGTGGCTGGGTGCGGATGAGCGCGGACTCGACCTGGTGCGACGCACCCTGCTCACCGGACGCGCGCTGCTGCTGCCCGGACTGCTCGCGGTGCTCGTTGGCGTGGGCGGTGGCGTGCTGCTGGGCGCCTTCGCCGGTTTCTACCCCGGCCCCCTGAGAGCCGGACTCCGTGTCCTCACGCTGCTCCTCCAGTCCGTACCAGGCACGCTGCTCCTGTTCATCGGCGCCGTGATCTCCGGCTTCAGCACGTTCGTGGCGATGATCGTGGTGGGTCTGCTGCTGCTGCCAGAAACGGCCAACGCGATTCGGGAGCGCGTCGAGCGTTTCTGCGAGCGCGACTTCGTGGAGGCGGCGCGAGAGCTGGGACAGCCTGACCGGGTGATCCTGTGGAACGAGATCATCTGGTACAACGCCCGCACGCTGATCTTGGCTCGCGTCACGCAGGCGTTCGTGTTCGCGATCCTCGCCGAGGTCACGCTTGCCTATGTGGGACTGGTGGACGCCAACAACGAAGTCGGCCTTGGCAAGCTGCTGCTGGACGGGCGCAAGGCGATCCTTGATGGGCCTGCCGGCACGCAGGTGATCGCCGTTGTCGCGATCGTTACGTTGCTGCTTGTCATCAGCGGTTTCTCGCTGATGGAGCGATGTGTGGTCGCATCCTGGGAGCGTCGGCGATGACCGGTGCCCGGCCGGTGCCGATTCTCACGATCGACGCGCTCCGCTGCTGGTTCCAGACCCCGGGCGGCATGGTCCGTGCTGTCGAGGGCGTCTCGCTGACGGTGCCGGACGGACAGGCACTCGGCGTGGTCGGCGAGTCCGGGAGCGGCAAGTCACAGACCTTCTTCTCCGTGCTGGGTCTCACGCACGGCTGGCCGGGGGTGGTGGGGGGGCGCGCCAACCTTCGCGGACGCGAACTGCTTGATGGGCTCGACTCGCACGTGACGTGGTCGACGGGCGGTGACGGCCAGACGCCGGTATTCGGACGCGGTCATTCCCGTTGGGCGGCCGAGAGACGGCTCGCCCTCGCGCCGGCGCTCGGCAGCGACGTGGCCATGCTCTTCCAGGACCCTCGTCGCTCCCTGGTTCCGTACTGGACCGTCGGGCGCCACCTGACCGAGGTCGTGCGACGACACGGCGCGGGCGCCGATACCCCGGCGAGCGTCCGCGCGTTGCTGAGTGAGTATGGTTTTCGGCAGCCCGAACGGATTCTGGCGGCCTTTCCTGGGCAATTGAGCGGAGGCGAGGCGCAGCGCGTGATGTTGGCCATGACCGTGGCCTTGCGTCCAAAGCTCCTCGTGGCCGATGAGCCGACCACCGCCCTCGACGCCCTCAACCAGGCCGCCGTGCTCGAGACGCTGGTTCGGATGCACGAGGCCTCGCCCATGTCCATGGTGCTGATCTCGCATGATCTCGCGGTGATCCGGCGCGTGGTGGGACATGTGGTGGTCTTCTTCGGGGGGCGCGTCGTGGAGCGAGCGCCCGTCGAGGTGCTGCTGGGCGACGGCGAGGTGCCGCGACATCCCTACAGCGCGGCGCTTCGCGAGGGCCAGCGTCGTCGAGCCGCCGCCCTGCCGATACATGGCAGCCCGACCGTGTCGGTCGTGTCCGCGGATCGGGAGGCGGGATGTCCCTATCATGTCCGCTGCGAACTCCGGCCCCGGTTGGCGGCGCCGTCGCAAGCGCGCTGCCGCGGCGAGGCGCCCACCGAGCGACGGGTAGGCCCTCAGCACTCGATCGCC
This sequence comes from Myxococcales bacterium, assembly GCA_025355005.1. Taxonomy (GTDB): domain Bacteria; phylum Myxococcota_A; class Polyangia; order Polyangiales; family Polyangiaceae; genus JANXLV01. The sequence continues at coordinate 40,330 of JANXLV010000352.1, read as the reverse complement.
TGCTGGGGGGTTCCGGACTGATGTCCAGCGGAGTGCCGGTGCTCGCCGTGGAGTCGATCTGGCGCGAATTCGAGGTGCCGCGTCGGGGTGGGTGGCGTCGTGCTCGGCCCGCACCCGTCGTGGCCGTATCGGATGTGTCCTTCGACGTGCGCCCTGGCGAGGTGCTCGGCATCGTGGGGGAGAGCGGATCGGGCAAGACGACGATCGCGCGAATGCTCGTGGGACTCGTCGCGCCCACGCGCGGCACCGTCCGGCTCAAGGGGCGCGACGTGGCGCGCTTCTCGGCCGAGGAGATGCGCCGAGAGTTGCGACCAGTGGTCCGGATGGTGTTTCAGGATCCGGACGCCGTGCTGAACCCCGGGTATACCGTGGGCGAGGCGTTGGAACGAGCGCTCCGCTTGTACGCCGCGAAGGAAGGGGCGGCTGAGCGAGTTGCCTCACATCTGGAGCGGATGGGCCTGGATCCGCGATTCGCCGCGAAGTATCCGGACGAGTTGAGCGGGGGCGAGAAGCGACGAATCGGCGTCGCGCGGGCGCTGCTGACCGATCCCGCCGTCATCGTAGCGGACGAGCCGCTGAGCGGGCTTGATGTGGTGTTGCAGGAGCAGGTGCTGAGCCTGTTCAAGCGGGAACAGGAGGAGCGCGGCTTCGCCTTGGTGCTGGTTTCGCACGATCTGGAGCGTGTGAATCAGGTGTGCGACCGCGTGCTCGTCATGCGCGGCGGACAGTTGGTGGAGGTGCTCACGATTCGGCGGGATCGCAGGTGGACGGGCGACCAGTTTCGACATCCGTACAGTGTCGAACTGCAGGCCGCAGCGTTGGATGGAGCCGGGGCGCCCGAAGGCCTCGCGGGAGCCGCGGATGAGGACGGCACGACAACGAGCAAAGGGGGGGGATGCACATTCGCCCGGGCGTGTCGTGTGTCGGCCGTCGCTGGTGGCGCAAGCCGGTGCCAGAGGGTCCAGCCTCCACTCGTCTCGGTTGGACGGGACCATTCGGTCGCCTGCCACTTCCCGGAGCGCTTGTGAGTGTCACGGTCGCGCTCAAGCATGGCCGGGGGGGCTTGCGCCTCGAGCCGGTCGCTGGTTCCTTATCGCCTGACAGGTCGTGCGCCGTCCGCGACGATGCGGGCAGGATGCGATTTCCAAAAACTCGGACGCGCAAGTGCGTGGGGACGCTGTGACTCTTCGGCGAGCCGCTCTCGGATTAGTGGTCTTGTTTGCGGGGCTCTCGTGTGGAGAGTTTCCGACGTTTCCTGCGTCGGCGGTCGACAGCCTCGGTAGCGCAAGCAACGTCACCCAGTCGTGGGGGACGGGGCCTGCCGCGCCCGTCGCTGGATCGACCGTGCTGGCGAGCGTCACGATCAAGAACTCGAGCGGCGGAGCAGCCAGTGGCGTGCCGATCACCTTTGACGTGATCCAAGGTGGTGGTTCCGTTGGGTCTTCGGCCAGTGCTCAAGCGGTCGTCCTCACTGGCGCAGACGGGAAGGCGACGGCGACGTGGAAAATGGGTACGGGCGTCGGAGTGAACCTCCTCAGGGCCTCGAGAACCTCCACGGACGCGGTGGTTTTCACAGCCACTGCGAAGCCTGGGCCGGCTGTCGCGCTCGCGCTGGCGACGAGGCCATCGGCCTCCGTTCAAAACGGTGCCAATTTCGTGGTGCAGCCAGTCGTGAAGGTCGTGGACCAGTTTGGGAACACCGACACCACGGCAGCGGGTACGATGAGCGTCACAATCACGGCGTTACCCGCAGGAAGCGTCCCGCAGCTACTCAACGGCAGTCGCCCTATCGTCAACGGTGTCGCGACGTTCTCGGCGCTGCAGCTGAATGGTAAGCCGGGAGCGTACACGCTTCAGTTCAGCGACAACGTTCGTAGCGTCACGGACGCCGTGGCCTTGGGCACGGGAGCACCGCGGAGGCTGAAACTCAGTACCCTCGCCAAGCAGGGAATCGTCAACGGCGTGGCGCTGGACACGGTGCCCGTCGTGCAGCTTCAGGATGCCGGTGGTAATGATGTGAGCGTGAGGCCGGGCTTGGTCGTCACGGTGACATCCTCGGTTGGTTCCGTGAGTGCTGGAAACACGGCGACGACGGATACGGTAACCGGCAAGGCCAGCTTCGGTGGCATGGCGATGACCGGACCAACGGGTCCGGTGACATTGACTTTTCGCGATCAGGCCTCGGCCCTCGCCGCCGACTCGCAGACAGTGGCGCTGGCTCCGAGCGGAGTGCCGTTCTCGGTGACCATCGGTACCCAGCCATCGAACGTGGACAACGATGTGGCCATCAGTCCGGCCCCCACGGTCACCGTTCGAGACATCGGTGGCAACCCGGTGGGGTCAGCGACCGTGACGGTGGTTGCAAGCGGCGCGACCGTCCTGGCAGGCGGGACACAATCGACGAACGCCCAGGGCGTTGCGACCTTCGCGGGACTGAGGCTTAGCGGATTGGCGGGCCAGTACGCATTGACTTTTTCCTCCACTCCGGCGGCTCCCCGCACCTCGAATGCCTTCACGCTTCGCACCGGAGTGGCGACATCCCTGCAATTCGCTACTGCGCCCTCCGCAACGGTGGCCAACGCCGTTGCCCTAGCGACGCAGCCCGCTCTGCGCGCTGTCGACGTGGGCGGAAACACGGACACCACGGTGAACGGGAGCACGCTCTCCGTGACTTCGCCGGGGCTGACCGGTAGCAACAATACGGCACTCTTCGTGAAGGGCGTGGCGACGTTCAACGCGCTGTCATTCACCGGTCCGGTCGGTAGCTACACGCTGACCTTCAGCGACGGGACCCGCCCCGGTCTTCCCACCGCGCTATCGTTGACCGTGGGATCGCCCGTCGCGCTGCGGTTCGCGACGGCACCATCTGGGTCGGCCAACGTGCTGGTGCCGCTCGCGACGCAGCCGGTCGTGAGAGTAGTCGACGCCGGGGACAACACGGTGGCGAGCGTGAACTCCACTCCGGGCGGTGTTCCGCCGATCGTCGTTACGGCCCCAGGGCTGACGCCGACGAATGGAAGCGCCAGCGTCGTGAACGGTGTCGCGACCTTCAGCGGCCTATCGTTCAACGGAATTGCGGGCTCGAGTTACACGCTTACCTTCAGCACGACCTTCGGTGTGGGGCAGGTCCTCACACAGATTCAGGCACCGCTCGCACTCAACGGCGGCAGCGCTGCGGCAATTCAGTTCGTGACTCCGCCTTCGGCCACCGCAGCCAACGCCGTACCGTTGACGCAGCAGCCCGTAGTCAAGGTCGTTGATGGAGCTGGCAACACGCTCACCAACTTCAGTGGAACCGTAACTGCGAGCGCGTCGGGGGGAATTTCCGGGTCCAATGCCTCAGCCACGTTTGTCAATGGTGTTGCCACGTTTGCGGGTCTCTCGTTCACCGGTACGGTCGGCACCTACACGTTGACCTTCAGCGACGGCACTCGAACCGTCACGAACAGCCTGACGTTGGGTCTGGGGCAGCCCGCGGCGCTACAGTTCGTCACGCCACCTTCCGCGTCAGCCGCAAATGGAGCGGTGTTGGCGACGCAGCCTGCCGTCAGGGTCGTTGACGCCGGAGGAAACACCGTCACGACACTGAGCTCGGGCCAGATCACAGTGTCTGCCCCGAACCTGACCACCGGATCGGCGAACATGTCGGCCGGTGTGGCCAGCTTCAGCGGGCTGTCGTTCGCGGGGCCTGCCGCCACGTACACGCTGAACTTCAGCGATGGCACGCGCACGTTGAGCACGGCGACCAATGGCTTCACCCTGACTGTTGGAGCGCCGGTGGCCCTGGCGTTCGCCACGGCGCCGTCGGCATCGGCCGCCAGCGGGGTGGCACTGGCTCAGCAACCCGTCGTCAAGGTCGTGGATGTGGGTGGGAACACCGTGACGTCGGTCAACAGTAGTGTAACCGTAACGGTGACGGCCACGGGATTGACGCCCACCAGCAACACCGCCTCCTTCACCAGCGGAGTGGCAACGTTCAGCGGTCTGAAATTCACCGGAGCAATTGGCAGCTACACGCTGAGCTTTTCCGACGGTACGCGCCCTGCACTTACGTCCTCGTTCTCGGTTGGCACCGGAGGACAGGTGGCCGCGCTGGCGTTCGGTACCGCCCCCTCGACGTCAGCAGCGTACGGAATCACGCTTGCAACTCAACCGGTGGTCCGTGCGGTCGACCTCGGTGGGAACACGGTCACTAGTGCGACGGGCACCGTCACCGTGAGTGCGCCGGGGCTGACGGCAGCAAGTGGCACGGCGCCGCTAGTCAACGGCGTCGCGACCTTCAGCGGGCTCTCGTTCACGGGCACCGTGGGTAACTACACGCTGACCTTCAGCGATGGCACGCACACCACCACCAGCGCGTTCGCGCTCACGCCTGGCGCCGCTACCGCTCTTCAGTTCGTCGCCACGCCGTCGGCAGCCGCGGCAAATGCCGCGACGCTGGTGACGCAGCCGGTCGTGAAGGTCGTCGACGCCGGCGGCAACACGTTAACTGGCCTCAGCACCGGCTCCATCACGGCTACCGCGAGCGGTCTAACGGCAACCAACGGTACGGCGAGCATCGTAAATGGCGTGGCGACCTTCAGCGGGCTCTCGTTCACGGGTACCATCGGCAACTTCACGCTGACCTTCAGCGACGGCACGCGAAGCACCACAAACGCATTCACTCTGAATGTCGGGGCCGCCGCCGCCCTGCAGTTCGTCACACCTCCGTCAGCCAGTGCTGCCAACGGCGTCGCGCTGGCGACGCAGCCGGTCGTGAAGGTGGTGGACGCGGGCGGCAACACGCTGACAGGCCTCAACGCTGGCTCCATCACGGTTACGGCGAGCGGACTGACCTCGTCGAATGGAACGGCCAGCATCGCCAGCGGCGTGGCCACGTTCAGCGGGCTCTTGTTCACCGGGTCTACAGGCAGTTACACGCTCATCTTCACTGATGGCGTGCGCAACGTCACCAATCCCATCACGATCACCGTGGGCCAGGCGGTGGCGGTTCGGTTCGTCACGGCTCCCCCCATCTCGGCGCAGTACGGCGCGACGCTCTCTCCGCAGCCGCAGGTTGAGGTGGTTGATGCCGGCGGCGTGAGGGTCACGACTGCGTCGGGCACGATGTCAATCGCCAACATCAGTGGCTGGACGGGGTCGAACGCGAGCGCCACCATCGTGAATGGCTTGGCGACTTTCAGCGGACTTTCGTTCACCGGCTTGGCGACGAATGGCCTGCTCATCTTCTCCGACGGCACGCGTACGGTGAACAGCTCTTTCACGCTGACCCCCGGTTCGGCATCTGCACTACAGTTCGGCACCGCTCCGCCGGCTTCAGCGCAGTCCGGTCTTGCAGTTTCCCCACAGCCGACCGTGAAGGTCGTGGATGCCGGCGGTAACACGGTCACGAGCGTGAACACCGGTTCGGTCACGGTAGCGGTGCCCGGACTCGCCGCGACGGGCGGGTCCGCGAGCATCGTCAACGGCGTAGCGACGTTCAGCTCCTTGTCATTCACGGGCAGCGTGGGTGGCTACACCCTGACCTTCACCGACGGGACGAGAAGCATCCCGAGCCCGATGACGCTGACGCCGGGCTCGGCCTCGGCGATCCAGTTCGTGACGGCGCCTTCGGGGACCGCGGCGAATGCGGTGGCCCTGGCGACGCAGCCAGTGGTGAAGGTGGTGGACGCCAACGGCAACACGCTGACCGGCCTCAACACCGGGTCCATGACGGTGACGGCGCCCGGCCTGACAGTGGCCAATGGGTCAGCGAACATCGTGAACGGGGTGGCGACGTTCAGCGGACTGTCGTTCACGGGCACGATCGGCAACTACACGTTGACCTTCAGCGACGGCACGCGTAGCACGACCAACGCCTTCAGCCTGACGGTGGGCTCGGCGAGTGCGGTGCAGTTCGTGACGGCGCCTTCGGGTACCGCCGCCAATGCGGTGGCCCTGGCGACGCAGCCAGTGGTGAAGGTGGTGGACGCGGGCGGCAACACGCTGACCGGCCTCAACACCGGCTCCATTTCGGTGACGGCGAGCGGACTGACGGCAACCAACGGCACGACGACCATCGTCAACGGCGTGGCGACCTTCAGCGGGCTCCGCTTCACAGGGCCGGCGACTGGTTACACGTTGACATTCAGTGACGGCACGCGCAGCACCACCAACGGATTCACCCTCACCGTTGGCGTGGCCGCTGCCCTGCAATTTGTCACTCCGCCGTCGGCGAGTGCGCAGTCTGGCGTTGACCTCGCTACGCAGCCCGTGCTACGTGTCGTTGACGCTGGGGGCAACACGGTCACGAGCGTGAACACGGGTAGCATCACGGTCACCGCGACCGGCCTCGTGCCTACGAATGGATCGGCGAGCATCAGCAGTGGGCAGGCAACCTTCTCCGCCCTGTCCTTCGCAGGTTCGGTGGGGAACTACACCCTGACCTTCTCTGACGGCACGCGGTCAGTCACGCGGGCCTTCACAATCGATCCGTGAGGTTGTGCTTCGGCACCAAAGGATCTTCAGAGAGTCGCCGTCGACTCCTTCTGCGAAGAAGTTCGCGGCAGTTGTGCCGAACCTCGCGCTGAGATGATGAGGGGAAGGCGAACGCCCGCCTCTCGACGAAGTCGTGCGTGGGTGCCGTCTCCATGCATCGCTCAGCGAGGGTATCCAAAGGTTCCTGTGCATGACGCCTCGGCTTCCCGCATCGGAGAAGTTCCCACCTTGCGGCGAGAATAGCGTAGTCAGTGGGAGCACGTGGTTAGCGGGAGCGCAGGACCTGCGCCCCAAGGGTGGGTCCCGGTGGTCCGGTTGGAATCGGCCTCTCCTCAGCGGCGGGGGGAGGTTCCATCAAGCGGATGCGATGCGCTGCAGAGCAAGCCGTCAGCGTCTTGCATGAGCCGGGGGGCGCGACGACGGTGCGCGAAGTCTGCCGGCGGCACGCCATCACGGAGACCACCAGCTTCCGATGGCGCACCAAGTTCCTCGGAATGCAGACGGCGGAGATCCGCCGATTGAATCAACTCGAGGACAAGAATCGGCGGTCAAATCAGCTGGTGCCCGTGCTGAACCTCGACCATGTGAGGTTGAAAGACGTGGCGGGGCGCAGCTGGTGACGACGAAGGCGCGCCGGGCCGGCGTCGCCCAGCTCACCACCACCTTCCGGGTTGGTCGGGGTCGCGCCTGCCGCGTGGTCGGCTCGGCGAGCTCGCATCGGCAGTATGTGCCCCAACGCGCGAGCCTTGCACGGCTGGCCGCCGCGCTGCGCGCCCAGGCTCGCCCCCTCTTTGGCGACCGGCGGCTGGGCGTCCTGCTCGCGCGCGAGAAGTGCCGTGACAGTCGCAGACGTCCGAGCCGCGTCTATCACGCCGAGGGTCTACGACTGCGGAAGGCGAAGCGGCGCGAGCAAGTCAGCGTGGCGCCCGTGCCGCGGCCCGTTCACGCGGGTCCGAGGACGCAGTGGACGATCGACAGCAGCAACGACGCCTTCGTAGAGGGCCGGACGATCAGGACGTTGAATGTCGTTGACGAGTGCAAGCGCAAGTGCCTCGCGTTGAAGGTGGACGAAGCGCTGCCGAGTGCGACGGTTGGCCGCGTCCTCGACGAGCGCCCGCGCGCCGCGCGCCGCATCGCGAGATTCTCGACAACGGACCCGAGATGATCTCGACAGCACTGGACGCCTGAGACTACCCACGCCGCTCCGAGATTGCGTTCACGCTACGGGGCAAGCCAGCAGGCAACGGCTACGTGGAGATTCCACGACAAGTTCCACAACATGTGCCGCAGCCAGCTCTGGTTCCTCAACCTGCCCGACGCGCGAGACCCAAGCGAAGTCTGGCGGGTGGACTACGAACCGGCGCGTCCCCCACCAAGGTTTGGGGAATCGAACGCCAACGAAGTTTGCACCACACTCCGTACAGGACCACGGGCACGAGTGAACCTTACCTCCCAACCTCACTGACTCGCTGGCCCTGCTTCGGGGCGCAGGTCCCAGCGTCCCACCCTACGGGCACGTAGGCGCCTGCAACACATGCTCCCGGAACTGCACGCGCCCAACAATTCGCGGCAGGACCGCCATCTCGAACGGAAACGCGTCTGAGGGCATGCCATGGCAGGCCTTCGTCGTCCTGATGACGATCACCGTCAGGTTGTCCCGGGCGCCGACGCTGTCAATGTGGATCGCGTCGCCTAGCTTCATGCGGCCGGCCGCGGCAAAGATGACCACCTGAGCGCCGAAGTCCACCACCGGTCGCGGTGGTGGCGAGAGCTGCCGCCCTACCGCTTGCCGCCAGAGGCTCTTCCACTCGACTGAATCGCGGATGACCCGCCGAGCGGTGTCGGCGAAAATATTGGCGTTGTCGGCCAGCAGGAACGCGCCATCATCGACGGCGCGCATGACAATGGCGGGCGCCGGCCGAGGCTGATCGGGGGGTGGGGCAGCGGCACCGCCGCGACAGGCCCCGAGGGCCAGCAAGCACGTCGGAACGAAGCTCACGGGTAGACGCACGCGGAGGATTCTCCTCATGGAAGGGCGATGGTGCTGACACAGGCCAACCCGGCCAGCCAACCCGGGTTGAAGATCGAGGGCGCCGACGGCACGTTCACTTCGAATGCCAAGGGCACGTCGGTGCCTTCATGTCGTACGGAAAGCTCGGCTTGGGTCAGCCCGCCAACACCGCGCCAGCTGCGAGCTTCGGCGAAGACCCGCCAGAGCGCCCACGGCCCGGAGAAACTGACGGACTCGGTGGCGTTGCCGATCGTGATCTCTAGCTTGGCGGACTGCGCCTGCAAGCCGACCCAATCAAAGGTCTGCTCGCTCGCGCGAGTACGGGTGAAGACCCTGCGCGAGCCGTCCACGGTCAATGCGACCTGCGTCACGGCACCGGCCATCAGTGGGCGGAAGCCGAAGGTGAGACGTGGCCCGGTCTGCCCCTCGGGGTACAGGGCCTTGGATACCTGCGAGGCCCGGCTGATGAACTCGACGAACCGCGGATTCACGCGCACGCCGGACGCCGGGTTGGCCGCATAGCCGGCGCCTTGCGGAAGCAGGTACTTGGTCAGCTGTGTGTTGTACAGGTTCGAGAGCGCGCTCCCATTGCGCTGCAAGACCTCGCTGACCTCGGACACGGATGCAGTGGCGCCCCCCAAGGCGAAGGGCACCTTGCTGAAGAGGCGTCCCTCTTTCTGGCAGAAGTTGCCGCCGGCTCCGTTGATGTCGCGCACGCCGACGTTGCCCAGCATCGGCCCCAGCTGGACCACGGGGCTCTCGAGCAGCCGTCGCACATCGCTGCCGACGCCCGCAGCCGCCGGATTGCCGGAGAACGCGAGCGGAATGTTGGATGCCGCCGTTTGCGCCGCCGCGGCCTGCCCCTTCGCCTCCTGGACGGGTCCCTCGGTCTGGCCTGGAGGGGCGCTCGCCACGTTTTGCAGCGCCATGCCCGCCGACTGCAGCGCCTGCATGTACGGCTGCGCCTTGTCTCCGATCAGTTTCGCGGTGTCCGCCGGGGAAACGACCGTGACCGGCTGGAAGACCGCCGCCACCTGCGAGTCGACGGCGGTGTTGACCGCGACCGCATTCAGCAATCGAAGCAGGGGCGACGGGTTGCTGCCGATCAGCTGCAACTTGCGCGACGCATCCGCGATCGACCCGAAGGGCGCCACGCGCGTCTTGCTCAGGAGCGTCCTCCATCGGTTGATGTACTCGTCACGATAGATGCGCCGCATCTCGAAGATGACTGCGCGCTGATCCTTGACGCTCATCGCGGCGGTGCCGGTGACCCACTCTTCGCCCTTGAAGAACTGGTCGGTGTTCCTGAACGCCGAGTCCTGCATGAAGGCCCAGCCAGCGCGCGTGAACGCGCCCGGAATGACGGACGAGGTCGTGACCGGCGCGCCGGGGAACGTCCCGTCGAAATCGAATGGCTTGGCACCCCATGCCTTTCCCGCCGCAGCCAGCATCACCTGATAGATCTGCTGGCCGCCCTTGAACTTGTTGAGGTATGCGCGGGTACGATCAACCACCGGCTGGTCAGGCGACGCCGGCAACGGATTGCTCCGCGCCAACTCAAGGGCAAAGAAGCGGAACTGGGCCGATGCGAGTTGCGTCTGGAAGTCTCCCGCATCACGCCCCGATTCCCACGCGGCCGTCAGCTCAGGCACAAGGAGTTCGGCCGAGCTCTTTTTCGCGTTGCTCGTGACCACGAGGTATACCTTGAGCCGCGCGTAGGTCGCGGCGTAGTCGCTCGTGTCGGTCGGCTGGTCGGGCAGGGATCGCAACTCCGCCAGAATCCGGTCAACGGCGGGGGTGAGCAGCAAGGAGTCGAACCGCGCGAAGTAGAACCCCCGTTCATGCCGGTACACGGCGGAGCCGCTGTACAGACCCCATCTGAGACCAAGCGGCACGCCGCGCTGCTCGAACGCGCTGAGCTTCGCCGTCACGGCGCGCAGGGTGTCGAGCCGCGCGAGGGACGCTTCGTTGGCGAGCTCGCTACCCTGTCGCGCGCTGGCGGCCGACGCGGTGCGCACGGCAAGCTCAACCTGCTGCAGCAGGGCGCGGTTCCGCAGGTACGAGGTGAGGAAGGCGAGGCAGCAAGTGATGGCCACGACGGCCGTCACGGCAAGCAGCGCGCGTCGCAAGCGGTTCACCCGCGCGCCACCGCCCGTGGCGGCGAGCGCCACGTGATCCGACAGAATGACCTCCCGGAACAACCGGGTGAGGAACATCCAGTCGGGCACCTTGCGCATGACCCGCTGCGTGGACGGGACCGACCTGGGCGCCATGGGATTGAACGCGCTGGTGGCGTCCAGCCGAGGGGGGGCCGACCCGCGCGACTCCTCCCGCTGCTGCACCTCGGTCTCGCTGACGAGGGCGCGCACGCCTGAAAAATAGAACCCGCGGAGGACCGGACTGGCCTGCAACTGGCTGGGCTTGCACAGCTCGAGCAGGAATTGCGAAACGAACGGAATCGACTTGTTGAACTCGCGTGGAAATTCGTAGACGCCGTACTGGGCGGTGGGTTGCGCTTCGCGTCGCAACAGTCGGAGCCGATGTCCCCCGAGCGACGCGCCGAGTCTCTCGAGTGCGACCGCCAGTCGGCGAGCGGTTCGCTCCGTGTACGTCGTGGCCGGACCGACGTCCCACGGGAGCGTGGCTCCCAGCACCTCGCGCGCCTCGTCGGCGGAAAACTGGCGGACGAAATCGCCGAAGTAGGGAATGCGGTCGGCCTTGGTGAAGATCACGTACACGGGGAGGGCGATGCCCAGGCGCTGGGCCACCGCGAGCAAGCGTGCCCGCAGATCGCGGGCCGTCGTGTCGAGCTGCTCGCCCGAGGTCGCACCCAGCAGCTCCTCGACGCTGACGCACACGATCACCACTCGCGGCGCCTGACGGCGACCGGAGAGCGCGGCGCGCAAGGGGCTCGGTCGGAGGAGTCGGATGAGTCGGCCGAACTTGCCGGCGTCGGCGAGCAGCGGCCCACCCACTTCCAGGAAGACCGTCTGGTCGCGATACCACGCATTGACGAGTCCCGTAGCGACGATCGCTTCGCCGCGCTGAACCTCGCCAACGAGCAGGTCGGGATCGAGTCCGGAACGGGAAATGACCGTGGTCTTGCCGCTTCCGACGGGGCCGAGGCAGAGCACGAGCGGCAGCTGCGAGAGGCGTCGCTCGTCCGCTGCCTTGGTCTCCGCCAAGCGTCGCTGGATGGAACCAATGGCCAGCGCGATCTCGTCCCCCTCCACCGGTACGTTGGGTCCTTCCTGCTCCCGAAGTTCTGCGAGGAAGTACCAGACGAGCACGCCAGCGGCGACGACGCCGAGGACCGGAAGCCCGAGGCGGACGAGGCGCAGTTCCCGACCCTCGAGTCCAAGCAGGCCGCCGAGCAGCCACGCGAGGACGATCCAGGCGAGAAGTCCGATCCCGGCAAACAGCCAGATCCTGGTTCGACGGCTCATGCGGGCATCACGGGAGACCGGTCCTGCCGAAGGCGGAAACGGGAAGCAACGGGATCACTGCAGCACACGTTGCAGCGCAGCGATCCGGTCAACCTCGGTGCGGAGCGCAAAGTGGAACCCGCCCCAGAGCACGGCGGCCAGCACGCTCGCGACGAGCGCGGACACGAGCAGGCGGCGAAGCCACGGGTCGCGCGTCGAGGGGAGCGTCTCACCGGCCAGCAGGGCCCACTGCGGTGCCAGCGGCGTGGCTCCCCCGCGGATGCGGTCGATTTTTTCGACCACCTGCGCAGAGAGCACACGCAACTGGCCGGAGTCATCCATGGCGAACCGGCCCTTGAAACCGAGGAGCAGGCAGAGCAGGTGCACTTCGAGGAGGTCGGCGAGTTCCTCGGTGTCGCTGCGTGCCATGAGCTCGGCCAGGTTGCGGAAGAACACTTCACCTCCGAGATGGCCGCCGAAGATCTCTTCCTGCAGGGGCCGGCTCGCCCAATCCGCGAACATGGGCTGTCCCGAATTGAGCACCGACTCATCCAGGAAGACGGTGGCGGCGTAGATCGCGCGCTTGGTCTCGCCCGGACCGTACCCGGCTCGCTGGGCCTCTTCTTCGCCAAGCGCAAGCACCTGCCGGAGTTGGCGGCGGAAGGACTCCGGGTCTGCGGCTGTCTGACGGTTCGCGCGGAGGCGCACGGCAATGGTCAGCGCCTCCTGCATCGCCATCGCCAGCGCGCTGCGTCGTCGCGTCGGCTCGGCCCGAGGTTCGGCATGCACGGCGTTGGGACTGGTCATCGCGGTTTGGCCGGGTTCGTCTCGCTGAAGGTACAGCCGGGCCACGGGTCGGTCCAGCCAACGTGCCGCGATGCGGAGCGGGTGCGCCCCCGCCGACCGATCGCCGACTCGACCTAGGCGTTTGGGAGGACCCGGAGTTCGAGTTCCAGGTCCTGAAACACCTCAGGAACGTGGATGCCCACACCGGCCGTCTTCTTGATGGCCTCCCAGCACGGCCCAGACTGTTCGATCCGAAAATACTGCATATCGTTGCGCGGGGCGATCCCTGCTGGCGGGGTGGGAAGGTGCGTGAGCACGAGACCCGCGTAGGCTTCGCGCACGAGCCGCTCGATGTGCTGATCCGAGCACACTTTCAGGAGCTGCGGAACCCCGCGCACGATCTTGGCGGCGCCCACGCTCGAGCGCAGTCCAAGCACCCAGAGCGAGGGGCCCAGACACCTGCGGTCGCCGATCGTGCCACGGAAGATCGACGTCGCGGAGGGTGTGAGCGGGATCGTGGTGTAGCCGCTCGGGACGATAACCTCGAGATGGGACCGGATGTGCCGATCCAACTCGCCGAAGCACTCGCCCAATCGTTCGTGATCGTAGGACGGCAGTGAGCGGGGATGGGAGTCCAGTGCAAAGGTGCAGAGCGCCCCGGCCAACCGGGCGAATTCGAGGTACAGTTGTTCCGGGTGGGCCCCCCGATTGTCGCGGTGATATCTGAGCGGTGCGAGGCTGGTGTGGATCGCGTGCGCAAGCCAGAAGCTTGCCAAGTCATTGGATGCCGGCTGGGCCCGACCCTTCACGTCCGCGCGCCGGTCCTGCTGCATCGAGTCGCTCTTTGCGTCGAGCATGTCGACCAGGCGCGCCACCAGTCCGGTGAGCCGCGCGCTCGCGGCAATCTTGAGGCAGGGTGGCACGAAGTCTGGATCGTACACGAAGTGGCCGGCACCATCACGTTGCACGCGGGCCAACGGGAGGGCGACCAGCGACCTGGGCTCAAGCGCCAGACGGAGGTTCTTGCGGCCGAACTGCAGTTCGTGTTCGTCGCGGGCGCCGGCCTCATCGTGCACCAGCGCACGCTTGACGGAATACCGCCGGTCGTCACCGACATTCCCGGTGCCGCGATCGAGCGGGGGGATGGTCAGGTAGACAACATGTCCGTCGCGCGTCGGCGAAAACAGCTCGCGGATCTCCAGCGCGTCGGGCAAGGCATCACCTTCGGGGCAGTGGAAGGCCAAGCCGTCGGGCATGACGCCTCGCGCGTGCACCATGGACACCGTGCCGTTTCGCAGTGCCTCGGCGTCCAGTTCGACGCCGACCAACCCGAACGGCTGGTAGAATAGCTGCGAGACGGCCACCTGCAACGAGTCCTCGAAGTACCGAGTCTGCTGCTGGAAGTGATGCTGGGCGAGGTGCATGCCCTCCTGCCAGACCACCGGAGTCAACGACCGCATCGATCCTCGCGTCATGCGCCCTGGCGTGTCCCGCGGCGAATTGCCGAGGGCGATGCCAACCGCTACACTCATACTAGCATCGGGAAATCAGTGCAATCAACCTCAATACGAGGCGCCCACCAGGCCGGCGTATCGCGATGACCCCAGAGGAATTCGCGGGAAACTATCAGCCACTGCGGGAGTTGGCGGACGGCGACGTGCGGTCGGTTCTGGCCATTCGCACGGAGAACCAAGCCGTCGTAATGGTGCACTACTTCATGGGCGGACCCGAACATTCGAACCGCTCCCTCCTCGCAGCAATTGATCGGCTCCCCGACGAGACCCGGCGGCGCATCCTCGATCGGTTCGACGTTGGGCGCGCGCCCGTAGTGGTCACAAAAGTGCTTTTCGATTTTGTGAGCTTCGAGGCCTGGATTTTGAGCAGCGCCACGGCGCTTGCGCCGCTCCCGGCCGGGGAGTCTGCGGCCGCTTCGGCCGACACACTGATCATCGATCGCCGAAAGGTGGGCGCAGAGTTGGCGGCTGACCCGTCGGCCTCACCGCCACCTGCGCCCCTTCCGTTTGGCCAGCCACCTCGCGAAGCCCGAGCGATGCCAGCCTTCCGGACCCAGAGTCAGGGGCCGCCCTCCCCAATGGCGCCCGCCGCGGGCGGCGACTTTACCGGTATCTTCGGCCCGTCGACCGCCTCCGCGTCGTCCTCGCCGGAGGATGCCGCTGCGAAGCCGACGGCGGAGTCCGGTTCGTTCACCTCGATGTTTGGCGTCCACGGCCCGCATCCCGAAGCGGTGCCGGAGGGTTCGCGTCCGATGCCGGGGGCCGGACCGTTCCGGGCGGCAGAGCACCCACCGTCCGAGCCGTCGTCCTCTAGACCCGCGCGGCCTCCGGCGTCCGCGCCGGCGTCCGGCGGGAAGTCGATAGGCGAGTTCACGAGGCTCCTCGAGGCGCAGGGTCGACCCGTCCCGCTGCCGTCCGTGGATGCTCTCATGTCGCCGCCGGTCGCTCCGCCACCGACACCCCCGATTGCCGTACCCGCGCCCGTCGAGCGCCACCGAGGTGTCATCGACGCGCAAGAACCGAAGCCTCGCGCGAGGCCGCTGGCGCAGCCTGCAGCTTCGGACGGACGGCCGCGGTCCGCGAGTGCGAGCGGAGTTTTCGGCGCCCCAGCGGACCAAGTGAGATCGCCGTCAGCTTCGCCTCGACAGGACCGGAAGCCGGGCGAGTTCACGCAAATGTTCTCAGAATCGCCGGTGGCGCCCTCTCCGCCACCGGCTTCCGCTCCGGCCGCGCCAGCACCCTCTCTCAGCGGGAGTTTCACCGGGATGTTCGCCCGGCAACCGAGTGCGCCCGAGCCAGCTGGCGGGGCAACGAACCGACCGGGGCTGTTCACGCAGATGTTTTCGCAGATGAATCTCGGAGATGCCTCGATGGCCGCCCCGGGCGGGCAGAGCCCCGCGGCGGGGTCTCCGATGGGGTCACCCGACAGTTTGCTCGGCGCGAGCCGCGCGCCAGGTACTCCGCCGAGCGTGCCGCCAGCGAAGCCCGTAGCGCTCGGCGAGTTCACCCGAATGTTCGAGTCGACCTCGCCGCCGGCTGCACCGGCGCCTGAGTCGGTGGTGGGAGCACCCTCGCCCCGTCCGTACCTGCCTCCGGTTGCCCCGACCGTGCGCGCGGTGCCGGACGGTCCCAGCCAATACACGCTTTCGCTTCAGCGAATTCCGCTGCCGGCGCAGCCAGCTCTTCCCGCTGCGCCCGCGCCAGAGCAGACCCCGACGAGGCCGCCAGCTCGGCGGTTGATCGCACTGATCGTCGTCGGCACGATCCTTGTGCTGGCGGCAGTCCTGATCTTCTATACTGGAAGGCCGTGATCTTCGCTCAGGACTGACCGTCGCGGGGCGGCAGGATGAGCGCCAACTCGACCTCAGGACTCGGGAAGTCCTGAGGCAGGTAGGCCGCGAGGTTGCGAGCGCTGGCGATCGCATCCCACTCTGGGCTCTTCCGGTCCAGAAGGAAGTAGTGGTGTTTCACCTTGATGGGAATCGCACTGGGTGGATTGGCCACGTAGGTGAGGCCCACCCCAGCCGTGGCCTGCTTGATCAAACGCTCGACCCGGTTTGTGGACGCGACCTTCACCAGTTGCGGCACCTTGCGGATCAGGTCGGCGACGTTGAGGTCGGCCGAGATCGCGAGGTAGATCTGCGTGGAGGCCAGGTATCGGTCCTGATCGATCGCCGTGGCGTAGACCGCCGGTTGCACGAGTCGCATGGGCAGCGACACGTAGTTGGCGGGCACGACGGTTTCGAGCAGGTCCCGGAGCTGCTGGTCGAGCAGGGCGAAGCTGCGCGTGAGATCGGCGTGATCGTACGCGGGCAGATCCCGCGGGTGGATCGACGACGAGAACGTCGTGAGCGCCCCCGCCAGTGTCGTCATGGCTTCGTAGAGTGCGGCTGGATGCCCTCGGCGCGTTTCGAAAAGGTGTCGCAGCGCGGGCATGTGGGTGTTGATGGTGTAAAGCAGCCAGAAGCTCGCGACGTCCGAGATGCTGAAGTCGGCCAGGCTCTGGTTCCGCTGCCGGCGCGTCCCGGACAACGCACTGCTCTTGGCCGAGAGGATTTCGACGAGACGTCGCGCAACGGCCAGGAGGTGATCGCTGGCCGTGATGTCGACCAGCGGCGGCACGAAATGCGGCTCGAACTGGAGGTCGCCCGCAGGCAAGCGTCGGATCCGCGCGACGCGCAGGGTGCTGTGCCCCTCGAGCGCCTCTCCCTGAACCAGCAGCCGCAGATTCTTGCGCGCTACCTGAATGCCCTTCTCGGCAAGGCCCGTGTTCTCGTCGCGACGCTGCACAACCTCCGCGACATACCGGGTGTTGCGGTCGCGGAACGCGGCGGACACATTTGGCTGGCCGTCACGATGTTCCGGCACGGCGAGAAAGATGTCGAGCGTCTCCTGATCAGGCTCCCACGAGCCCTCCAGCGACTTCGGCGCGGGTGCCTGATCCGAGTCGGGACAGTCAAAGAGCAATCCGTCTGGAAAGACGCCTGCGGCCCGACTCACCGCCACCATCCCAGCCGCGAGCGCCTCCCGATCGAGCGTGAGTCTGTGGAAGCCCCACGGACAGTACCGGAACGCCGAGAGCTGAAAGTGCAGCTGATCCTCGAGATACCGATCCTGCGTCTGCAGGTGCTGCGGTGCAAGCAAGACACCCTTGGTCCATAGGACCGGCTGCATCTGGCGCATGCGGGTATTGTAGCGCGAGTGCCCGCGGGAGGCCATCCGAAGCTGTCCCAACGTCACGCTCCTCCCGCATGTGCGACGTCGCCGAAAGTTCGCGCCTTCTCACCGCGGCTGACGTCAGCCGCCTTCCGACACTCAGCCCAATTCAGCCGATGGCCGACATCATTATTGACGTGACTGCCGGTCAGGATCGCCGCATGCCGGTCCCTCTTCAGCAGACGCCGTTCCGCATCGCGTTGGTGGGTGATTTTACCGGCCGGGCGAGTCGAAACGATCACGAGGTCGGTTCGGCGCTTGCCGCGCGAGCGGTTCGGCGGGTGGATCGGGATGACTTGGGCGAGGTCATGCGGCAGATGGCTCCGACGCTCAAGGTGCGGCTCAGTTCCGAGGAAGCACCCATCCTCCTGCGTTTCACGTCGCTGGACGAGTTTCATCCCGATCACCTGTTCCAGGAACTGCCGATCTTTCGCGCGCTGCGCGACGTTCGACGCGAGTTGAGTGATCCGGCCACGTACGCGGCGGCGGCCCGCGCACTGACTGGCGAGGCTCCGTCACCGACGCGCGCTCCATCCGGCGGCGGTCTCCTGAACGAGATCCTTGACGACGCCTCGCCCCTGGATGCCGATGCGGCACTGCGCGAGTCCGGCGGCGACCTGCACGCGTTTCTCGAACGGATGGTACGGCCGCACCTTGTGCCCCGCGCGGATCCGCAACAAGCGGAACTGGTCGCTCTCGTGGACGCGGCGATTTCCACGACGATGCGGGCTATCTTGCACGCCCCGGCATTCCAGGCGCTCGAAGCGGTCTGGCGCGGTGTGGACTTGCTCGTGCGGCGGCTAGAGACGAGCGGTGAATTGCAGATTCACCTGATCGATCTCTCCGACGCCGAACTGGCGGCGGCACTTCCGCCCGACGGCGATCCGATGGTGAGTCCCCTGCGTCGCCTGCTCTCGCGCGCGGCCGACGACACTCCGTGGGCGATTGTCGCCGGCGCATTCCGGTTCGGGAGCGGCGAGGCAGACGCCGAGCGGCTGGCGCAACTTGGAGCGATCGGACATTCACTTGGCGCAGCCTTTGTCAGTGAGGCGCGTCCAGAGCTGGTCGGCGCCTTGGACGTCCTCTCCCTTGGTGATCACGCGATCTGGAAGCCCTCGCCCGACCCGTCCTGGGAGGCGTTTCGCACGCTGCCCCTGGCGCGTTGGGTGGGACTCGTTGCCCCAGGATTCCTCCTGCGAGCTCCGTACGGGCGTGACTTCGAGGCGTGCGAGCTGTTCGTATTCGAGGAGCATGAGGGCGCGGTGCCCTCAGGCGAATGCCTGTGGGGCCCCCCCGCGTTCGTCGTCGCGCTGCTTCTGGGGCGTGCCTTCGCGGAAGTTGGCTGGCGGTTCGCGGAGCGGCTGCACCCGGTTGTTGGCGGTCTACCATGGGTCATGGCTGGTGCGCCTCCCGACGACGGTCTCCTGCCCGTCGGACAGGTGCTGCTCAGCGAAGCCGCAGCCGACCGCATGATCGCTCGTGGGGTGATGCCGCTCGCGACCCTCAAGGAGACGGATAGCGTTCGACTGGTTCGCCTGCAGTCGGTCGCACTCCCGAGTGCACCGCTCTCCGGCCGATGGGGCGCCCAATGAGCAACACGACCGGCGCTTCGCAGATTCCAGTGCGGATCGGCGAGCGGCGCGACTTCGACACGGTGCGCGAGTTTCTCCTCCTGTCCGGGTACACCGAGGAAGCGGTGTGCGACCGCACGGCCATCGCGTCCATCCACGACTTCCGCACGCGGGAAGACGGACGTTCGACGGGGGTCGATCTGCGGGACGCGCTCGACTTGCTGATCCGGCTCTTCCTCGATGTCGACTCGATCGAAGCGTCGGTCTTCACGAGCATGATCCCCGCCGAGTGCCGCGACGCGATGACGCGGCTCGGCCTCGTCTGTGCGTTACCGGCCGGTGTCTACTCGACCGTGCTGCTGTATCCGACCGAGGGCTTCTACTGTATCTCGGACCAGACGCGGGTTCCACCGGGGCTTCCGCCGCTGGGGGGGGACGTGGTGTACCCCGCAGTGACGAAGAACACGCGTACGTTCCTTCAGTTCCTGCCCCGGACCGCGCGGACGCGCGTGCTGGAGGTGTGCGGTGGGACCGGGATTGCCGCATTGGCCGCGACGCGCTTTGCCGGGCACGTCTGGACGGCCGACATCACGGCGCGAGCCGCCGTGTTCGCGCAGTTCAATGGTTTACTGAACGGGCTGTCGAACTTCACGAGTGTTCAGGGAGACATGTACGCGCCCGTGGGCGATGGGACGTTCGACCTGATCGCGGCACACCCGCCCTACGTGCCGGCGGCGTCAACGAGCGTGATCTTCCGCGACGGCGGCGCCGACGGCGAAGAACTGGTGCGGCGGGCAATCATCGAAGGAGTTCCGCGCCTGTCGCCGGGCGGCATTCTGTACCTGACGTGCGTGGCGAGCGACCGGAAGGACGGGCGACTGGAGCAGCGTATCCGACATCTCCTCGGGCCGCTTGGCGCGGAGATCGACATTCTCCTCTTGGTTCGGTTCGAGGATGACCCTGTGGAGTATCGGGTGCGAAGCCTCTTGAGCGTGCGCGCGCCCTTGGAAGGACTCAACATGTACGCGGAACAGGCGAGGCAGCTCGGAATCACCAGCCTCGTGTACGCGCATGTCTACTTGCGCCGCCGGGTGGGAGCCGCGGCGGTATCGACGTCGAGGCGGCGGATGGGTCCGGCCACGTCCACGACCGAGATCCAGTGGGCGCTGGACATGGAAGCCGCGCTCTCGGACAGCGTCGTGCGCGACAGCCTGCTCGACCGCCGGGCGCGCGTGAACCCCCGCTCGGCTCTTCTCGTGCGGTTTGGCTACAAGGGCGGCTGGATCCCCGCGGAGGCCACCCATAGCACGGAGTGGCCATTCACCGTGGCCGTTCGCGGTCCGGTCTGGTTGAGCGATCTGCTGCTGCAGTGTGACGGGTCCGTGACGCTTCGGAGCGCCCTGGCCGGCTTCCAAGCGAGCGGGCTGATTGATCCCGCGATGACCGACGCCGGGCTCGTGACGCTGGTCGCTGCGCTGGCGCTCAACGGCACGGTGAGTCTCGAGGGCCTGCCGCGATTGCCGCCAGCCCCCGAAGCGACCGTGGCCGGTCCGGTGCTTGACGCGGGCTAGTCGAGATGTAGCTTCGCGAAAGGGTGAGGACCCTCGCGGGCGAAGGATCTCGCGCGCGGAATCGGGACGGCCGACGCGGGTCGTGCGCGGTTCTCGTCGGAGGAGAAGAGAAGCGCAGTCAACGCGCTCAGGCCTCCTGTCGGTCAGGCGGCTGCAGCGCTCATCAGGTTACCTAGCGTCGCGAGGAGATTCCGATGGGCAAGGAGAGCACGCAGAAGAAGCTGGAACGAGTGCGGCCCCCACGCGTCAACATCACGTACGACGTCGAGACCGGGGGCGCGATCGAGATGAAGGAGCTGCCCTTCGTCATGGGCGTGCTCGGCGACTTCACGGGTCACCCGTCCGAACCGCTCGCAAAGCTCAAGGAACGGAAGTTCGTCGACGTGACGTTGGACAACTTCGACGACGTGCTCAAGAACATGAAGCCGCACCTGGCGCTGCAAGTCGAGAACAAGCTGAGCGAGGACGCCAACGCCGGGAAGATGGCGGTGGACCTGACGTTCCAGAGTCTGGACGACTTTTCGCCGGATGCGGTGGCCCGTCAAGTGGCGCCGTTGCGGGAACTGATCGCCTTGCGCTCCAAGCTGGCGGATCTTCGCGGCGCGCTGGCCAGCAACGACAAGTTCGACACCGTCCTGCAGGAGACCTTGGCGGACGCGGACAAGATGAAGAAGCTGCAGGAAGAACTCGGAACCGAGGGGAAGGCCGATGGCTGAGAGAGAGGCGGGGGCCGCGGCGCCGGCCGCGCAGAATCAGGAGTTGACGCTCCTCGACCAGATCGTCGCGGAAGGGCGCGTCGGGAAGGACGAGGCCGGAAAGGAGCGCGGCAAGGACATGATCAAGCAGTTCGTGTCCGAAGTGCTCGCCGGTTCCATCACCGTCTCGAAGAACAACGAGACGATGATCAACGCCCGCATCGCGCAGATCGATCACCTGATTTCGCTGCAGCTGAACGAGGTGATGCATCACCCCGAGTTCCAGAAGCTCGAGGGCACGTGGCGCGGCCTGCGGTACCTGCTGACCAATACCGAGACCAGCGACAACCTGAAGATCAAGCTGCTGAACGTGTCGAAGAAGGACCTCCTGCGCGACCTTCAGCGTGCGCCGGATTTCGACCAGAGCGCCCTCTTCAAGAAGGTGTACGAGGAGGAGTTCGGCGTGTTCGGCGGCGCGCCATTCGGCGCGCTGGTCGGCGACTACGCGTTCGACAAGTCCGGGCAGGACATCGAGTTGCTGGAGAAGGTCGCTCAGGTGGCGGCGGCGGCGCACGCGCCGTTCATCAGCGGTGCTGACCCCGACATGTTCAACCTCGAGAGCTTCACCACGCTCGACCAGCCGCGTGACATGGCCAAGGTGTTCGACACGACCGAGTATGGTCGGTGGAAGGCGTTCCGCCAGAGCGATGATGCCCGTTACGTCGCCCTCGCGATGCCCCGGATGCTCCTGCGTGAGCCGTTCGGCAGCAAGACGGTACCGATCGAGGCGTTCAACTACGAGGAGAATGTCTCAGGTCGTGACCATGAACAGTACCTGTGGGGCAACGCCGCCTGGGCGCTGGCCACGCGGGTCACGTCCGCGTTTTCGTCGTACGGGTGGTGCGCGTGCATCCGGGGGGTGGAGAGCGGTGGCCTCGTGGAGGGGCTGCCCGTGCACAACTTCCAGACGGACTCCGGCGACGTGGCCATGAAGTGCCCGACTGAAGTGGCGATCACCGACCGCCGCGAG
Source organism: Myxococcales bacterium (assembly GCA_025355005.1). GTDB lineage: Bacteria > Myxococcota_A > Polyangia > Polyangiales > Polyangiaceae > JANXLV01. The sequence goes on along the minus strand of JANXLV010000352.1, from coordinate 18,034 downwards.
AAGGAGCTTGCCGATCTAGGCTTTGTTCCGCTCGTTCACCAGAAGGGCAGCTCGAACGCCTGCTTCTTCAGTGTCCAGAGCACGCAGAAGGCGAAGGCGTACAGCACGGATGCCGCGACGGCGAATGCGAGGCTTTCGGCCCAACTGCCGTACATCTTCGCCGTGAGCCGGTTCGCGCACTACCTCAAGTCCATGATGCGGGACAAGATCGGAGGCTACGCTTCGCGCGTCGAGGTGGAGCGGTTCCTCAACTCCTGGATCATGAACTACGTGGTGGCCAACGATGACGCCGCGGCGGCCACCAAGGCGAAGTATCCGCTGAAGGAAGCGCGGGTGGAGGTCGTGGACGTGCCCGGGAAGCCTGGTGCGTATCGCGCGGTCGCCTTCCTCCGGCCGCATTTCCAGCTCGACGAACTGAGCATGTCGATGCGGTTGGTCGCGGAACTCCCGCAGGCGGCGGGCTGACGCGACGGTAGCGCGCAGTTGAAGGCCCGTCCGGGCGGGATCGTCGGCGACGGGGTTGTGCAACGTGTGGTGATGCATTCGATGGTCCACTCATGAATCATGCGACGGAGGCGTTCCCATGGCGTACGATGCATTTCTGAAGCTGGACGGTATCAAGGGCGAAGCGCAGGCCAACGGCTTCAAGGACGCAATCGAGTTTCATTCGTTCTCGTGGGGCGCGAGCAACCCTGTCAGTCACAGTGGCGGCGCCGGTTTCGGTGCCGGCAAGGTGCAGGTGAGTTCGTTCAACGTCATGAAGCGCACCGACAACGCGTCTGCGGGGTTGTTCATGAACTGCTGCAAGGGCACGCACATCGCGAAAGCATCCGTGCACTTCCGGAAGGCGGGCGGAGATCAGGTCGAGTTCCTGACCTACAGCTTCAACGACGTCATGGTCGAGTCGATCCAATGGTCCGGCTCCAGCGGCGGGGATGATACCCCGGTCGAGAGCCTGACGATTGCGTTCAACAAGGTCGAGATCAAGTACCTGCCGCAGGATGCGAAGGGCAAGGTCGGAAGTCCGCAGGTCGGTAGCTGGGACAGCAAGGCAGTCAAGTAGTGAGCGCACGCACCCTCCTCGAGGAGGGCCGGCTCGCCGAGGCGATCGAGGCGCTGGGCATCGAACTTCGCAGCAATCCGACCGATGTCCAGCGACGAACGTTGCTGTTCGAGTTGCTTTCCTTCGTGGGCGAGTTTGACCGCGCAGAGAAGCACCTTGACGTGTTGGCGGCGGCCGGACACGAGGCCATGCTCGGCGCGATGGTCTATCGCAGCGCGATACACGCGGAGCGGACTCGCCGGAGCATGTTTCAGCAGGGTGACTATCCGCGAAGCGTCGGCGAGCGTCCGGTTCGGGGAACGTTGAACGGACGGCCCTTCTCGTCGCTGGTCGACGCCGATCCCCGGATTGGTGCCAGGCTTGAGCTGTTCGCAGCGGGGCAGTACACTTGGTTGCCACTGTCCGAGATCGCGACGGTGCTGATGTTGGCGCCGAAGCACCTCAGGGACCTGATCTGGCCTGCCGCCAAGGTTCTCACGGGACCCGGGTTCAAGGGAACGGAACTGGGAGAGGTCACCCTGCCCGCTCTCGCGCCCCGGACCTCCGAATCGGACGACGACGGCGTCCGGCTCGGGCGGAGCACGGAGTGGGTGCGGTGGGAGGATGGGTCTGTCGCGCCGGTCGGACAGAAGCTCCTCCTGGTGGACGGTGAGGAGTTCCCCCTGCTCGAGCTTCGCGAACTTCGTATCACGCCCGCCGAAGGCGGCTGAGGTCAGCATGCCGCTGCGCGATGATCTGCTGAACCCGATTCCGGGCGCGAATCCCGCGGGCAGCGACCTGCGCTCGGACGAGGTTTATCAGAAGATCAAGCTGGCCCGTGAGGAAGACGAGGATCTTCCCACGGGCGGCTGGGACCGACCGCGCAAGGTCGCGGACTGGGCGCTGGTGGTGAAGCTGGCGAGCGAGGCCATTGCCACGCGGAGCAAGGACGTCTCGCTCGCGGTTTCCCTCGCTGAGGCCCAACTTCGACGCGAGGGGTACGCGGGGTTCGCCGCCGCGTGCGACGCCATTCGTGGCATCGCGGAACAGTATTGGGAGGGCTGCTTCCCACAGATCGAGGACGACGATCTGGAGCTGCGCGCAGCGCCGATCGAGCGGCTGGGGACCAAGTCCGACTTCGTCATCAAGTCCGTCGCGCTCTGCAAGGCCGGCCACGACTTCTGGAAATACAAGCAGTCCCGCGCCACGCCGACCGAACAGGAGGCGGAGGGCGACGATGCGAAGCGGGCCGTCCGGGCGACTGCCATGGACGAGGGAAAGCTCCCGCCCGAGGTGTTCGACAAGGCGTTCGCCGAAACGCCGAAGGCGTGGTACCGCCAGCTGACGGCCGATGTCTCCAAGGCGGTTGTTGCCGTGGAGATGCTCGACACGAGCACCCGGGACCGATTCGGCGCGGACCGCCCGAACCTCCTCCCACTGCGCACCAGTCTGGACGATGTTCGGCAGGTCGTCGAGCAGTTGCTGGCCCGCAAGCTCCAAGTCGATCCGGACCCCGTCGGAACGGCTGGTGAAACGGACACGGGCCTGACGGGCAGTCCCGCGAGCCGACCCAGCCTGGACGACGGAAGCGATCGGGGGCGCGGCGTCGGAGCGACGTCGCTCGCGGTGGAGCCCGTGGACGCCGCTGACGCGGTGGCTCGGGTCGTGGGTGCCTCGCGCTTCCTGCGGCAACTCGATCCGACGAGTCCCACGAGTTACCTCTTGCTTCGCGCGCTGAGGTGGGGCGAGCTCCGCGCGCAGGGGCCTGACCCCGATCCCAGACTGCTTGATGCGCCGTCCGCGCAAGCGAGGACGCGCCTGCGCACGCTGATGCTCAACGCCGACTGGACACAGCTCCTCGAGGTCGCCGAGACGGTGATGGGCACTCCCGCCGGTCGCGGCTGGCTCGACCTGCAACGCTACGTGCTCTCCGCGCTCGACGCGATGGGAGAGGAGTATGCCCGAGCAGCCCGGGCGACACGCCGCGAACTCCGCACCCTCCTCGGAGAGATTCCAACGCTGCCGGAAATGACGTTGATGGATGACCTGCCCACATCGAGCCCGGCAACGCTCGCGTGGTTGCGCAGTGAGGCCCTGCTCGGCGAGGCTGGCAACCTGGAAGTCGCCGCGGAGTCCGCGCCTTCTGCGCCGGGCGGTGCCGTCTCAGGGTCGGCCGACCGGCTCCTTGAGCGCGCGTTGGCGGAGGTACAGGCTGGACAGACGGCACGTGCCATCGAGATGGTCAAGCGAGAGCTGGGCCGGGAACACACGGAACGGGGTCGCTTCCTGCGACAGGTACAACTCACGCGCGTGTTGATGGAAGCGGGTCTCGACAACGTCGCGATCCCGACGCTGCAGCGACTTGTCGGGTTGATCGATACGCACAAGCTGGAGAGCTGGGAGGAGGGCAAGCTCGTCGCGGAGCCCCTCAGCCTGCTCTATCGAGCGCTGGAACGCACCGATGGCGACAGCGAACAGCGACAGGCGCTGTATCCGAGGATCTGCGAGTTGGACCCGATGGCGGCGATCACGTTCGGGTCGGTGACGACGGCTCCGACCTTGGTCGAGAGCGATGGCGAAGGAGCTTGAACGACCAGTCCAGCAGCCCCTGCTGGAACGCCTGCAGGACGACCGTCCGGACGAGCCATCCGACAAGACGCTCACCTTGGTGGACTCCAAGGTGAAGCTCAAGGATGCGGTGCGGCGCGATCTCGAACACCTGATGAATACCCGTCGCGTCGACGGGGAGGATGCGGAGAACTTCCCGGAACTGGCGCGATCCATGTACTTCTTCGGAATTCCCGACATCTCCAGCATGGGTCGCGACTCCGTGGAATCGCTCCGAGACCTTGGGCGAACATTGGAAAAGGTGATCTCGACGCATGAGCCGAGACTCGAGGGGGTACGCATCCAGCTGGCACCGCGAGACAGCGGTCCACTGAGTGAAGTCCGGTTCATGGTGGACGCGATGTTGCGACTCGACCCCTCGCCCGAACGGGTGGCGTTCGATACGGTGATGACGACCGGTTCGAGCGAAGTCGAAGTGAGGGGCGGTACCGATGCGTGACGATCTCCTGTACCAGTACGAGCGGGAGCTCACCTTCATGCGGCGCATGGGGGCGGAGTTCGCGAGGAAGTACCCCAAGGTGGCATCGCGCCTGCTGCTCGAGCCCGGCAAGTGCGAGGATCCGCACGTCGAGCGCCTTCTCGAGGGATTCGCCTTTCTGGCGGCCCGCGTGCAGCTCAAGATCGACGACGACTTCCCCGAGGTCAGCTCGTCGCTGCTCGACGTGGTGTACCCGAACTACGTCCGCCCCATCCCGTCGATGTCCATCGTCGAGTTCGAACTGGACCCGGAGCAGGGAAAGCTGACGACCGGTTTTTCCATTCCCCGGGGGAGTCAGGTCAATTCGCGCCCGGTCGGCGGGGTCCCGTGCCGGTTCCGAACCGCGTACGACACTACCCTCTGGCCGCTGGCGGTGACGGAGGCGCAGTGGACCACACCCGACCGCCTGAAGCCGCCGGTCAAGCGGGCGGATACGGTGGCCGCGCTGCGGCTGGTCATCCGGTGCCTACCCGACGTGACGCTGCAGTCGCTCGACATCGACAGTCTTCGCTTCTACTTGAATGGCGAAGCCAACCTGGTCGGCACGCTGTACGAGCTTCTCTCGAACAACTGCGTCCAGATTCTGGTTCGCGACCTGGAACCTGGGTCCAAACGACGCGCGGTCTCGTTGCCACCATCGGCCCTTTCCCCGGTCGGATTCGGACAGCACGAGTCGATGCTGCCGGTGCCCCGGCAATCGTTTGCCGCGTACGGGTTGTTGCACGAGTACTTCTGCTTCCCCGAGAAGTTTCACTTCTTCGATCTCGGTGGGCTCGAAGAGGTCCGGGCGGCGGGCTTCTCCGCTGGCGTCGAGGTGATCTTCCTCCTGTCGCCCTTCGAGCGGGGCGATCGACGGCAGGTGCTCGAGTCCTCGGTGAACGCATCGACCTTCAAGCTGGGTTGTGCGCCCATCGTGAACCTGTTTCCGCAAGTCTCGGAGCCGTTGCTCCTTGACCACCGCGAATACGAGTATCAGGTCGTGCCGGACGCGCGACGTCGCGGTGCGATCGAGGTCTTCTCGGTCGACGACGTCACGGGGATCGTATCCGGCACGTCCGACCCGCTGCCGTTCGCTCCCCTGTACTCGTTTCGTCATGAGCACGCGGGGAGCGGGGACCTCTTCTGGCAGGCGAGCCGCCGCCCCAGCGGCTGGCGCATGGACGAGGGCACGGACCTCTTCCTGGCGTTCGCCGATCTGGAGGGACGCACGGAGACTCCGGGGGTGGACGCGGTCACCTGTCGACTCACCTGCTTCAACAGCGATCTCCCGAGCCGACTGCCGTTCGGGCTGGATCAGGGCGGGTCGGAGTTCGTCCTTCCGACCGGCGGCCCGGTGCGGCGCATCGCCGCGCTCGTCAAGCCGACGAGCGTGATCCGTCCGCCGATTGGCCGGAGCCAGATGTGGCGGCTCGTCTCGCTGTTCGCGCTCAAGTATGTGACGATCATCGAGGGAGGCGCCGAGGGGCTGCAGGAACTGCTGCGCCTCTTCAACGCGTCGGACTCGCAGGCGAATGAGCGCCAGATTCAGGGCATCCGGAGTTTGCGCGGCCGACCCGCATTCTCCCGGGTGGCCACCGAGCAAGGCATCGCCTTTGCTCGCGGTCACCGGGTGGATCTCGAGGTTGATGAAGAGTACTTCGCCGGCGGCGGACTGTATCTCTTCGCGAGCGTCATCGAACGCTTCCTCGGGCTGTATGCGTCGCTCAACAGCTTCTCCCAACTCGTCGTCCGCAGCCAGCAGCGGAAGTCGGCCGTGCGCGAGTGGGCGCCGCGCGCCGGATGGAAGCCCCTGCTATGATGCACATGTCGCCCACGGAGCAGCTCCGCGCTCACCCGCACGGATTCGCCTTCTTTCAGGCCGTCCGGCTGCTTGAGCGTGCGCGGGACGGTCGGGCGCCGGTGGGCGGCTTCGCTGATCCGGCGAACGAAGTCGCGCGGTTCGCCGTGCCGCCCTCGCTTGCGTTCCCGGCGAGCGAGATCGAGGAGCTGCAGGGCACGGGTGAAGCGCAGGTTCGCATGTGGGTCAACTTTCTGGGCCTCACCGGCCCGGTCGGAGTGCTCCCCTACCACTACACGCAGTTGGTGGCGGAACGGAACGGCAAGAAGGACCCGGTGATGCAAGATTTCTACGACATGTTTCACCACCGGATGATTTCGCTCTTCTACCGGGCGTGGGAGAAGCACCGCTTTCTGGTCGCGTATGAGCGCGACCATGCGGATCGGCTCGGCGAGCATGTGGGCGACTTGATGGGACTCGCACCGGCCGACGCGAAGAAGGAGCGCCGCGTGCCTCGAGAAGCGCTCCTGTACTACGCGGGCCTGCTTGCATCGACGCAACGGACGCCGTTGGCTCTCCAGGCGATGCTGGAGGACTTCTTTGGCGTGCCGGTGGACGTGCAGCAATTCGTCGGTTCCTGGTACACGTTGGACGACGATGTCTTGGCGCGGCTCGATGACGATGAGGACCTCGGGACCGCCGTGCTCGGGGGGGGCTGCCCGGTCGGCGACGAAGTGTGGGATCAGCAGACTCGCGTTCGCCTGCGCATCGGCCCCCTCACTCGAGCGACCTATGAACAGTTCCTCCCGCATGGCTCGGCCCACGGCGCGCTCGTCGAGTTGACGCAGGCGTTCGGGGGCGACGGCATCGATTTCGAAGTGCAGCTGGTGCTCGCCCGTGACGAAGTGCCCGCGACGGTTCTCGGTGCCGACGCCTGGAAGAGCCTCCCGCTGTCATGGGGGACCTGGCTCCGGACCGTTGCGCCTCTCCGCGATCCCGACGACGCGATCCTCACCCTTCTACCGGAAAGCGCACGATGAGCGTGAACCTCAAGGCCCTGATCGGCCGACTGAACCCGGAGACGCGGAATGCGCTGGAGGCCTCCGCGGGGCTCTGTTTGTCGCGGACGAACTACGACGTCGAAATCGAGCACTACCTCATGAAGCTGCTCGAGCAGACCGACGGCGACCTGGCCGCGATTCTCGGGCACTTCGGTGTTGATCGTTCGCGGCTTGCCGCCGATGTGACCCGGTCGCTGGATGCCCTGAAGACCGGCAATGCGCGCAACCCCACGCTGAGCCCGTCGCTGGTGAAGACGTTCACCGAAGGGTGGCTGGTCGGCTCGGTGGACTTCGGGGCCGGAGAAGTGCGAACCGGGTACACGGTGATCGCCCTCGTGACGAACGAAGAACTGGCGCGCATGACGCGCGAGATCAGCCGCGAGTTTGCGAAGATCGCGCCGGATGCGCTGCGGAGGGAGTTCGACGGAATCGTTGCGTCCTCGGCGGAACGAACGGGGATGCCTGCAGCACCCGGTGTCTCCGGGAGTGCCGGTTCGCCGCGCCCTGGCGGCGGCCGCACCACCAATCTCGATGCCTATACGGTGGACCTCACGCAGCGCGCGCGCGAGGGGAAGGTCGATGCCATCCTCGGCCGCGACCTGGAAGTCCGTCAGGTGGTGGACGTGCTGACGCGCCGCCGCCAGAACAATCCGATCCTCGTGGGCGAGGCCGGGGTCGGCAAGACCGCCGTGGTCGAAGGCTTTGCTCAGCGCATCGTGCAAGGGGACGTGCCGCTTCCGCTTCGGAACGTCACGTTGCGCACCCTCGATCTGGCGCTGCTGCAGGCGGGCGCGGGGGTGAAGGGTGAGTTCGAGAACCGGCTCAAGGGGCTCATCGAGGAAGTCAAGAACTCGCCATCGCCAATCATCCTCTTCATCGATGAAGCGCACACGATGATCGGCGCAGGCGGGCAGGCGGGACAGGGTGACGCGGCGAACCTGCTCAAGCCGGCGCTCGCCCGGGGCGAGATGCGCACCATCGCCGCCACCACCTGGTCCGAGTACAAGAAGTACTTCGAAAAGGACCCCGCCCTGGCGCGCCGGTTCCAGCTCGTCAAGGTGGAGGAGCCGAGCGAGGAGTTGTGCAAGTTGATGCTACGCGCCGGAGTCGGGGCGCTGGAGAAGCGTCACAACGTCCGGATCCTCGACGAGGGGCTGGAGGCGGCGGTCAAGCTCTCGCATCGCTACATCGCCGACCGCCAGCTGCCCGACAAGGCCGTGAGCGTGCTCGACACGGCGTGTGCGCGACTCGCGCTCGGCCAGAACACGACGCCGCCGATGATCGAGGATGCACAGCGCCAGCTCGACGACCTCGCGATCCAGTCGCGCGTGCTCAACCGCGAGGCGGCGGTCGGGGCAGACCACGCCGAACGCCTCGAGGCGATCGCCAAGCGACGCTCGGCGACCGAGCAGCGGCTGGCGGAGCTCATGCAGCGGTGGAAGACCGAGAAGGGCATCGTGGATCGCATCCGTGCCGCGCGGGAGCAGCTCGAACAGACGGCGTCCAGCGAGGGCGGTAGCCAAGCGGCGTCCACCGGGGACGACGCGAGCCGGCGTCGCGCTGAACTGCAGGCGCTGGAGCGGGAGCTCGACGCCGTGCAGGGCGAGGCTCCGCTGGTGCGCGTGTGCGTCGACGGCAGCTTGGTCGGCGAGGTCATTTCGGGCTGGACAGGCATCCCGGCTGGCAAGATGGTGAGCGACGACATGGCCGTGGCGCTCAAGCTCGAGGAGCACATGGCCCGGCGTGTCGTTGGTCAGGACCACGCCATGGAGTACATCTCGCGTCGCATCCGCACGTCCAAGGTGGGTATCGAGGATCCGAACAAGCCGATCGGTGTCTTCCTGCTCGTCGGTCCCTCGGGTGTGGGCAAGACGGAGACCGCGCTGGCGTTGTCGGACCTCCTCTACGGAGGCGAGCACAACCTGATCACGATCAACATGTCGGAGTTCCAGGAGGCGCACACCGTCTCGACCCTCAAGGGGTCGCCGCCGGGCTACGTGGGCTACGGTGAGGGCGGCGTCCTGACCGAGGCGGTGCGTCGTCGGCCGTACTCGGTCGTGCTGCTCGACGAGATCGAGAAGGCCCACCCGGACGTGCTGGAACTGTTCTTCCAGGTGTTCGACAAGGGCAACATGGACGACGGTGAGGGGCGGTCGATCGACTTCAAGAACACGATCATCGTGCTCACGACGAACTGCGGCACCGATACCTTGATGAAGTTGTGTGCCGATCCGGAGACGATGCCGGATCATGAGGGCCTCGTGAAGGCGCTCAAGCCCGAGATGGACAAGGCGTTCAAGCCGGCGTTCCTCGGGCGCACCGTGATCATCCCGTACTTCCCGATCCGGGACGAGAACCTCCGGAGGATCATCGGACTGAAGCTCGCCAAGATCCAGCGCCGTCTCTTTCAGGTGCACCGGATCGAGCTGGCGTGCGGCGAGGAGATGATCGAGGAGGTGGCGAAGCGCTGCACCGAAGTGGAGAGCGGCGCTCGCAACGTGGACAACATCCTCACCAACACGCTGCTGCCAGAGGTCTCCACGATGCTGCTGGGGGCGATGGTGGCGGGCCACAAGCCGACCACGATCCGGGTGAACGTGGGGGCGGAGGGACGCTTCACGTACGAGCCGGCAGGCGAGCAGCCCGTCGGCGCGCGCGCCGCCGGGTAACGGGCGAGCTGTCGCAGAGTGTGGCCGCTTGAGGGCGCGGGCGTCGCAGGTATCTTCGAGCAGAGTGCGGCAAGACAGGCTAGACGGTATGCGGGAAACGGGCGGCGAGCGCCCTATAGGCCGAGATGCACGGACCACTCCCAGGGATGGACCGGATGACCACTATCACCCAGAAGGGCAGGACGCTTCGGCTCGTGACCCCCGTGGGTGACGACGTCCTGCTCGCCGAACATTTCAGCGGCGTCGAGGGCCTCTCGCGACCGTTCCACTACGAGGTGTCGTGCCTCGCGGACGTGGCAGCGGGCAACCACGCGAAGGTGGATCCGAAGAAGCTGCTCGGGGAGCCGGTGACGATCGAGGTGAACGCGGTCGGTCAGAAATACCGGACAATCCACGGCATCGTACGCCGCTTCCGGGCCGGCCCCGTGGACGAGGTGTTCGCCCGCTTCGAGCTCGAGGTCGTGCCCACCCTGTCGCTGCTCAGTCTGACCTCGGATTCCCGCATCTTCCAGGGAAAGACGGTCCCGGAGGTGGTGCAGGACGTCCTGAAAGAGGGCGGAGTGAAGGTGAAGTCGGAGCTCACTCGGACGTACACGGTGCTCGACTACTGCGTCCAGTACCGCGAAACCGACTACAACTTCGTGGCGCGCCTGCTAGAGCAGGAGGGGATCTTCTACTTCTTCGAGCACGCGGAGAAGAGTCATACGATGGTGCTTCGCGATGACCTGCGAAAGGCGCAACCCTGCCCCCTGCAAGACAAGGTCGAGTATGGTGGCGATGAAAGCGGCGCCTCCATCCGGCAATGGGAGGAACGGCGTGAGCTCTATACCGGCAAGTGGACGACGCGCGACTTCCACTTCGAGACGCCGAAGGCCACCCTCGAGGCGACCACGCCCGCGCTCAAGCCGGCCGACGCGATCAAGGCGTTCGAGACCTATGACTATCCGGGCGAGTACGCGCAGCGGTTCAACAAGACGGGCGAGCGCCTCGCGAAGGTAGCGCCGGAAGGGGAGACGCTGGGCCAGATCCGCATGGAGGAGGCCGAGTCGGCCGGTGTGCAGGCGGAGGGCATCTCGACGTGCGCTGCATTCGCGGTCGGCTACCGGTTCTCAGTCTCCAGCCTCGGAAACCAGACCGTCAAGGGGTCGTGGGTGCTGAGCGCCGTGCACCACTCGTGTGGCCAACGTCCCGGCTACCTGGGCGATGATGGCGGCGAGGGCCAGGCCTACACCAACCGGTTCACCTGTCTCCCGGCGGACGCGAAGTTCCGGCCTCCGCGCGTAACGCCCAAGCCGGTGGTGCAGGGGCCGCAGTCGGCCCGCGTGATTGACGAATCCGCGTCGGGCGAGCAGGAGGAGATCTGGCCGGACAAGTACGGCCGCGTGCGGGTGCGGTTCCCGTGGGACCGCGAGGCCAAGTACGCGTGCTGGGTACGCGTGGCGCAGCAGCGGGCGGGCCGAAGCGGCGGGTTCATTTGGATTCCCCGGGTTGGTGATGAGGTACTCGTCGCCTGCATCGAGGGCGATCCGGACTGCCCCGTCATCGTGGGCTCGGTCTACAACGCGGACAACATGCCACCCTACGCGCTGCCGGCGAACAAGACGCAGAGCGGCATCAAGTCGCGGTCAAGCCCGAAGGGCGGCGCGGCCAACGCCAACGAGTTCCGGTTCGAGGACAAGAAGGGCTCGGAGCAGGTGTACCTGCACGCCGAGAAGGACTCGGGCATCGACGTCAAGAATGACGAGACGCACTGGGTCGGCCACGACCGGGTCCGCAAGGTGGACAACGACGAAACGGTCACCGTCAAGAACGACCAGAAGATCACCGTCGAGCACGACCAGACGCTGACCGTGAAGGGCAAGCAGGAGAACACCATCACCGGGGACCAGTCCACCACGGTGTCGCAGGGGAACCAGAACTGGACCGTGAAGATGGGAAGCCAGACCACGGCCATCAAGATGGGCGACCAGAAGCTCACGCTCGACATGGGGAGCATCACCACGCAGTGCAAGCTCGGCAACATCACCATGAAGTGCACTGTCGGGAAGGTGGCGATCGAGGCGCTGCAGGGGATCGAGCTCAAGGTTGGCCCCAACAGCATCAAGATCGACATGTCGGGCATCACCATTTCGGGGCTGATGGTCAAGTCCGAAGGAAAGGTGCAGAATTCCATGGAGGGACTCATGTGCCAGGTGAACGGCAAGGCGATGCTGATGGCGAAGGGTGCCATCACGATGATCGGGTAGCTGATGAGCGCCCCGGTTTCCACACGCGCGCCGCGGGCCCCGGCCGAGTTGCTGGCTGTGGCCGAGATGGGCGAGGAGGCCGCGGCCCATCTCAGCCCCGGGCACACCCATCGCGCCTTCGTGCAGGCATTGGTTGGTGCCGGGCTTCATGCGGACGCCGTTCGCTTGATCGCGCATGCCTTGCCGCGCCGCGAGGGCGTGTGGTGGGCATGGGTGACGGCGAAGCGGTCGGCGGGCGCGCAGCCGTCCGCGAAGATTCGCGCGTCGCTCGAGGCGACGGAGCGCTGGATCACGCAGCCGACCGACGCGAACCGACGCGTGGCGTTCGATCGCGCCCAGGAGGCTGACGTGGGAACGGCGGCGGGGTGCGCCGGGCTGGCGGCCTTCCTCTCGGGCGAGAGTCTGGCGCCCGCAAACGTTCAGGCCGTGCCGCCTGGAGAATTCGACGCGGCCAAGGCGATCGTTGGCGCGATCATGCTGGCCGTGGTTGTGCAAGAGCCGGAGAAGGCGACGGAGAAGTTCGAGGCGGCCATCCAGCAGGGGCTGGACGTGACGGCGAAGATCAAGCTCTGGCCGGCCGATTGACCGACCGGTCGGTGCCACCGTTTCCGGAGGCATGAATGGGACAGCCAGCGGCTCGCGTCGGTGACATGCACGTGTGCCCGATGGTGACGCCGGGGGTGCCGCCCATTCCGCATGTGGGCGGTCCGATCCTGCCCCCTGGCGGCGTCACGGTGCTGATCGGGGGCATGCCAGCGGCGCGGGTGGGAGACATGTGCGTGTGCGTGGGTCCGCCCGACGTGATCGCCATGGGGTCGTTCACCGTGCTGATCAAGGGGGCGCCGGCGGCGCGGATGGGCGACCTGACGGCGCATGGGGGGACGATCGTGCTGGGGATGCCGACGGTGTTGATTGGGTAGAGCGGCGGGCATTCCCCGAGCGAACCAAGTGAAGCAAAGCAATTGTTCGATTGCGCGGTTGAGGGAATCGCAACGATCCCTCGCGAACGGTCACTGCTCGAGCAAACGCCGGCCGAACATGGCCGTATCTGGCAACCTTATCGAGACGACCCATGTCCATCCCTTCTCCGTTGGCCGCGCTTCCCAAGAAGGTGCGAGAAGATCTCACCAAGGGACTCAGCAGTGCGACCCCAACGCAACTTGCGCCGCCTCTGCGCCTCTATCGCTTCACGGATTCGGCGAAGGGAATTCAAGGAGCCGTATCACCGTGGTGGATGCTGGAGGAGGACTACCTGCGAATCGTGACCGCGAGCGAGCTAAGCGAGCGTAGAGCCCGGGAGACAGGCAACCGCGGTCTTTCCTTGGGAACGTTCGCACGCATTGCGGTGGCGATACCGCAGGAATGGCAGAATCTCGAAGAAGGCACACGTACGAGGACCAGCGTGGATCTCCTCCTGCAGGCGAGCCTTCGGACGCCGGTCGAGGCGTACGTCGGGCGGGGACGCAAACAGCGGGAAGTGTCTCCCAACGGGATCGAGGTGGTGTGGGGAGCATTCTCGAAGGTGACCCAGATATACATCCCCAGTTTCAGTCAGGAGAATACACCACGCCCGTCGCTGCAGGATATTGAGCGAGTGCTCGCCCTTGAGGCACCTCGACAGGTGCGGAGCACACCTCTGTACGATGGGACGTAGCGTCGAGAGGTTGGAAGGCGAAGATCGGGCACTGTCGGCGCAAGGCCGGAATCCGACGCATCAGAGCGGCTACACGTGACATGCGCGAAATGGAAGCGTGGCGCCGTTGCTGCGTATCGGCCGGCGCCATCAATGGTGCGGCGCGTCTGATCGGCGCCGTGCGTTCACGTCGCCCAACGGACATGCGACTTGCCGCGTCCGCAACGCTGGGCTACGATCCCTGCTGTTCGCCCTTCGGGCGACGGACTCAAGAATGATCAACGGATCACATGGGATCAAAGCGCAAGCCCGCGCCTGAGGGCCACCACCCTTGGTGGACGGGGATTGACGTGGGCACACTGTGCCGTCAGCCGTCCCCGGTGCCGGGACCGACAATGGCGGTCTCGCTCATGCCCGAACTCCGGTCTCCGGAACTCGTCCATTCCCTGATGGGCGGCATTTGCATGATCATCACGGACGAAGACCGGGCCGAGTTCGCAGTTGTGCAGAAGATGCCGGTCTATGACCGGCGGCGACGGGCCTACCTTGACATCGAAAGCTACGTGGCCGATCGCTCGCTCTTCTTCGGCGGGACGAGCGCGTACCGCGCCTTCTCGGCAGAATCGGACGAGGAACTGGCGAGCACGCAATGGGTGCGCGCGAAGCGCACGCGCACCTTGCGCTCGATGATCGAGTTCAACAAGAAGCACGAAGAACGGAAACAGCAGATCTTTTTCCGGTGGGTCCGCAAGGCCTATCGCGAGAAGTACGGACCCAGTGTGAACGTTCCAGAGTTGATCCGCCGCGGGATGTCACAGGAGCTCGCGGACAAGATCGCTTCCATTCGTGGCAGCGTCCGCGTCAAGGGAATCAAGCAGGAGAAGTTTCGCGCCGGCGGCTTCAACCCTCGTCCGATCAAGTACAATCATCACTATCTCCTGGGCACGCTGAGCGAGCACGGCACGGGAATGGCCGTGGATATCGAGGACAAGGACAACCCCCAGTTCACACTCGCGGAATGGGACTCGATCCAGAAGATCGCTGGCCGCGCCTTTGCGCGCTCCGGTCGATGGAAGACGGAAGCAGCGGCGGAGGCCTTGTGGAAGGACTTCAAACTCAGCAATGACCAATTCACGGCGAACGTGAAGAGTGGAATCCAGCGCATCGAGAAGGAGCGCGCACAGAAGGCAAAGGCTGACGAGGGTCGTTCGGCGAAGCCGCCAGCAGCATCCCTGCCCTCGGCGCAGCGAACGCAGACACCAATTCGGGAGGTGCTCGGCGCCCACCACGAGGCACTGTCGCCGTGGGTATCACGGGGCTTCCTGTGCCTGCCCCTCGATCTGGTCCTCGAGCTCCACGCGCAGGGGTTCGTGTGGGGAGCGACCTTCGGCTCGAATGTCGACCTCCATCACTTCGAGCTTCCCGAGTGACCGCTCATCGCTCCAGCATGCGCGCGGCGGCCCACGCGTCCGCTCGGCGGGTAGGAAGGGCCATTGTCCGCCGCGTGTTGACGCGCGCTGCCGCCGTGTTGGTAGTGTCGCTCCTCACAGGTTGTCGCGGCGCTGAGGCGGACCGGTCGCCTAGCGACGTCGAACCGCCAACCAGCACGGCAACGCAGCTTGCCACGATCGACTCTGAGGCCCGGGCGATCGACCTCGCCTTCGATCAGGCGGAAATCGCCCGAGGATCGATCACGAGAGAAGGTGCTCATTGGCAATTGTCAGGCCTGCTGACTGGTGATGCCCCTCGATTCGTCAGAGCCGTATTCACCGAGGGCCACGTGGTACGGGAGGAACGCTACTACTGGGCAAGCGGCAAGCTCGTCTTGGTGAGGACGCTACGGTGGTGGGATGTCGAAGAGGGTCAATCCGCGCCTGAGCCGCCAATGCGCCGGGAGTTCTTCCTTCGCGGTGGCCGGACGATCCTGCTGCGCGTGGCGATCGATTCCACGGCACGGCCCAAGGCGGAGGAACTCGCACCAAGGCCAGCAGCGGGCTTGCTCGAACGATCCCAAGCGCTTGCCAGGATTCTGGCGGGTCGTGCCGAGCCGCGAGACTTCGGCGGGATGCTCGACTCGTTTGTTGACTCGATTGCGGTCGGGCGGTGAGTCAGGAAGGGTGCTCCCCAATGGCGAGTGAGAACCGCCCCCACCGTGCCCGTGACCGCGTCGCGTGGTCGATGATCTCAGCGAGGACGAAGGCTCGCGAGTCGAGTGCGCGTGGCGCGACGGTGGACGTCTCTACTTCTAGGGAAGCTCTGCAGAAATGGTACTTGCGTGCATGCGGATGAAGGTCGGTATTGAGCGCACGTCCTTCTCTCCCCGGAGTCTCGCATGAGCGCGCAGCACACGTTCGCCAGTCAAGCGTGGGTCACGAAGAAGAAGGTGACGCGCCGCGAGCGCTTCCTCGACGAGATGGACGTCGTGATCCCGTGGGCGACGGTGCTCGACCTGATCCGCCCGCACTACCCGACCGCGGGCCGGGGCCGCCCCCGCTCGCGCTCGAGACCATGCTCCGCCGCTACTTCCTGCAGACGTGGTTCGACCTCTCGGACCCGGCCGCGGAGGATGCGCTCTACGACAGCGAGACCATGCGTCACTTCGCGCGCGTGGAGCTGAGCGACGACACCATCCCCGATGAGTCGACGATCTTGCTTCCGGCACCTGCTCGAAGCCCACGGGCTGACGGCCCAGCTGTTCGACGCCGCCCGCACCCTGTTGGAGACGCGCGGCCTCCTGCTGAAGGCGGGGACGATCGTGGACGCCACGATCCTGCATGCCGCCAGCTCGACCAAGAATGCCGCCGGGACGCGCGATCCCGAGATGCGGCAGACACGCAAGGGGAAGACCTGGCGCTTCGGGATGAAGGTGCACGTGGGCACCGATCGCCGCGGCATCGTGCATTCGCTCGTGACGACGGATGCCGCGCAGGCCGACATCCAGCAGCTGTCCCACCTGCTGCACGGCGAGGAGACGGTGCTGTACGGCGATCAGGCGTACTGGTCGGAGGCGGATCGGCAGGCCGCGGAAGCCGCCGGGATTCGGTATCGGGTGAATCGTCGCGGCTCGCACGCGCGACCCCTGTCGGTGTACGCGAAGGCGATCAACCGAGCGCGCTCGCGCGTGCGCGCGCACGGCGAACATCCCTTTCAAGTGGTCAAGCATCTGTGGCACGGCCACCGGCTGCGCTACAAAGGGTTGTGGAAGAACACGGTCCGGGTGTTCACGCAGTTTGCCCTCGCGAACCTGTATCGGCTGCGCTATCAGCTGGGCGCGCCGCGTGGCGGATGCCTCGCGTAGCCCGGCGGCGCGGCGGGCGGGCGCCCGCGCAGGCCCCGACGGCCCCGACGCCGGACGGTGCCACGCGGACGTGGCCGCGTGAGCAGTGGTCACTCGCGCAGGAGCGCTCGCCAGCATGCCGCGGATTCGCGCAAGCATCTTGTTCAGACCTTCCCTAGCGGCTGCAACCATGGCGACGGATGGCTCGGCGACCGATGCAATTCCTCGCGGATCGTTCAGGTGCTCGTGCAGACGCCGTGACTGAGCGGTCTTGACGAAGGTGCAATCGCGTCCTACCATCCCATGACTCCGACAAATGCGGAGGAAATGGAAATTGGCCGACACAACGATCGACTTTCCCTGCGGGGCCGTCGGACTGGTAGTTCGTGGCAAGCGCTCCGCCACGGATCATCCTGGCTGGATGGCTCAGCACGCCGACTGCGTTCTCGACAACGGTTCGCCTGTCGGGTTCTTCGGCGAGGAGGGGGCGGGAAGCGGAGGTTCAAGCGGTCGCGCTCCGTCCTCGAGCGGACGGTCCGGAGTGCGTTCGACCGGCTCGTCGAACGCGTCCGGGCTCAACATGAAGGGAGTCGTGTACGATTTCGCCATTCTTCGCCGAATGCGTTTACCCTACGTCGATCTCACGGCCGCCGAGCGCGCCAACGTTCAGTCGACTCTCGTGAAGGTGAATGCCTCTGACATGGAGCGAGAGAAATTCGCCGCCTTTTGGCGGGGCCTCTACAGCAAGCCCGGGGTATTCAACCTCCTCGGCGGCAACTGCTCGAGTCACGCGGCAGAGGCGTTCGCGGCGGCCGGCATGATCCCTGCGGAGATTCCCGGGCTCGATACGCCGGACAACCTTTACGAGCACTTGCTGAGGCAACTGGGCGCGCGCTGTACGTCGTACAGCGGCTTCTTGGGATTCGAGCGCCGCTCCGCGGACGCATACCGCCTCATCGTCCGCCCCGCCTTGACGGCAGCGGCAGCCGCACGATGATCAGGACAGTGCTTGGCTGCGCCGAGCGCCGCGGCCAGGCCAGCGGCCACGGAGCGCGGCCAATGCGAGCGTTTCGGTTGCTGCTGCCCGTCATCGCTTTTATCACGGCCTGCGCTGCGCAGGCGGGAGACAGGATGAAGACGCTTCAGTGGGAGTGGCCGGCTGACCGGACAACGGTTCATCGGCTGCTGATCCGGGTCGAGTCGTACGAGTCGTTCCGCGCGGG
>JANXLV010000065.1 GCA_025355005.1 Myxococcales bacterium | reverse complement strand
TCCTGCTTCAGCGTCTCGATCTCGTACTCGAGCTCCGCGATCGTGCTCGCCGCGGAGGCTTCGTCGACGACCGCCTCCTCGAGGTCCTCGAGCTCCCCCTCGGGGAGATCATCAACGTCCTCGGGCGTGTCGAAGCCCTTCGTCAGGTCGAGCTCGGCCGCTGCGGCGGCGCGCCGGCCGAGACGCTCCTCGCTGAGCTTCGTCTCGAGGCGCTTCCGCCGCCGGCTCAGCGACTGGTAGATCGCCTCCGGCGACGACGCGAGCCGGCGCTGCAGCACCGTGAGGGCGAAGCCGACAACGTTGCCGCGCCGCCCCTCGCCCGCGTTCTTCAGCTTCTCGGCGCGGTTCATCTCCTCGCGCACGTAGTCGGTCACCCGCGCGTACAGCAGCGCCTCCGCCTCCGAGAGCGGGTACCTGACCGTGTAGGCGCGCCGCTCCGGGAAGAGCGGCTTGCCCTCGAAGGTGAGCAGCTCCTCCTTGACCATCCGGCGCATCAGGCCCTGCGCGTCGACGATCCCCGACCTGCCACGCGGCTTGCCCTCGAAGCGGTCGGCGTCGACGAGCGCCATGAACAGCTGGAAGTCCTCGGGCTTGCCGCTGTGCGGGGTTGCCGTCATCAGCAGCAGGTGGCGCGTGATCCCGCCGAGCAGCTCGCCCAGGAGGTAGCGGCGCGTCTTCTTGATCTCGTTGCCGAAGAAGTGCGCCGACATCTTGTGCGCCTCGTCGACGACGATGAGGTCCCAGTCGGTCTGCCTGAGCTTCTCCTGGATCTCCTCGCTGCGCGACAGCTGGTCGAGACGCGCCAGCACGAGGTTCTTCTCCGCGAACGGGTTGCCCGTGCGTGACGCCTCGATCGAGTCGCGCGTGATGATCTCGAACTCGAGGCCGAGCTTGATCGCGAGCTCGTCCTGCCACTGCTCGACCAGGCTCCCCGGCGGGACGATCAGACAGCGCTTCAGATCGCCACGGACGATCAACTCCTTGATGAACAAGCCCGCCATGATCGTCTTGCCGGCACCGGGATCGTCGGCGAGCACAAAGCGGAGCGGCTGCCGCGGAAGCAGGTCGCCGTACACCGCGGCGATCTGGTGCGGCAACGGATCGAGGTTCGACGTATGCACAGCCAGGTACGGGTCGAAGAGATGCGCCAGCCGGATACGCAACGCCTCCGACGCCAGCCGAAACAGATGCCCATCGGCGTCGAAGCTCCACGCCCGGCCCTGCGCCTCAACTGTGAGGCGGGCCTCGTCGTCGCGGTAAAGGAGCTCATGGTCGAGCCGGCCGGCGGCGTCACGGTAGGTCAGCGTCAGCGCAGCGGTGCCGTGCCACTCGGCCTGGACGACCTCCACCACGCGGTCGGGGAGGACACCGCGCACGCGGGCGCCAGGGGTCATGTCCTCGAGCGTCGCCATGCGGCTAGCGCGCCCGCCACACGGCTGACACTCCGGCACGGCTGCACAACGTGGGATTGTCGCCCAGACCCGCTTCTGAATGTCTCACCGTGCGCCGCCCCACCCTCCAGATAACCGAGCCTTCGCCGACCGACCCTACGCATTCTCAGGAATCATGGCCAGGGCGACCACGGCTTACGGACAGAACCGCCCCGGCGTTCATCGAGGTACTGGCGGGCCCCCGTTTGTCGGTCCAGTCGTTATGAGTGTCGGGCCGTGTTCCTCTCAGGTTGTCTGTTCAGGCTAGCGGCGTAGGCGGCCGTCGTTCCCGAGCGCGCCTCCGCCACCCGCGACCGACCAAACAC
>JANXLV010000057.1 GCA_025355005.1 Myxococcales bacterium | reverse complement strand
GAGGCCATCCGCAAGGGCAACGACCAGGCGCGCAAGAACATGTTCAAGGTTCCGCTCATCGGCGCGACCATCCCGCACGAGGCGCTCGGTCACTTCGGCGCAGGCCGCGTGTTCCTTCGTCCCGCCTCGCAGGGAACGGGCGTCATCGCCGGCGGTGCAGTTCGCGCCGTCGTCGAGAGCGCAGGCATCCGCGACATCCTCTCCAAGTGCATCGGCAGCGCTAACCCGCACAACGTCGTTCGCGCAACCATCCAGGCCCTCCGCCAGCTGAAGAGCGTCGAAGACGTCGCTGCAGCGCGCGGCAAGCAGCCGGGTGAGATCATCGACACGAACACGAAGAAGAACAAGAAAGGCGCTGCCCCGGTCGCCACGGCCTGAGCAGTGACTCTATCAATCATGAAGGCGAAGCTTCGCGTCACCCAGATCAAGAGCGTCATCGGGCAATCGCACCCGATGTGCGCGACCATCCATGGTCTCGGCCTTCGTGGTCCGAACACGACCGTGGTCGTTGCGAATACCCCGTCGTTTCGCGGCGCGGTGAAGAAGGTCATTCACCTCCTGAAGGTGGAGGAGGTGGACAATGGCTGACACTCTGAGCAAGCTCTCCAAGCCCGAGGGCGCTACCTCCAAGAAGATCCGTCGCGGTCGTGGCGTTGGCTCCGGCCTCGGCAAGACTGCTGGTCGCGGACAGAAGGGCCAGTACGCCCGGTCGCGCGGCTTCAAGCCCCACCACGAAGGCGGTCAGACGCCCCAGCACCGTCGCTTGCCGAAGCGCGGATTCAACAATGCGTTCGCCGCGACCATCGCGGAGGTGAACGTGGGGTCGCTCGAGGTCTTCGCCACAGGCGCCAAGGTCGACGAAGCGGCGCTCCGCGCACGTGGCCTCGTCAAGGGCGAGTGCGACGGCATCAAGATCCTCGGGAAGGGTGACCTGACGAAGTCGGTTACCGTCACCGCACACTCCTTCTCCAAGGGTGCGGCCGAGAAGATCCAGAAGGCTGGCGGCAAGGCGCTTCTCGTTTCCACGATCATCGAAGCTCCGGCCAAGACAGCGAAGAAGTAATCAATGCTCGAAGGATTCGCGAACATCGGCAAGGTACCGGAGCTGCGCAAGCGGGTCCTGTTCACCCTTGGAATGCTCGCGGTCTACCGAATCGGCGTGTTCGTGACGATCCCCGGTGTGGATCGCAACGTCATGCATTCGGTCATGAAGAAGCAGGGCGGCGGTCTGCTCGGCTTCTTCAACATGTTCTCGGGCGGTGCGCTCTCGAACCTGTCGATCTTCGCGCTCGGCATCATGCCGTACGTCTCGGCGAGCATCATCCTTCAGCTGCTGACGATGGTCTACAAGCCGCTCGACGAGCTCCGCAAAGAGGGCGAGAGCGGCACCCGCAAGATCAACCAGTACACGCGCTACGGCACCATCGTGCTGAGCACGGCGCAGAGCTTCGGCATTGCGCTCTCGCTCGAGGCGCTCAACAACGCCGACCTCGGTGACAGCTCCCGCGTCGGCGACGTCGTGCACCACGCTGGCTGGGGCTTCCGCCTCATGACCATCGTGACGCTCACCACCGGCACCGCATTCATCATGTGGGTCGGCGAGCAGATCACGGAGCGCGGTATCGGCAACGGCATCTCGCTCATCATCTTTGCCGGCATCGTCACCGACATACCTGGCGGCGTCTTCACGTACTTCGAGACCAACAAGGGCAACATCCAGCCCCTCAACATCGCGGCCGTCATGGTGGTGGTGCTCGGAACGGTGGCTACCATCGTCTTCTTCGAGCGCGGCCAGCGTCGCATACCAATCTACTATGCAAGACGTAGCGTCGGCAGACGTGTGTACGGCGGACAGACCGCGCACCTGCCACTGAAGGTCAACACCAGCGGCACCATCCCGCCGATCTTCGCATCGTCGCTCCTGATGTTCCCCGCCACGCTGGCCAACTTCAAGATCCCGGGCATGGCGCAGCTGCAGTCGTCGCTTCAGCGCGGTGACTGGCTGTTCAACGTCTTCTACGTCGGCCTCATCATCTTCTTCTGCTTCTTCTACACCGCGGTGACCTTCCAGGCCGTCGACGTGGCGGACAACCTCAAGAAGCAACAGGCCTTCATTCCGTCCATCCGCCAGGGGCGTCAGACCGCCGAGTACATCGATCGCGTGCTCACGCGCATCACGCTCGGAGGCGCTCTCTACGTGGCCGCTGTCTGCGTGGTGCCCAGCATCATCAGTGAGGCGTTCCACGTCCCGTTCCGCTGGGGCGGCACGTCGATCATGATCGTCGTGGGCGTCGCGCTCGACACCACAGCGCAGATCGAAGCGCATCTCATCACGCGCAACTACGAAGGTCTTGCAGGCGGCGGCGGTCGCGGGGGTACCCGCATCCGCGGCAGGAGGGACGTCTGATGCGACTGGTATTCGTCGGTCCGCCGGGGGCGGGCAAGGGCACGCAAGCCAAGTTCATCTGCGAGAAGTTCGGTATCCCGCAGATCTCGACCGGTGAAATGCTCCGCGCGGCCAAGACCGCCGGCAAGCTCCCGACGGAGCTCGTCGAGAAGATGGGCCTCGGCGGTCTCGTCCCCGACGAGGTCGTCAACGGCCTCATCGCAGAGCGCACGACCCAGGATGACGCGAAGAACGGCTTCTTGCTCGACGGCTTCCCGCGAACGGTCCCCCAGGGGGAGGCGCTCGGCGGTTTGCTGAAGGATCGCGGCCAGTCGCTCAACGTCGTCCTGGCCCTGGATGTGCCGGGGGAGCTCCTCATCGAGCGCGCCGTCCTTCGCCGCACGGACAAACGCACTGGACAGATCTACCACTTGAAGTATAACCCGCCGCCCCAGGGTGCCGACCTCGAGCACCGTGCGGACGACCAGGAAGACGTGGTCAAGAAGCGGGTAGACGTTTACGAGAAGATGACCGCCGAGCTTTTGCCGTACTACGACAAGCTCGGGCTCCTGCGACGGGTGAACGGCGTGGGAACGGTGGACGAAGTAAAGGGACGAGTCTTCGCCGCAATCGGCTCCAAGTAAGAAGCGCAGCAAGAAGTAACCAAGGATCGAACGAAGCAACATGAGTGAACGTCGTGAGCGAAAAGAGCCGAAGGGCGACAAGCTCGAGTTCGATGGCGCCGTGCAGGAAGCCCTGCCGAATGCCATGTTCCGGGTGAAGTGCGACAACGGCCTCGTCGTGCTCGCGACGATCAGCGGCAGGATGCGCCAGTTCTACATTCGAATTCTCCCAGGTGACCGCGTCACCGTCGAGGTCAGCCCCTATGACCCGAGCCGCGGCCGCATCACGTATCGACACAAGTAGCTAGTCACGAGCCATAGCGAGCAAACGAGAGCAGTCATGAAAGTTCGTCCGTCCGTCAAAAAGATCTGCGACAAGTGCAAGGTGGTTCGTCGCCGCGGCACCGTTCGCATCATTTGTGATAACCCGCGCCACAAACAGCGCCAGGGCTGAAAGAAGACAATCATGGCTCGTATTGCAGGCGTTGACCTCCCGAAGCACAAGCAGATCGCATACTCCCTTCCGTACCTCTACGGGATCGGGCAGAAGCTCGCCAAGGAGCTCCTCTTGAAGGCGAACATCCCGCCCACCAAGAAGACCGAAGAGCTGACGGAGGGCGAGATCAAGCGCATCCGCGAGCTCCTCGAGACCGAGTACAAGGTCGAAGGCGATCTTCGTCGCGAAGTGCAGATGAACATCAAGCGTCTGATGGACCTCGGTTGCTACCGCGGCCTCCGTCACCGCAGGGGCCTGCCCGTCAACGGACAGCGCACCCACACCAACGCTCGCACCCGCAAGGGTCCGCGCAAGGGCGTGCTCGCCCGCTCCGGCGGCGCAGCGCCGGCGAAGAAGTAAGTTCACAGAGCTCATTCGAGTCAGCAGAGAAGTAGAGAGAGACCATGTCGACCGCCAAGACCGCGAGCCCCGCTTCCACCGCAACGCCTTCCACCAAAGGCAAGCCGCAGAAGAAGAAGGTCAAGAAGAACATCGCGACCGGGATCGCGCACATCCAGTCCACGTTCAACAACACCACCGTGACGATCACGGATGTGAACGGCAACACGATCGCGTGGTCTTCTGCCGGATCGAGAGGATTCAAGGGCTCTCGCAAGAGCACGCCCTTCGCCGCGCAGCTCGCCGCCGAAGAGGCCGCACGTCGCGCGATGGAGCACGGCATGCGCAGCATCGCCGTCTTCGTGAAGGGCCCCGGCGCCGGCCGCGAGAGCGCGCTCCGCGCACTGCAGACCGCGGGCTTCAAGGTCACCTTGATCCGCGACGTCACGCCCGTCCCGCACAACGGCTGCCGCCCCCCGAAGCGCCGCCGCGTGTGATCTGACGCCACGAAACGACATGAACGAGCCCCGCCGCCTGAGAAGGTAGCGGGGCTCTTCTCATTGGTCCGGGCGCGTGCGACGCTTCCGCTCATGAAGTCAGTCTTCGCCTCGGCGCTCTTCGTATCGCTTCTCGCGGCCAGCCTCGCGTCGTCCGCTGCGTGCAACCTTGCGACCACGAGCATCTCGAGTTGCCACGACTCGTGCGACAAGATGGACGGCCTGAAGTGCGGCTCCACCGCAACGAAGAACCAGTGCTACGACGACTGCGACCAGGCGACCACCGACGGCATCTCCAGCTTCAACTCCTGCTCCACCAAGTCCGCGTGCGACCCCTCGTGTCGCAACAAGGTCGCCGGCTTCGGTCGCGTTCCCTCCGGTGCATCCGCGGATGACTGCACCAAGGCATGCACGAAGCTCGGGATGTGCGGAGGGGTCGCGCCTGCCGACGTCGCCGCGTGCGGCACGAGCTGCCAGAAGAACTCGTTCCAGTTCCAGGTCGACTGCGTGAACAACAACGACTGCACCGCGGTCGGCGTGACCTGCGGCGACCCTGTGCAGCTCGGCGCACCGAAGCACTGAGCGCGAGCGCGGAGCAGCGAAACGCGGCTGCGTCGTGAGCTCCACCGTGGCGGCCTGAATGTCGCACCTTGGAGGAGACCTTTTTGGAATCCACCGAGAAACCGCGCGGTGTGTGTGCGCAGTGCCACCTACTCCGCCTCACTGAAATCGCTTGGGCAGGTTGCGGGTCTGTCAAAAAGGGGGAGACTTCCGCCCGCGTGAACTCGCAGAGCCTTTCCAACGAACACCGCGTGTCGAAGCGCCTTCCCCCGCGAGGAGGCGCGAGCGTGCGTGACGTGCTCCAGGCCGCCGCGACGTACGCGCCGTGCAAGATCGTCGAAGCCGACGAAGATCCGCCGTCAACGCAGCCGATGCCGGAGCCCCTTCGCTCCGCCGCCGATGTCGCCGTCCCCGCGCCGCCGTACCAGTCCCAGCTGCGCTATCGCGCCGTTCCTCCACCGCCACGTCCCGCGTCTCCCACGCCCGTGGTTCCCTTCCCAGCATACGGCTGGCAGCAGCCCGTCCCGAGTTCGACGAACGTTGGCCCGAGCGACGATAGCCAGAACCAGGCGACCGACGTGAAGCGCCACGACAGCTACTATCCTGTCGAGGTGCCGATCGATGGCGCCCACGGTGTCCGCGAGTCATCGATGTATCCTGCAGCGACCAACGCGCAGGCTCGCTCGGCGATGGCGTGGGCGCTCGCCGGCATTGCCGTCTTCGCGATCGTCCTCGGCTTCCTGATGATCGCCGACAAGGCACGCCACTCGTACAGCGGCAGCCAGCTCAGCGCCGGGGCTCGGGACAGTCGCCCGATCGCCGCCACCGAGCTGCCAACCACTCCGTTGGAGTCGAAGGCTCAACCGAAGCCGACGTCGAACACGGTCATCGCGGCCGCTGCCGTGCATCAGGACGCACGCGGCGTGGACCCGGCCGACCTTCCCGATTCGAAGGGCATCGACATCGCCACGCTGCCTCTGGCGCCCGTCCGGCCGCAGCACTTGCGCACCTCGCGCTGAGTCGGCGCTGAGTCGGCGCTGGGAAGGCTGGCCTGCGCACGTGTGCAGGTCTCGCTCGCGAGTCCGAGCGCCATACGTCGGGGAAGCTTGCAATTTCCTCGCCCTCTACTAAAAGCCGCTTCCCCCGTGCCCTTTCTGGGCACACGCCGGGATGAAGCCGGGCGGACACCACGCCCCGTGTAAACCGGTTTTTCGAGCCGCTCTCTCCGCGCCATTCATTGGCGCATCGGGCGCGGCACTCCGAGGAAAAGGCGAACAATCGATGGCTCGTTATATTGGTCCTGTCTGCAAGCTTTGCCGCCGCGAGGGCATGAAGCTCTTTCTGAAGGGCGAGCGCTGCTACACGGAGAAGTGCGCGGTCACGCGTCGTCCGTATCCGCCCGGCCAGCACGGTCAGGGCCGCATCAAGCTCTCGGAGTACGCAGTGCGTCTTCGCGAGAAGCAGAAGGTGCGTCGCATCTACGGCGTGATCGAGCGCCAGTTCCAGAAGTACTACTTCGATGCGACCCGCCGCGCGGGCCGCACGGGTGAAGAGATGCTCGGGCTGCTCGAGAGCCGCCTCGACAACGTCACCCACCGCCTTGGTTTCGCGGCGACGCGCTCGGAAGCGCGCCAGATCGTGAAGCACAATCACATCCTCGTGAATGGCAAGCGCGTCAACATCCCGTCCTACCTCGTGAAGGCCGGCGACAAGATCGAGGTTCGCGAGGCGAGCCGCAAGATCCCGCTCATCGCGACCTCACTCGCGCAGTACGAGAAGCGCGCGCAGCTCTCCTGGCTCGAGCTCGACAAGGCGAACTTCATCGGCACCTTCAAGGGCGCTCCGGTGCGAGAAGAGCTCAACGAGCCGGCCATCAAAGAGCAGTACATCGTCGAGTATTACTCTCGCTAATTTCGAAACGACACGGGCTGGCAGCGGCAAGGGCATGAGGAGCGGGTTCCTCTCACTTGTGGGACTGTCGCGTGAACCTGGAACAAGGAAGAGGAGAACAATCGTATGAACATCGTGACTCGCAACTGGCGTGACCTGATTCGTCCGCGCGGCATCCAGATCGACACCGAGACCCTCACGGATTTCTACGGTCGCTTCACCTGTGAGCCTCTCGAGCGCGGCTACGGCATCACGCTGGGCAACTCGCTCCGTCGCATCCTCCTCTCCTCGCTCCAGGGCGCGGCCGTCACGGCCATTCGCGTCGATGGCGCGCTCCACGAGTTCACCACCGTCAGCGACGTGGTCGAGGACGTGACCGACATCATCCTCAACCTCAAGGAGGTCGTCCTCAAGGCGGCCACCGCGAAGACCTATACCGTGCGCATCCAGAAGGAAGGCCCCGGACCGGTCTACGCGAAGGACATCGAGCTCGTGGACGGTCTCACCGTCTTGAACCCCGATCACCTCGTCGCGACGCTCGACAAGAAGGGCCCGCTCGCCATGGAGCTGACGGTCAACGTCGGCCGTGGCTACGTCCCCGCGGACAAGAACAAGACGGCGCAGATGCCGATCGGCACGATCCCGATCGACTCGCTCTTCGCGCCCATCCGCAAGGTCAACTACACGGTGACCAACGCCCGCGTCGGGCAGGTCACGGACTTCGACAAGCTCTCGCTCGAGGTGTGGACCAACGGCTCCGTGAAGCCGCAGGACGCCGTCGCGTACGCCGCGAAGATCCTGAAGGAGCAGCTCTCCATCTTCATCAACTTCGAAGAGACGGAAGAGACCAGCTACCAGGTCGCCGGTGGCGAGGACGAGCCGCTCAACGAGAACCTGTTCCGCAGCGTCGACGAGCTCGAGCTCAGCGTGCGCTCCGCGAACTGCCTGCAGAATGCAAACATCCAGCTCATCGGCGAGCTGGTGCAGCGCACCGAGCAGGATATGCTGAAGACGAAGAACTTCGGCCGCAAGAGCCTCAAGGAGATCAAGGAAATCCTTGCCAACATGGGCCTCTCGCTCGGCATGAAGATCGACAACTGGCCGCAGATGCTGGAGCGCTGGAAGGCGCAGCAGGCGCAGGCCTGAGCGAAATTTTTTGAACGGGCCCCTCGTGCACCACGCGGGGCCCCATGAGGAAGAGTCATGCGTCACAAGAATACTGGTAGGAAATTCGACAGGAACACGAGCTCGCGCAGGGCGATGTTCCGCAATCTGGCCGCGAACCTCATCTTGCACGAGCGCATCGAGACCACCGACGCCAAGGCGAAGGAGCTTCGCGGCGTCACGGAGAAGCTCATCACCAAGGCCAAGCGTCTTGGTGCGGCTGCGTACACGGAGCACGACAAGCTGTCCCCCGCGGACAAGGCGCGTCGTCTCGCAGTGACGCGTGAGATCGGCGCCTTTCTCCCGCGCTTCTCCACCCGCATCGAAAAGGGCGGTGAGGCGAAGCAGGTTGATCTCGTCGAGAAAGTCATCGTGGAGCTCGCCAAGCGCTTCGCGACCCGTCCCGGTGGCTACACCCGCATCGTCAAGTTCGGTCCCCGTCGTGGTGACGGCGCGCCGATCTCGATGATCGAGTTCGTCCAGGACGCAACCGCAGGCGACGAAGCCGCAAAGACGGCCTGAGGACCACACTCCCGAAGGGGAGCGTGTGAGCAACGCGGCGACGAGGGAAACCTCGCCGCCGTTTTGCATTTGGACGTCGCCCGGTCCCCCGTCCGTGACGACGCGAAGGCCTACTTCTTCTTCTCCGCCTCGGCGAGGCGACGGTCGAAGTCGGCGAACGCGTCTTCCTTTTCGGCTTCCGCTTCGGCCTCCGCGATCGCCTGCTTGTGGGACTCTTCCTCCACGTCGACGCGTGCGCCCTTCGCTGTGACCGCTGCTGCGGGCTCTGCCTCCACCATCACGCGGAGGTGCTGGGAGCTTGCGCCCGAAAGCGCATACGCCTCGTCGAGCTCGGTCTTGACGCGCGCGGCGCGCAGCTGGTGCCTGCGACGATACGAGATCGCAAAGCTTCCCCACATGAGGCCCATCGCGAGGACGCTGATGAACGACAGGTGACCGCCCAGCAGACTGAGCGTCGCTGAGAGCGTGAGCATGCTGGCGGAGAAGGCGAGCAGTCGCGCCGACCACCGTCCACGGTCGCCCTTCGCCTTCGCGCGTACCAGCGCGGACGCGCTCATGCGCGCCTTGTCGGGATCCGCGATGAAGGTACCGGCCGGCAGCCGCGGACCACCACAGGCTGGGCACGCGTTGCGATAGCCAAGGTCCGTCACGGCGGGGCGATCCGTGCCGCAGTGGGGACATCCATTTGCCATCGGCATCACCGTATCACCTCCGTGAAAATTCTAGAGCGCGGAGAGGAACGCGCGTGTCTCCTCTTCCTCGACGTGGACGAGCACCACGATGAAGTCGCCTGGTTTGGCGTCCGCCAGTGTGGTCTCCAGCGCGAGGACCTCCGAACCGACGAGCGCGAACGACGCCTCCGGAAAGCCCAGAAGAAGGAGCTCGCGCCGGAAGATGCCTGGGATCTCGAGCGGCGCGCGTCCGCGGAGGTGGTGCGGCAGCTCTCGCACCAGGATCCTGTCGGGCCGGGCGTCGTGGAGCGCGGCGCAGATGTCCGCGAGCTCGCGATCGGGCCGGTCGCCAGGGCTGCCCGTCACCACCGTGAGCTTGCCGCGCGGACTGCGCGCGTCGCGAAGGCGCGACACGAGCTGCATCACCGCACGCACGCTGTCCGGGTTGTGTCCGAAGTCGAGCAACACGCGCACGCCGCCGTGCTCGCTGAGCTGCCCACGCCCTGGGTTGTCTTGCATGGTGAACGCGCCCAGCGCACTGACAATCGCAGCGCGCGCGAGGCCTAGCGCGAGCGCCGCAGCCACCGCGCCCAGCGCATTCCTCACGTTGTACGAAGCGGCGCCGCCAAACGTGATCGGGATCGCGTCGATGCGCATGAGCGCGGTTTCGGCATCACCCTTCGCAGTCACGATGGAGCCGCCCTGCGTGAAGACCGCCCGAGCCCCGCGCGCAAGAGCCTCCGCGATCACCCCTCGTGCGCCGTCGCCTTCCGCCGTCGCATCAAGATCGGCAAAGAAGATCGTCTCGCACGAGAGCCCACGAGCCAGCGCGACGAGCCTTGCGTCGTGCGCAGACAACACAGCGGCGCCATTTTCGCGGACCGCCCGTGTGATGGTCGCCTTCACGTTCACCATCGCGTCGATGTCGTCGATACCGTAGAGCCCCAAGTGGTCGTCGCTCACATTGGTGATGAGCGCCACGTCGCAGTCCGACACCGCAAGGCCGCGACGCAGGATGCCGCCTCGCGCGGTCTCGAGGACGGCGAGCTCTACGTCCTTTCGACCCAGCACGATCCGCGCCGCCGCGGGGCCGGTCCAGTCCCCCGTCAGGACGACTCCGCCGTTCACCGTGACTCCGCCCGTGGACGCAGAGCCCACGTGGAGGCCTGTTTCCTGCGCGATCCGTGCGAGCAGGCGCGACGACGTGGTCTTGCCATTCGTCCCCGTCACGAGCGCAACGGGGATGCGGCCCAGCGTGTCCCACGCAACGTCGCCCACGTCGGGGAGCGCGCTTCGCGGCATGATCGGAAACGACGCGGACCGCGCGCCCATGCCCAGCGCCAGCGTCTCGTCGTCCCACAGGAATGGTAGGTCGCGTCGCGCCGCCTCGGCCTGCAGCAGAAGGAGCCGCGCGCTGCGCTGCTCGTCCAGCATCGCCGCGATCTCCGCGAGCTTCGGCGCGAGGAGAAGGGCAGGGCGCGCCGCCATGAGCTCCGCAGCGGACAGCGCCGCCCACTCGCTCATCTCCGCGCATGCGAGCATCGTGTCCACTGGTGATTCGTAGGCAAGCACGCAGCCGCGGTGATGCGGTCGCGTGACCAGCGCGACGACCCCGTCCATGCCCAGGACCACGCGCATTCGCGACAGCTCCGTGAGATAGACGGCGCGCACCGCGTCCACGGTCTCGTCGCGCTCGAGCGTGAGCTCCACGATCACGAGCGGTGCGCGGGAGATGTGGTTTGGTCCAGTCAGGCGACGGGCATCGACGAGGAGCACTCGGTTCTATCTCTCAGTCGTCCTGCTCACGGGCGAGCCTCACGCCGCGCTCGTCCTCGATGACCTGCGCGCCGTCGAGGAGCACGTCGCTCGCGGTGGCCGGAGGCGTGCTCGCCGTGAGCGCCGCCGTGTCATGGAGCGACGGAGGCGGATTGCTCTTCGCGCGGTGCTGTGGCTCGTTGGGCTTGAAGTAGATCACCTGCTTCCAGCTGCGCGAGATTTTGTCCGCGAACAGCAGGAGCAGATCGCCGCGGCGTCCCATCTCGAGCGCCGCGTTGATGGACTCTTGCTCGTCCGGGATCACCTGCACGCGCTCCTTCGGAACGCCCATCGCGCCGAGCTCCGCCTCCATCATTCGCGGGACCTCCTCCGCAGCGCGTCCGCGCAGGTCGTCGTCGCGGCGAAGAATGACGTGGTCGAACGTCTTTCCGATCACCCTGGCCATGGCCTTGATGTCCTCGTCGCGCCGGTCGCCCGGAGCGGAGAGCACGCAAATGCGACGCCCGCTGCACTCCATCCGCGTCAGGAGGTCCGTCATCGCGGCGACGGCGGCGGGGTTGTGACCGTAGTCCAGGATGACCTTGAACGGCAGCCCGTCGAAGACGTTCGTGCGCCCGGGGACCTGAAAATACGAGGTGTCGAAGGTACGCAGACCCTGCCGGATGTTCTCCACGCGCACGCCCATCGCGTAGGCCATCACGGCGGCGAACATTGCATTCTGCACGTTGTGCATCGCCTTGCCTTCGAGCGTGGCGGGGATCAGGTGCGTCCAGAGCAAGGGCAGGTGCGCGCCCTTGTCGTACAGGGTGATCATGTGCCCGTTGATGCCCTCTTCCAGCACCGCGGCCAGTCCACCGGCGCGCAGGTGCTTCTTCACGAGTCGTGGCGCGGGTTCATCGTGACGTATGCGATGCGCGTGGCCTTCGTGTGATCGGCCATGCGAAGGCACGAGAGGTCGTCAGCGTTGAGGACCGCGCAGTCACGCGCGACCTCCACGACGATGCGCTTCACCTCTGCGAGCTGCTCGATCGTGTCGATCCCGCCGAGCCCCAGGTGGTCCGCCGCTACGTTGAGCACGGCGCCGACATTGCACTCGCGGTAGCCCATGCCCGCGCGGAGCAGGCCGCCGCGCGCGGTCTCGAGCACTGCCAGGTCCACGGACGGATCACCGAGGACCATCTGCGCGGACTTCGGACCCGTCATGTCGCCCGTGACCGTACGCTCGCCGTCGATGTACACGCCATCCGTGGTGGTGAGGCCCACGGTGTGCCCGTTCATCTTCTGGATGTGCGCGAGCATGCGCGCCGTCGTGGTCTTGCCGTTCGTGCCAGTGATGGCCGCGATCGGGATGCGCGCTGGCGTGCCCTTCGGAAAGAGCATGTCCATCACGGGGCCGGCCACGTCGCGCGGCTTTCCTTCGGTGGGCGCCACGTGCATGCGGAAGCCCGGCGCAGCGTTCACCTCGCAGATGCCGCCGCCGACCTCGCGGTGGCTCTCCGTGACGTCGGGAGTGATGAAGTCCACGCCGCACACGTCCAGGCCGATCGCCTTTGCCGCGCGCACCGCCATGTCGCGGTTGTCGGGATGCACCACGTCCGTCAGGTCGATCGCAGTGCCGCCCGTGGACAGGTTGCCCGTGCCGCGCAGGAAGAAGATCTCGCCCTTGGGGAGCACGCTCTCCTTGGTCACGTTCTTGTGCGCCATCAGGCGGTCGGCCTGGGCGTCGAGCTCGATGCGCGTGAGCACCTTCTCGTGGCCGATGCCGCGCCGCGGGTCGCGGTTCACGATGTCCACAAGCTCCGCGATTGTGTGCTCACCGTCACCCACGACGTGGCCGGGCACGCGCTTCGCGACCGCGACGAGCTCGCCGCCGATCACGAGCATGCGGTGATCGAAGCCCGCGAGGAAGTTCTCTACGATGACGCTGCGCGAGTGCTCGCGCGCCTTCTCGAAGGCCGCCCGCACGTCCGCGTCCGTCTTGAGATCGAGCGAGACGCCGCGCCCGTGGTTCGCATCCAGCGGCTTCACGACGACGGGATAGCCCAGGCGACCCGCGGCGCTCACGGCGGCCTCCGGCGAGCGCACGAGGCGCTGGCGCGGCACGGGCAATCCCAGCTCACCCAGGATCCGGTTGGTCTCTTCCTTGTCGGACGCGATCTCGACGGCGATGTGCCGCGTCTCCGACGTGACCGTGGCCTGGATGCGCTTCTGGTACTTGCCCTGGCCTAGCTGCACCAGGCTGTAGTCGTTCAGGCGCATCCATGGGATGTCCCGCGCCTCGGCTGCGCGCACGAGCGAGCCGGTCGACGGACCAAGCTGGCGACGCTGCGCGAACGCGATGAGCTCCACGAGCTCGGTTCCGAAATCGAACGGGGCGGCGTCGCTTGCGGCATCGGGCTCGCGCGTGTCCTTCGGTCGCAGATCCGCCGGCAGCAGGCTGTGCAAGAGCGACAGCGCGAGGTTGCTCGCAGCCTCGCCCACGCGCTCCTCCTCGAACTCGAAGATGACGTGATAGCGGCCGGGTGCGCCTTCGCCGCGCGTCTTGCCGAACGACACGTTGGCGCCAGTGAGGACCTGCAGCTCGATCGCCACGTGCTCGAGCACGTGCCCTAGCCACGTGCCGCCATCCTCGGTGAGGCGCCGGACGAAGCCGCCGGGGGAATCGAACGAGCACGTGTGCTGCTTCAGGCTGGGAACGGCGACGAGCAGGCCGTCGACGAAGCCTGGGATCTTCGCGCTGGGCCACGCCTCGAGCGCGCCGAGGTCGACGGTGAGTCGCATCACGGGGAAGTGGGCGTACAGGCTGGGGCCGCGATAGACGCGTCGCTCGGTGAGTTCCATGATGGAGGCCTTTGCTCAGTGCTCGCCGGGAGCGGCGCGTCGGGTCTCGAGGTCGAAGGTGCCACCGTCGATCAGGACGTGGAGGCGCACGTTGGTCATGCACACGGGGCGGCCCTCCTTGGTCTCGGCGATGGATGAATGCGAGAGCTCGCCCGCGTCCACCACGGTGATCGCGCCGGCCCCCACGACGTGGAGCTTCTTCGTGTGGTCGATGAACGCCGCGGTGTCCTCGTCCAGGCCGACGCCGACAGCGAAGGGGTTGTAGGCGAGCGCCGTCAGCAGGCGGCCCAGGCGATCACGCTGGCGGAAATGCTGATCGATCATGATGCGGTTCGTGAGGCCGAACCCCGGCACCAGCGTGACGCGGCCCGCGTGCGGCGTGTGCCCCTCCGCGCCGTACGCGATCATGTGCTCGCTCAGGATCGCAGCGCCCGCGCTGGTCCCGCCCACGGTGACGCCGCGTGCGTTCGCGCGCCGGATGGCCTTCGCCATGGGCGTGCCGCCGATGATCGTGGTGAGTCGTAGCTGGTTGCCACCGGTGATGAAGATCGCGTTCGCGCGCTCGATGTAGTCGAGCCACTCGGCCTTGCCTGCGTCGTCGCGCGTGTCGACGGGGAGCGACTTGGCCTCGTCCGCCCCCAGCTTGCGAAAGAGCTTCTCGTAACGGCGGCCCGTGTCCTCGAGAGTGGAGGCGGTGGGAATGATGACGATGCGTGCGGACCTGCCGCCGGAGACTTCGATGAACTTGCGCAGGATGTCGGCGTTGCCGTCCTTGTCCTCCGCGCCGCCCACCGGCACGATGAAGCCGCGCTTCTTTTCGCCTTCGATCTTTGCAGGGCTCATCTTGAAGTCTCACCGCTCTCGAACATCCCGCTCACCACGACCTTCTCGTCACGAACGAAGAACCGGCCCCCGCATATCACGTCGCTCACCTGGTGCTCAGTGCCGAGCACGACGAGATCCGCGTCCGCCCCGACGCGCAGCTCACCCTTGTTCGTGAGGCGAAGGAGGCCTGCGACGTTCGCCGTGAAGACCGGCAGAACGTCCGCGAGCGAGCGACCACGGCGGAGCAGCTCGGCGAGGGTGTCGGCCAGCGCAGATGGCTTGCCCACATCCATCGCGACGATGCGCCCGCCCTTGTCGAAGGTGGGGAGACACCCGCCGCCGTCGGAGCTGACCGTGAGATGCGCGCCGGGTGCGCCGCTGTCGAGGTAGCGCGTGATGGCGTCCGGCGCGGACCACGCGTCTTCGCCTTCCTCCACGGGGAACGCCGTCACGTCGACCACGACGCCGCTGCGCGCGAGCTCGAGCGCCTCCTCGAAGAGCGCCTTCTTGCGGTTCACGTGCGTGGGATGGAAGACGCGCGCGGGGAGCTCAGTCTCGGCAAGGCAGCGCCGCAGAAGGTCCAGACCGCGCGG
The DNA here is from genome assembly GCA_025355005.1 of Myxococcales bacterium. Taxonomy (GTDB): domain Bacteria; phylum Myxococcota_A; class Polyangia; order Polyangiales; family Polyangiaceae; genus JANXLV01. Next base: position 19,039 of record JANXLV010000057.1, on the reverse strand, counting down.
GCCGTCACAAACGTGAAGATGCAGCACGCCAGCCTTGCCGCTCATCATGCCAGCGACGTGGCAGTCCGCGGCAAGGCGCGCGATCTCGTCGAACGTGGGCTGCGAGGAGCGGTGATCGCTGATGGCGACCTCTCCCACGCCGAGCACGGGATCCACGAACACGATGTCCGAGCGCACGGACCCGCTCAACGTGATGGGTGGCACCTCGTAGCTGCCAGTCCAGCACCATGCCGAGAGACCCTGCGCGCGTAGCCCAAGAGTCGCGGCGACGAGCGATGCGACGTTGCGCGTCGTGCCGTCGGTGCCGAGCACGCCAACGACGCTGGTGACCCCGCCACGTGTGAGCGCCGACAGCATGACCGAGGGAACGCGCGACGCGGGACCTGACTCACCGCCGCCGCCTGTGAGATGCACGTGCGCGTCGATGAGGCCGGGGATGAGGCGCGCGCCGGCGAGCTCGACATGGGTCACCGCGGGCAGCCCAGCGCCGCTCTTGCGAGCCGCAGCGCCGGCAGCCGGCTCCATCGCGAGGATCTTTCCTCCGCCGACGAGCACGTCCATGCGACCGCGCGCCGACGGCGCAAAAACGTCGCCGTCGAGGAGCCAGGTGAGAGGCGAATCCACGGTACGTTCGTAGTCGAGGTCGCCCGCGAAATCACCGCGAAACAGGGATTTCCGCCAATAACAAGAACGCGAGCCCCACGGTCAGTGCCACCGCCAGCGCGGCGATCGCGAGCACGAGCCACCCGCTTTTGCCCCGGGAAGAGCGCGCCGCGCGCTCCGGGAACGAGATCGCGCGAAGGGCGCGCGCCTCCGCGTCGAACAGGAGGACGCCGTCCACCTCGAACGCAAGCTGGTACTCGAGCAGCTGGCGGCGCGTGGCGGGCGTGTCGAGTCGTGGCGCCAACTTTCCCGTCTTCACCTCCACCACGAAGCGCCGCGCGCCCTTCTCCACCACCAGGTCGGCGCGCACGTCGATGTCCATCGGTCGCTCATCCACCGTGAGCGTGTACGTGGACGCGACCTGCGTGCCGAGCACGATGAAACCTGCATCCTGCAGGTAAATCGCAGCTTCTTTTTCCCCGCCACCGGCGCGCGCGACGCGCGAGAGGATCCGCCTGCGCCGGATGAAGCGCGAGATCCACGAAGAGAACGCCTGCGCCGCAGCAACGCTGCTCACGGCGAAGAGCGCCACCACGAGCCACCCCTGGGGAACGGCGGACAGGTCCACTGAAACCCGTTGTCGCACGCCACCCGAGGCCGGGCCAAGTCAGCGCGGGATCGCTGCGTAGATGCGGGAGGGGCCGCCGGCGCGGACCATCGCTGCGCCGCCCACTGCGAGCAGCAGGCTCACCAGCACGAACACGGAGGCGAGCAGCGCGCCCTTTCCGCCGGACCGCTGCGTGGGCGGACAGGCGTCGGGCGGCGGGCCGGAGGGGGTCGTGTCCGGCACGGGTGTGTCGGGAGGGGCCATGGGCGCGTGCTTCTTGATCGTGATGGCTTCGTTCGAGAAGCCACTCGAAGGGTTTGGCTGCGAGACCGGTGCGCTCATCATGGTCACCGCAGAGAGAGGCACGGTATGGCCGCGGTGGCTGGGCGCGATCGCGCTCGAAGATGCAAACGGAATGGCGAGCTCGATCAGGTACGCGGTCAGCGCGCGCGACAGATCTTCGGCCGAGCGGAAGCGCTTCGCCGGCTCCTTGGCAAGTGCGCGCTCGACGATGGCGATGAGCATTGGCGAGAGGTCCGAGCGAATGGACGCGAGCGCCTTCGGTGCCTCCGAGAGCACCGCGCGATACAGCGGAAGCCCGTTCTGCCCCTCGAATGGTCGTCGTCCGGTGAGTGCATAATACATGCAAGCCCCGACCGCGTAGACGTCCGCGCGCGAGTCAACGGCAAGGCCCTTTGCCTGCTCGGGCGCCATGTACTGCATGGTGCCCACCACCATGCCCTCCTGGGTGAGCGCGTGCCCGGAGCCCAGATCCTTGGCGAGGCCGAAGTCCAGCAGGCGAACAGCGTCGCCGCCCGCAACGGCGGACACCTGGATGTTCTGCGGCTTCACGTCACGATGGATGATGCCGCGCGCATGCGCCGCGCCCAGCGCACCCAGCACCGCGAGCGCGATCCTCGCGACGCGCTCGGGCCGCAGCGCACCATCGATCGCCACGAGCTCGCCGAGATTCACGCCCGGCGCGAGCTCCATCACGAAGTAAGCGTGCGACGGATGCGCCGCGTAGTCGAGCACGCGCACGAGGCTCTCGTGGCGCAGCTCGTAGAGAGCGCGCGCCTCCCGCTCGAAGCGCTGCAGCGCCGCGGGATCCGCGAGGGTGCCACGAAGGAGCTTCACGGCGACGATGCTCCCATCGCGGAGATCGTCGGCCTCGTAGACGGCGCCCATCCCGCCCTCACCGAGCAGCCGCCCAAGCCGGTACTTCTGGTCGATGACAGCACCAGAAAGCAGCTCCATGGGAGAGGCTACGCCTGGAAGAAAAGGTTCTTCCCCGAACACGGGAACTTTCCGGAACAGGCCGTAAAAAAGCGGGTTTAGGTCGAGGTCGAGGTCGAGGTCGCTACCGGGCGTGCTGGATGGCTTCACGTAGGTCCATTGCCATCGCGCAGCTGTCCAGTCCCGCTGCGTACGTCGGGCGTTGCGCCTCCGTGATCCAGGCAGGGTCGACGTTCTTCTGCTGCCTCACGAGCACCTTCTTCGCGCGCAGATCCACGAGCAGGACGCGGACCTTGTGCGGGCGCTCTCCATCGAGCTCGGTGGGCCCCTTCTTGTCGCCTTCTTCGTCCATTGCCACGAAGAGCAGCTCGGACTGCGCCGCTCTTCGGGCTCCATCGAGCGGGGCCTTCTCGAACTCCCGGCGCAGTCGCGTAACGTCAGGCAGCTCCTCCGCGGCCGACACGCGCGCTGCCCAGGCTGGCACCAGGAACGGCAACCCGACCTCTGCGTCGTTGAGGCGCGTGACGTTCGCGATCGACTTCTCGAAGAGCGCGTCGCGCGCGTAGGCGCCGCGGACCTTCGCGAGCATGGCTTTCTCCGTGCGGTCCTTCGGCGGATCCACGAGACACGACACGAGCGGATCCTTGGACGAAACGGCCGCGGCCAGCGCGAGCGTCTTCGCGTTCGCCATGGAGCCGATGGGACCGCGCACGTAGACGATGGAGCGCGCGACCACCGCGGTCAGCGCACCGTCCTTCGCGAGCTCGGGCGCCACGAGGTCCCCTTCGTACGGCGTGGCCAGGCGCACGCTCCACTCTGCGGCCAGGGTCGGGAGCTCCAGATCGCTCGGCGACAGCGGCTCACTCCTGGCGCGCGCGGACGCCAGAAGCGCAGCACGCGCGCCTTCGAGCTCGTCGTGGTTCCGTCTCCGGACCCTGATCACCGCGACTGCAGCGATGACGACGAGCGCCACACCAGTGAAGCGCGCGAACGCGATCATCCGCGGCCCCAGGCTGCGCCCCGCGCGTTTCTTGCGGCCCCGCACGCTCGCGTCGATCCGCGCGGCCAGCTCGGGGTGCATCTTGCGCGTGGTGAGGAACGTCGCCATGGCCGTGGCTCTACTTGTCTCGGGCGATCGGGGGTGCGCGACGCTCCCGGATGTTGCGCTCCACCAGCGCGAGCAGCTGCTCACCAGTGACTCCCAGACGCGCTGCTGCGTGTCCCGCGAGCGACGTGTGCGCGACGCCCTGCGTGAACTGGTACGTGGGCCGCTGCTCCGGCCCCAGCTCCACCTGCAGGAAGCGAAGCTCGGTGATCTGCGCCTCGCGCTGCAGCCGCGCTGCGAACGCGAGGAAATGGGTGGTGATGAAGGCCTGCGGTCCGAGCCGCGCGAGCATGCGGACGACGAGCTCGAAGATCTCCTCGCCCTCCGACGGATTGGTCCCGGAGCAGAGCTCGTCCAGGATCACCATTGCGCCCGGCGGCAGTCGCTCGAACAGCGCGCGGATGCGAACGAGCTCGGTCCCCAGGCGCCCCTCGGCCTGATCCGCGCGCGTCTCCTCTATCAGCGACACCACGAGGCTCGGTGCAAGCGTCAACGAGCCTTCGCGCGCGGGCACGAACATCCCGCACTGCGCGAGGAGCTGCGCGAGCCCTAGCGACTGCAACAGGCGTGTCTTGCCGCCGGAGTTCGGCCCCGTGACGAGCACAGTGGTGTCGTGTCGATTCGTCTCGAAATTGCAGGGGATCGGCGTGATGCCGTGGCTCAGAAGCAACGGATTCCAGAGCCCCTGGAGCGAGCGCGGCTCACTCACGGCAACGAACGACGGCAAGCAAACCGAGAGGCCCGCCGCGAGCGCGATGTCGCGGAACCCGAGCGCACCCAGATAGAGCTCGACCTCGCCCATCAGCTGCACGAGGGGCGGAAGCTCTTCCTCGACGCCATCGAACACGGCGTCGATGAGGCGCGCCATGATCTCGCCGTCGCTGAAGCTGAAGCCGCGCACGAAGAGCTCCAGCTTCCCGAGCCAGCGGCGGAGTGGCGACGTGACGAACGGGTTCTCGGTGTCTTCGGCGACGGAGAGGACACGAAAGCCGCGGATGCGTCCGTCGGCGCCGACCGAGACCGTGAGGTTCAACGTGGCCAGCCGCTCGTCGTAGCGGAGCAGGTCGCGAAGGGACTGATACGGCTCACCGCCCTGCACCCGCAGCCCGAACGCGGCGAGACGCGACAGCCCGGAGCGCGCGCCGGCAAAGCCGCTCGCCATGCGATCGATGATCTGCTTCACGCAGAGCAGGATGTCGAGCTGTCTCCTGTGTGGCTCGAACTTGCCGACGCCGCCCGCCCCCTCCATCAGGTTGCGCAGCCGGCCCAGCGACGCATAGAGCTTCTCGAGCTCCGCGCGAAGGTCGCTCGACTCCGTGAGCTCGGAGAGGATCGCGCGGCGAAACAGCACTGTCTCCACGTCGCGCGGCGGCTGCGTGAGGAGCCGCACCAGGTGCTTCTGCGACGCGACCACGAGGTCCTGCCCCGCGATCTTGACCTTGAAGCACGCTGCGACGAACGTGGAGACGAAGAGGTCGTTCGCGAACGACGCGGGCTCCCACGTCGAAGACGTGGCCGACGCGCGGTCGAGCGCATCGGAGAACAAGCCGCCCGAGATGCCGCTCGCGAAGGCCATCGAAATGGCGACCTTCGTGTGCTCCGCGCCGATGCGGAAGATCGGCGTGGGGTGAAGGATGTCGAGCGTGTCCAGGCCTACTCGCGACCCTTGCGGCGATTGTTGGGTGAGGGGCCGGACTCCTTGTCCGGCGGTGCGATGTCGCCGACCTCGAGCGTCGCTTCGCCGAAGACGACCCGCATCTTGTCTTCCTGGGAGGGCGAGACTTCGAGCGTGCGCGCGCGGATGATCGTGCCGTCCTTCACCTTGCCGGACAGGCGGACGATCTCCGCGTCGAACTCGCCGGCGACGCTTCCCTCGGAGACGAGCTCCCCGACCTTGACCTTGCCGCTGACGCTTCCAGTGTCGGACACCTTGAGCGAAGGCGCGTTGAGCTCACCCTCGACGCTGCCGCGCACGTGGACGGCGCACTTGGACGTGAGGTTGCCGCGGAACTCGGAGCCTTCGTCGACGAGCGTCTTCTTGTCGTTCATGTCAGCCATCAGGATTTCCCGCCTTTGTCGTCAGGAGACTTCGTCACCTTGAGTCGCAGCTTGCACCCGTTTGCGAACGCGAACACGGTGCGCTCCGGTGCTTGCTCCACGGTGCCCGACACGACGCCGCCGTCGTTCACCGTCACGAAGCGAATGCCCGAGATGGTGGGCGCCTCACGCTCCAGGATCTTGCCGTCCACGATGACGCGACCAGCGCCGCGCACCTTGCAACCGGAGAGCACGCCGTCCCCGCCGATGACGAGCTCCGCGCCCTCACCGATGACCAGCGAGCACTCCTCGAAGCGGCTCTCCACCTGGATGCGCGCGCCCGCACCGAACTCCAGCTGCGCGTTGCGAAGCACGTCGCCCTTGCCGAAGTAGCGTGTGTTCTCCGCGAGCGCAGCGGGACGTCCCGATGTGCCGCCCGCGCCGGCCGCCGCCTTGCGCGGGTTGCCCGAGGGCGCGGCCGCACCAGGACCGCTGATGAGCGCGATCGCCGCGGGGCCGACCACGCGACCCGAGCCGTCTCCATCGACGGATGAATCCACCCAGTCGACGTTCAGATCGCGCGGCTCGATGCCCGTGCCGATCATCTGCGCCACCTTCGCGCCGTGGAACGTCGCGCCCGACACGTCGGCGGACTCGAAGTTCGCTTGCCGGAGATCCGCGCCGTTGAACTGCGCCTCTGCGACGTTCGCGGACTTGAAGTCGGCCTTGCGAAGCACCGCCGAGAGGAAGCGCGCCTTGGGTGCCGTGACGGACTCCAGGTTCGCGCCGGAGAGGTTTGCGTCCGTGAGATCTGCCTCCTCGAGGTTCGCGCCGAACAGGTTCGTCGACGAGAGGTCCGCGGAGAGGAGCTTGGCGCCCCCCAGGTAGCACTCGGAGAGGTTCGCGTTGGACACGATGGCGCCAGCGAGATCGGCGCCTCCGAGGGTGGCTGACTCCAGCTGCGCCTGATTCAAGCGCGCCCGGGCGAGGCTCGCGCCGTTCAGGTTCGCGCCTTCCAGGTTCGCACGCGTGAGGTTCGCGCCCACGAGGATAGCGCGCTCCAGATTTGCGCCCTCCAGGTCTGCGTTGTCGAGGTTGGCGTCGCGAAGATCCGCGCCAACGAGGTATGCCTCCTTCAAGCTCGCGTTCTTCAGGTTGGCCTTGGAGAGATGCGCGCCCTCGAGGTTCGCGCCGTCGAGGTCGCACCTCTTCATGCTGGCGCCATCGAGGCGGGCCTTCGCGAGATTCTTCCCGCGAAGCTCCTCACCATCCAGCTTCTCCCCCTTCTGGACCTTCTCGACGATCTGCTCGATTGACAGAGCCATATTTGCTTTTCCCGTCTCTAACGTTCGGACTGTTCGATGAGTGCAACGAGGTGAGAAATTTTTTCGGCGAACGGTGCTCGCTCGATGAAGTTGAGTGAGTCGGGCTTGCCGAGCCGCGCGAGCATGACCTTCACGTCCAGCATGGTGAGCTCGCGCGTGCGCCGCGACTCCTTCTTCTTCTTGGAGTCGTTCCGGTCCGAGGCTTGTTCGAATGCGATGTGCGCCTGCGACAGGAGGTCAGTGTACTCGCGTAGCTTGTCCCATTCACCGCGGATGTTGCCGTGCGCCAGGACGGACATCTCCAGCCGGTAGCGGCGAAAGCGCTCCGAGATGCGCGTGGCGAGGTCATGGCTGAGGCCCGTGGTCTCCACGATGTCGCGCGGCTTCGCCATGCAGAGCGCGTCGAGCGACATGAGCCCGGCCATGAAGAGCCGATCCTGCTGGACCTTCCGGACGTCCTCGAGCTGGTTCAGCAGGGCGCGCACGATGATGCCCTCGCGCACGCGGCCCTCGCCGTCGAGCTTGAACGCGTTCGGCAGCTCCTGGACGAGGCTCCCGTACGCGACAAGCAGCTGATCGCGGTGCTCGCCCTCGACGATGGGGACGCCCGCGTCGTTCGTGACCTTGAGCGCGTCCATGAAGGCGTCGAGCGCCACCGTCAGCGTGCCCATCTCGAACGCGACCGCGCCCATGCGAAGTGATTGCGTCGCGGGGATGCAGAGCGCGAGCCACTCTGCCGTGGTGGGCGCCGCGGAGAGATCGAGCATGAAATCCCGGACGTGATGCATGTGCGTCGCGGCGATCTCCGTGAAGAGCTGCCGCGCGTCGTCGAACACGGCCGAGTCCGCGGGACGCGACGACTGCACGTGTCCCAGCTCGCCGAAGCCCTTGTCGACCTCGTCCCAGACGTCGTCCATGCCCACGCCTTCCCAGAGCTTCGGCTCGGGACCGTGCGGTGCTGGCGGCGGCGCGGACGGCGGGATCGTCGCGGGGCCGCTCGAGATCACCTCGAGCTCGCCGCCTTCGACCGGCGGCGCAGGGTGCGCGCTGCGCGTGGTCATGGGGCTCGGTTCGGATGGGATGACGGGGGCGTCGCCAGAGGAAGGCGGCGGTGAAGCTGCGCCCGCAAACGGCGCTGCGATCGTCGGCAGCGGAGGCGCAGCGAGCGCAGACGCGGCCATGACGGTTGGCGACGGAGCGGGGGGCCGCTTGGAGATGTGCGCCTCCGTCACCGCGTCGTCGTCGTCCACGGAGTCGAGCGGCGGTCGCACCGATGCACGAGCGCTCTCACCCGAGAACTGCGAAGGCGGAGGAGGAACCACGGGCTTCGACCACTCCTCGGGATCCGGAAGCTCCGATGCGGTGGGCCAGTCGGACTCGTCCGGCGGCTGCGGCGCGACCGAGGCCCGAGCCTTCATCGACAGCGCAGCGGCCGCCACCTGCGCGAGCGCCGCGGGGACGAAGTCCTGGAGATTCACCTCCGTCTTCGGCTCACCGCGGAGGAGCGTGGGCTCGTCGGTGGGCTCCCCATCGTCCTCGTCGTCCTCGTCCTGATCGAAGGTCGGAGCGCGCGAGGCCGACATCGGAGGCGGAGGCGGAGGCGGCGCTGACGGATATCGCGGGACCACCGATGCACTACGAGGCGCGGCGACAGGCGCAGGGTCGAGCAACACCGGGTCGGGCGTCGGTGCCACCATCCCGCCAAGAAGCGTTGGAGCCTTTTGACGCATCAGCGAGCGCATCGGCGCGGCGTTGGGAGCGGGCGCGGGTACGGGCGCGGGTGCGGCGGGCGCGGCGACCGCGGGTGTCGGGGTGGAGGTCGCGGTCGCGGTCGCGGTCGCGGTCGCGGTCGCGGTCGAGGTCGAGGGTGAGGATGCGGGTGCGGTTGGGATTGCCGTCTTGATTGACGGTTGCGTGCCGGTGGTGGGCTTCGCGGCGGCCGCTGCCACTGCTGCCTTCGATTCGCGGTATGCGACTGCCGCTCGCATGATCGCCTGCGAATCCGGGTCGGGGCGCGTGTCGCTCATCTGCCGTTGCGGCGGCATGTTCTTCACGCTCGGCGGCGGGGCCTCCACGCGTGGCTGTGAAGGCGGCGGCTTTGGCGCCTCCATGCGGGGCGCGGAGGTGGGCGCAGCTGGCACCGGCTTCGGTGTGGTCGAGACCGCGCCCGGGATCCTGAGCGTGGCGCGCTGCACGGGTGCGGTGTCGGGCGGCGGGCGCGCGCCGGCAACGGCAGGCGGTGGCATCGACTGCGGGATGTCCACGATGATGGTCGGCAGCGCGTCGTTGGGCCGAAGGCCAGGGTGCGGCGCCTGCGGAGCCGGCGGAGCCCTGGGCCCGACCTGATGGAAGTTGGTGGGGCTGTCGCGACGCTTCGGCTTTCCGGGCGCGGACGTTGGTGCCTTGGGCGCGCCGCCGGCCTTTGCGCTCGAGGCTGCGGACGGCGCGGAAGGAGGCGGAGCAGGAGCCGCCGCTGGCGATGATGGAGTGGCGGTGCCGAGCGCGGGAGTCGGCGTGAGGTCCGTCGCATCTGGTGGAGCTGCGACCCCGACTGCCTTCGCCGAACCGTCAGCGCGGTAGCGAAGCACCGGCGGCACGGTCTCTGCGATCTCCGCGTTCGGATCGCGCCCGCCCCAGTGCGCGAAGCGTGGGTCGACCGACGACGGCGGCGGTGCGGTTCCGATCTCCACCGCCGGCTCCGGCATGTGCAGCGAGATCGCCCCTTCCGACTCGAGCTGCTTTCGCACGGGCGGAATCACGCCCTGCACGGGTCCGATGGGGAACTGACCAGGCGTCATGCGCGCCTCTATGACTCCGGGCCGTGGTCGTTGATCGACCGGGATCATTCGCTCCGTCTGCTGCGGGCCCTGCGGCGGGACGTAGGGTATGGCGGGTCCAGGCTGCGGCAGCGCCGCGCCGGTTTTTTCGATGCCGGGCGGCGACGCGGGTGTTTCTTGCGCCGCGCCATCGGCGTCGGTTTGCTCCTCACCTTCCTTGGGAGGTTGCTTGCCGAAGAAACGCGAAAACAGGCTCATCGATCACGAACTCCGCGTGGAGCTCCCCATTTCCGATGGCCCGCGCCCATGCACCGGATCTTGCCTTAGGATCGAGGGGTAAGGAAGGGTCCCCGCACATGACCCTGCATTTGGTCGCGGATCAGCCCTTCTCTTCTCGGCTCTCGGCCCGCACACCGGAGAGCCCCTGACCCCCTCCCGCTCAGGCCGCCCGCGCGCGGGGTTTTGCGGTCTTCCCCGCCTTCCGTCGCCCGCCGAAGAGCACGATGAACGCGACGGCAACGGCAAACACGGCGCCAGCGGCCGCATATCGCTGCAGCTTCTGGTGCCGGTCCTCGCTCCCAGCCTCCAGCCGGTCGAGCTCTGCGCGGGCCCCTGCGTTGGCCGGGTCCTCCAAAAGCGCGCGCGCGAAGAGGTCCTTCTCGGCGATGCCTCGGGCCTCGAGCTCCTTGCCTTCGATGGTGAGGAGCTCTGCGCGGATCTGGGCCGCGTGCGGTCCCTCCGGATCGAGGCGCAGCGCTTTGCGAAGAGTCGCCTTTGCGACATCTGCCTTCCCGGCGTCTGCCTGTGCCTTCGCGAAGCCCACGAAGGCGGGGACCATTTCGGCGCGGCGATCGAGCAGCGGCTGCCGCGCGAGCACCTTGTCGTACTGGGCGACGGCTTCGTCCAGCTTGCCTTCCTGCTCGGACTTCTTCCCCTGCTCGAGGAGGTCGTAGACCTCCTTCAGGCGCACGCGGTCGTATGCAGCAAATAGCTCCTTCGCCACCTCGTCGGACTTGGCGGACTCGGGCGGGCTCTTGCCCGTGAGGTTCGTGTACGCCTCGCGCACCTTCCACACGGCGTCGTTGCCGAAACGCATGATCGCCTCGCGCGCGGCGCCTTGCACCTCCGCGCGGTCGGAGTTGACGAAAGAGAGGATCACCGGCACCGCGTCGATCTCGTGGATGTTGGCGAACGCGCGCAGCACGTCGGCGAGCACCTGGTTGCTCTTCGTCTGCACGGCGTCGCCGGCAGTCTTCTTTCCCATCGCCTCGATCTGCGCGTGCGCGAACTTGCGAACCTCGGAGGACGGATCCTTCTTGGCCTCGATGAGCGCGGGCAACGCCCGGTCGCCGAGGTCGTGGAGGATCTTCCCGATCTCCTGGCGCAGCGCGCCCGCGTGATCGTCGGACGTCGTGATGATCACACGCACCGCTGGCGTCGTGCCCATGTGCGCGAGCGCCTTCAGCAGCACGAGCGTCGTGAGCGCGGTCTTCGCTCCCGGGCCGTCGTTCTTCTTCATGTCGAGCAGCGCGTCGACCATCTCCATGTCGGGCTGACCACGACGCTGCTCGCGCGCGAGCTTCTGCGCCGCAAAGACGGCGCCGCTTTGGTTCTTCGAGAGCTCCTTCAGCTCCTTCGCGATCGCCGGGATCGCATCGGTCCCCAGATCGAGCGTGGCCTTGATGGCCGCGCGTCGCGCCGTGGCGTCGCCATCACCGACGAGCGGCGCGAGCATCTTGTCCAGATCCGCCGCCGACATCCCGACCGCGGGCGCCTCTACTTTCTCGGGCTCGGCCGCCGCGGGCGTCGCGAACGCAGGGACAAGGCCGAAGGGCAGGGCGAGGAGAAGGATGATGCGGAAGGTTCGCCTCATGTGTCGTCGATACAGCAACGCCTGCCCCCCGGACCACTATTCGGCCTTATTCGATGATGCTGAACTCCGGGAACTCGCCCGTGTATCCGCGCCAGCGGACGTCAACGCTGTCCACACGCGCGGCGCTCGGTCCGTGGTTCGCCCAGCTGGTGAGCTCGCGAATCGCGTCTTCTTCGCCTTCGGCCATCAGCTCGACGGCGCCGTCGGGCCGGTTCTTCACCCAGCCCGTGATGCCCAGACGCTTCGCTTCGCGCTGCGTGGCCGCGCGGAAGAACACGCCCTGGACGCGGCCTTTGATGAGTACATGAACGCGCTTCGTGGCCATCGCTCTGCTTGAGCTTTTACTCGAAGTTTCATGTTCCCGGCAACGATTCGGCTGTGAGAAAGCACAACCGTGGCCATGATTTCCGCATCTTCACGTGTGTCTGGCTTTCTGCGAGGGCGCAACGGCGCTATCAGGACTGGGACGGCATGCCTCATTCGCGGCGCACACGAAGATCCCAGGACCGACGCCGGCGAATGGTGTTCGGGCTCGGAGTCGTGCTCGCCTATCTGGCGCTGCAGTTCGCGACGCAGACCTTCGCCGGACACGATCGGCCGCGTGTGCTCACGCAGCTCGCGAACTGGGCGTGTCAGCTCGGTCTCATCGCGTACGTCCTGAACGAGAACTACGCGCTGATGAAGCGCCGTCAGGCGGGCCCCTTCGTCACGCTCGCGTCGAGCATGCTGGAGTCCGTCGTGATCGGCGTCGCCTGCACGTTCGTCTACGGGCTCGTGGTGGAGCGCTGGCCGGAGCTGCGTCTGCGTCCGGGGCTGCCGCCGTCATCTCCCACCATGCGCGCGCTGACCTATGGCGTGATGACGGGGCTCATGCATGGCGGGTTCTGGGTCATGGCGAGCATCTTCCCCTTCGCGGCAGAAGACGCGCGCTTCAATCGGCTGGAGTCCGCGCGGGTCCGCGAAGCAGCGGAGCTGTCGCAGCTGCGTGCGCACCTCGAGCCTCACTTCATGCTCAACACGCTCAACGCGATCGCGGGACTGGTCACCGAGGATCCGAAAAAATCGCGGCGGCTGCTCGCGGCGCTGGGCGATCTCCTTCGCGAGGCGGTCCGGGAGGGTCAGAGCGAATACACGGTGGAAGAGGAGCTGGGCTGGCTGCGCCGATATGCCGAGCTGCTCGAGGCCCGCCACGAGGGCGCGCTCTCCTTCGAGTGGAAGATGGATGACGAGGTCCGCATCGCGCTCATTCCGCGGCTGGTGCTGCAGCCGCTGGTGGAGAACGCGGTGAAGCATGGCGCGCTCAAGCGCGAAGGCGGCGGGCACGTGGTGATCGCCGCGGAGCGGATGGAGGACTCGGGGCAGGCCTGGCTTCGCTGCTCCGTCACGGACAACGGACCGGGGCTTGGTGAGCCGCGGACGGGCTCGAAGGGGCTCGCGCTCGTGCGTGCGCAGCTCCGCTTGCGAGAGCCGCAGGGCGAGCTGCGGCTCGAGTCATCCGCTCTAGGCACACGCGCCATCGTCGAGGTTCCGTTCGAGCTCATGGAACGCGCGGAGGCCGCGCAATGACGGAGCCGGAGAAGCTTCGTGTCCTGGTCGTCGAGGACGAGTACCCCGCGCGCAACTACCTCGTCGAGCTCCTCGATGCGTCTGGACAGGCGGAGGTCGTGGGCGCGGTCGCGTCGCGCGCGGAGGCAGAGCTGGCGCTGACGGATGACCGCGCGCAGATGGATGTGGTCTTCGTCGACGTCGAGCTCGCACACTCGAGCGACCAGGCGGGCCTCAGCATCGTGCGCACGTTCTCCGGTCGTCCGGGCGCGCCGCTCTTCGTGCTTGCGACAGCCTCCAGTGAGCACGCCGTCGCAGCGTACGATCTGGGCGTTGTCGACTACCTCGTGAAGCCATTCAGTGAAGAGCGCGTGGAGAGCTGCCTTGGCCGCGTGAAGATGCGCCGCGTCCTCCCCACGTCCCGTCCCGCGCCGCGCATCGTCGCGCGCAAGGGAAAGGGCCTCGTGTTCCTTCATCGCGACGAGGTCTGGGCCTTCGAGGCCGCTGGCCGGCTCACCTTCGTGCACACTCCGCACGGGCGGTATGATCTGGATCTATCGCTCTCGGCGATCGAGTCGTCGCTCGGGCGCTCGCTCACGCGTGTGCATCGCAACTGGCTGGTCGCGGGAGCTCATGTGAAAGAGCTCGTGCGCGATGGTGGCGAAACCCGTATCTTCGTCGGCGCGCGCGTGGGCTCGGATGGCGCCGGTGTCTGGGCTCCTGTCGCGCGGGAACGCTCTGCGCAGGTGCGCGATGCGCTCCTCGAGAACGCGACCGGACTCCGCAGGATGCCTTGAACAAGAAGCTCGCCGCGCTGTCGTCGTTCGCATTCCTGCTGCTGAACGCAGGGGTGGCGCACACCGAGGACGCGAAGCCAGCGCCTTCCGCGTTTCCTCCGCCGGTTGTCTCGGACCCTCTGCTCGCGCCGCCGCCGGCAGCCGCGCGAAAGGTGGAGGGGCTCGCTGACGCGGTCCAGTTGCTCCGCGCGCGCTCCGCAGATCTGCGGTTCGCCTATCTCGAGGTCGCGCGCGCGGAGGCGCAGTCGCGATCGGCGCTGGCGGCGCTCTTGCCGCAGCTGAACGGGCAGGCAGGCGTCACGCACCAGCTCATCACGCGCGACACGCTACAGGCGAGTGGCCAGACGCTGAAGACGCCTGCGGAGAACTCCGCGTCGCTCGGCTTCACCGCGTCGCAGAGCGTGTTCTCCCTCCCGCTCCTCCGTGCGCGTACGAACGCAAAGATGAACGAGGAGGTGCAACGCCTGTCCCTCGAGGATCAGAAGCGCGCGCTTCTGTCCGGTGTCGTCACCACGGTCGTCGCGGTCTCCACGGCCGAGCGCATCGCTGATCTCAACCGCAGCGGCCTTCGCAGCGCGCTGGAGCGCCTCGAGATCGCTCGCACCAAGGAGCGGCTCGGCAGCGCCAACACACTCGACACCAAGCGCGCGGAGCAAGATGTGGAGAGCGCGCGCTCGCAGGTCGTGAACGGCGACGAGTCTCTACGTCAGGCTCGCGAAGCGCTGGCGCTCGCCGTCGGACTCACGGGTGAGATGGGTGTGGGCGCGGGGATGGAACCGGCCGTCCTGATGGCGGATACGGCGCGGCTCTGCACTGCCGTCGGCACCGTGGAGGAGCGCGCTGACATCCGCTCGCAGGAGCAGCATGTGGAGCTCGCCGTGCGTGCCATCGACGACGTGAAGGCTCAGTTCGTTCCCACGGTTGGCCTCTCGAGCTCGCTGCAGACGTCCGCGTCCACGGTCACGGTCTCCGCGCCCACCACATGGAGCGTCGGCGCAAACCTCGTCATTCCCATCTGGGATGGTGGCAACCGCTACGGGCTCATCCACTCGGCGGAGGCGGTGGCGGAAGAAAATCGCGTCACTCTGGACGCGACGAAGCGCGGGGTCGTGACCGCTGCGGCGCAGTCCAGGCGCGCTGTCGACGTCGCCCTCGACGCTCGCGCGGTAGCTCTGCGCGCGCAGAAGCTCGCGACCGAGATCGACCTCCTCGTGCAGACGACTTATCGCATCGGCTCCGGAACCAGCCTGGACCTCGTCACTGCCGCCACGGCCAAGCGGCAGGCGGACATCAACCTCGCGCTCGCGGACTTCGCCGTGGCGCGCGCACGCCTGACCGACAGCCTCACACTCGCAGCCTGCAAATACTGATGAAGCGGAAGATCATCTGGGTCGTCGTGCTCGCGCTCCTCATCGCAGGTGGCGTCTATGCGTATCGCTATCGCGAATCGCACAAGGCGCCGGAGATCACCTACAAGTCCGCGCCCGTCACGAAGCGGCGCATCGTGGCGAGCATCACGGCCAGCGGCACGGTGTCCGCGCTCGTCACCGTGCAGGTGGGCAGCCAGGTCTCGGGGCGCATCCAGCTGCTCAACGCGGACTTCAACTCGCACGTGAAGAAGGGGCAGGTTGTCGCCAAGATCGATCCGCAGCTGTTCCAGGCCGCGGCGGAGCAAGCGAACGCGAGCTTCGAGTCCGCGAAGGCGAATGTCGTCAAGGCAGAGGCGCAGGCCAACCTGTCGGAGAAGCAGCTGACGCGCGCGAAGGCACTGCGCGAGCAGGGGCTCGCTTCGCAGCAGGACATCGAGACGGCGGAGGCAAACGCCGCCACCGACAAGGCGAGCGTGGACGTCTCGAAGGCGGCGCTATCCCAGGCTCGTGCGAACCTCAATACCGCGAATGTGAACCTCTCGTACACGACCATCCTGTCGCCGATCGACGGCGTGGTCATTTCGCGCAGCGTGGATGTGGGGCAGACCGTCGCGGCGTCGCTGTCGGCGCCCACGCTCTTCACCATCGCGCAGGACCTCTCCAAGATGCAGGTCGACACCAACGTGAGCGAGGGCGACGTCGGTCGCCTCACGCCGGGCATGACCGCCAACTTCACGGTGGATGCGTACCCCGGCAAGACGTTCAAGGGCGCCACCAGCGACGTCCGCAACGCGCCCACCACCGTGCAGAACGTCGTCACGTACGACGCCGTCATCAAGGTCGACAACGACGAGCTGAAGCTCAAGCCCGGCATGACGGCGAACGTCACGATCATCCATTCGCAACGCGACGGCGTGCTCGCCATCCCGAACGCGGCCATTCGCTTCAAGCCGAGCAACCTGGAGGCGCCTGCCTTGCCCGTACCCTCGGGTAGCGCGAGCGCGGGCGGGCGCAGCTGGGGAGGATCGGATGGCGGCGCGCCTCCGGCAGGTGCCTCCTCCGCGGGTCGGCGTGGTGGTGGCGGCGGCGGTCGCGGCGGGATGGGGCGCAGCACCAAGAACGAGGACGGCACCGAGACCAAGACGCTCTGGGTCATGAAGAGCGGCACGCCTACGCCGGTCGTGCTGAAGCTGGGTCTGTCCGACGGGACGAACACCGAGGTCGTCAGTGGTGAGCTGGCCGAGGGCGACGAGGTCGTGACCGATCAAGAGGGCGGTACACCGAGCGCCGCGGCAGCCACCACCGTGAAGCGGCTGTTTTGAGCACGGAAGAGGCCACCGTCGCGCCAGCGAATGAGCATCCGCTCATCGAGCTGTCGGACATCCAGAAGGTGTACGCGTCGGGCGACGTGAGCGTGCACGCGCTCCGTGGCGTGACCCTCGGGATCGCGCGCGGCGAGTTCGTCGCAGTGATGGGCTCCTCCGGCTCCGGCAAATCCACGCTCATGAACATCCTGGGGTGCCTCGACCGGCCCACGTCGGGCATCTACAAGCTCGACGGCGCCGAGGTCTCACGCCTGACCAAGGCGGAGCTCGCGGAGGTGCGCAACAAGACGCTGGGGTTCGTGTTCCAGAACTTCAACCTGCTCGCGCGGACGAGCGCGCAGGAGAACGTGGAGCTCCCGCTCGTGTATGCGGGCGTGTCCGGCAAGGAGCGCCGCCGTCGGGCCATCGCAGCGCTCACGCGTGTGGGGCTGCAAGAACGCATGGATCATACACCCAATCAGCTATCCGGCGGTCAGCAGCAGCGCGTCGCGATCGCGCGCGCGATCGTCTCGCAGCCGAAGGTGATCCTCGCGGACGAGCCCACCGGAAACCTGGACTCCCGCACCAGCGTGGAGGTCATGTCCATCTTCCAGGAGCTGGGTCGCGCGGGAATCACGGTGGTCCTGGTAACCCACGAGCCAGACATCGCCGAGTACGCCTCGAGAGTGATCGTCGTGAAAGATGGCTACATCCAGTCCGACAAACAGCGCGAGATGAAGGAAGCCATAGTCCCCCCAGAGTTCGTCCCCCCAGTGTCCGTGCGCGCTCCAGAAGGAAAGGCGTGAACATGTCGGTGAGCCCGTGAACACGTTCATGACATTCCGCGTTGCCGTTCGCGCGATTGTCCGCAATGGGCTTCGCTCGTTCCTGACGACGCTCGGCATCATCATCGGCGTGGGCGCCGTGATCGCGATGATGGCGATCGGCGCGGGCGCTAAGGCGCGCGTGGAGCAGGCGTTCGCGGCGATGGGCACGGACCTCCTCATCTTGTTGCCCGGCTCCTCGAGCGCGAGCGGCGTGCGCGGCGGGTTCGGCTCGCAGCCGACGCTCACGTGGGACGATCTCGCTGCGATCCGCACCGAGCTGCCCATGGTGAAGAACGCGTCCCCGCAGCTACGTTCGAACCAGCCCATCGTGAGCGAGGACCAGAACTGGACCACCAGCGTCTATGGCGTCGCCACCGAGTACTTCGACATCCGCAGCTGGCCCATGTCCTCCGGCGCGATCTTCACCGATGCCGACATCGACAGCTCCGCGAAGGTCGTGGTGCTCGGACAGACGGTCGTGGACAAGCTGTATGGTGCGAACGCGAACCCGGTCGGGCAGATGGTGCGCATCGGCGTGAACCCGTTCCGCATCGTGGGCGTGGCCAACCGCAAAGGACAGTCGTCCTCCGGCACGGACTACGACGACGCGGCCTTCATCCCGTTCACCACGCACGCGCACAAGATCCAGGGCGGGCTGGGGAAGTACATGAACGGCCAGGTCTACATCCAGACGCAGCCGGGCATGACGACGCGCGCGCAGGCGGACGTCACGGGCCTCATGCGCGACCGCCACAAGATCCCGCCCAGCGGCGACGACGACTTCTCCATTCGCAACCTCTCCGAGATCGCGAGCTCCCAGGCGGAGAGCACGGACACCATCACGACGCTTCTCGCGTGCGTGGCGCTGGTCTCGCTCGTGGTTGGCGGCATCGGCATCATGAACATCATGCTGGTGAGCGTGACCGAGCGAACGCGCGAGATCGGCGTCCGCATGGCGCTGGGAGCGAAGCCCATGAACATCCTCTCGCAGTTCCTGATCGAGGCGCTGACCCTCTCGATCACGGGGGGCCTCATAGGAGTGGCGAGCGGAGTAGGCGTAGCCCTGCTCCTCACCGTCAAGTATCAGTGGCCCACGCTCCTGCAACCAGAGGTCATCGTTGTGAGCGTCGGGTTCAGCGCCTTCGTGGGAGTGGTCTTCGGCCTCTACCCGGCCTGGAAAGCCTCCCAGCTAGATCCCATAGACGCCCTCCGTTACGAGTAGCGCGACGAGCCGCGTCCACGGGAAATAGCGGTCCGAATTGATAGTTGCTAACAGCAACCAATTAGGTAAAGTCAGCAACCATGTTCACCGAGGTCCTCCCTATCCGCCGTGCCTCCCGCGAGCTGGTCCGCGAGCTCGGCTTCCTGGACAACCAGCCCGAGCCCTCCGGCCTCACGCACCCCCAGTGCCACGTCCTGATCGAGCTCGGCGAGCGCGGCCCTCTCTCCCAGAACGATCTCGCGTCCCTCCTGCGCCTGGACAAGTCGCGCGTCAGCCGCGTGGTCGCGGAGCTCTTGGCGCTCAAGCTGGTCCGCAAAGACAAGGGCTCGGACGCGCGGAGCCGCATCGTCACGCTCGGCGCGACAGGGCGCACACAGCTCGCCCGCCTCCACGCGGACTCCAACGCGCGCG